>NZ_PJBS01000315.1 GCF_002836055.1 Psychroflexus sp. MES1-P1E
TTATCTAAGATCGACATCATAACTTATTATATGGATCATGTCTTAGAGCATGAACACATTCCTAGGTCGGTTTATAAGTTTGCTAAGGATAACAAATTTGAAGAAAAAGATTTTTATAAATACTTTGGAAATTTTCAAGCCCTAAGGGAAGATATCTGGGAATCCTTTTTTGATAATGCCCATTCCCTGATGAATCAAAATGAAGAAGTGGCTAATTATGGAAGTAGAGAGAAAATGCTCACCTTCTTTTTTACCTTTTTTGAAATTTTGACTGCCAATAGAAGTTACGTACTTTATGTTCTTGAGGAAAATGAGGATCAGCTTAAAAACTTAAAACAATTAAAAGGCTTGCGGAGAAATATCAAATCTTTTGCAAAGGAGTTGATAGAAGATGACAATGATGAAAAGTCTTACAGCTTTCTAAAACGAAATGAATCTATCTATTCTGAAGCAGCATGGATTCAATTTTTATTTCTGTTAAAATTCTGGAAAGATGATAAATCAGCAGATTTTGAAAAAACAGATGTTGCTATTGAAAAATCCGTCAACACCATTTTCGACGTACTTGATAATACCCCACTTGAAAAGGTTTTTGATTTCGGGAAATTCCTTTACAAAGAAACAATGAAATAAGCGATGAAAACAATTGATAAAATACCCACAGGCAAATTTAGTCGTACTTCAAAATTAATTGGAACAGGGACTAAAGTTGGCGCTAATTATTTAAAGTATTATTCCAAAAAAGCCTTCAACCCGGAATTGACTAGAGATAGTCTGGATGAAGACAATGCCAACGATATTTATGATGGATTAAAAAATCTAAAAGGGAGTGCGCTTAAGGTAGCACAGATGCTATCCATGGACAAGAGTCTGTTGCCAAGTGCCTATGTGGAAAAATTTAGTTTAGCTCAATTTAGTGTTCCTCCTCTATCTGCACCTTTAGTGAGAAGAACGTTCAAAAAGTATAACGGTAAGTACCCAGAAGAAATCTTCGACAAATTCACTGCAGATTCAGTAAACGCAGCGAGTATTGGTCAAGTTCACAGGGCTGAAAAAGATGGCAATAAGTACGCTATAAAGATTCAATATCCAGGAGTAGCAGAGAGCATTAGTTCTGACCTTGCGATGGTTAAGCCTATAGCGACAAGGATGTTTAACTTAAAAGGTGAAGATTCTAAAAGATACTTTAAAGAAATTGAAGATAAACTCATAGAGGAAACAGATTATATCCTTGAGGTTGAACAAAGTCAACGTATTTCTAAAGCGTGTGCAGTGATTCCGAACTTGAAGTTTCCAAAGTATTATGAGAATTTATCAAGTGAGCGAATTATTACCATGGACTGGATGGATGGTAAACATCTAAGTGATTTTGTTAAGTTAGAATTTAGTGAAGAGACAGGGAATTCAATAGGACAAACCCTTTGGAATTTTTATATGTTCCAATTTCACAAACTTAAGGAAGTCCATGCTGATCCTCATCCAGGAAATTTCTTAATCGATAAAGACTATAATTTAATCGCCATCGATTTTGGATGTATCAAAACAATTCCACTTCAATTTTACACACCCTATTTTGAATTGGCAATACCTAAAAATATAAATAACCCCGAATTCTTTTTTGAAAAGCTTAAAGAATTAGAAATCATAAGACCCGATGATTCTGAAAGGGAAATCGAATACTTCTCATCTTTATTTCACGAGATGCTTAGCTTATTTACCAGCCCATTTCATAAAGAGACATTTGACTTTGGAGATGCAGAATTTTGGTCTAAGATTTCAGGATTAAGCGAAAAGTATAGTAGTGATAAAGAATTAAGAAAAATGAATGGTAACAGAGGAAGTAAGCATTTCCTTTATATTAACCGAACATTTTTTGGTCTTTATAATTTGCTTCACGATTTGAATGCAAAGGTTGATATTAATGATTACAAGAAATATATGTAAATCATCTGAAGGTTATTGATTAAGTTGATTAAGAAACGCTCTTTGAAAATTAGTAGAAGAGCGTTTTTTTTTGGTCTTAATCTTAAGGAATCCTCAATTATAAGTAACTTGCGTTGCTAAATATTTAATTCAATGTATACATCAAAAATAATAGGTTTAGGAAAATTTGTCCCTGAGCACGTCGTTACAAACGAAGACTTGAGTAAAGTTATGGATACCTCCGATGAATGGATTCAAGAACGAACGGGCATAAAAGAAAGGCGCCATATTAAAAAAGGAGACGGGAATTCTACTGCAGTAATGGGCTTAAAAGCAGCTCGACTGGCTATAGAAAGAGCGCAAATTGACAAAGATGATATAGAACTTATCATTTTCGCGACGTTAAGCCCAGATTATTACTTTCCAGGCTGTGGTGTTCAGATTCAAAAAGAATTGAATATTAAAACCTGTCCTGCATTGGATGTTAGAAACCAGTGTAGTGGTTTCGTTTATGGACTTTCTGTAGCCGATCAATTTATAAAAACAGGTATGTATAAAAATGTGCTTGTAATTGGAAGTGAAAACCATAGTGGTGGACTGGACATGACCAATAGAAGCCGCCACGTGTCTGTCATATTTGGTGATGGTGCAGGTGCGGCTATTTTGAGCAGAAGTGACGATGAGTCAGGAATTTTATCGTCACACTTACACTCGGAAGGTGAATATATTGACGAATTATCTTTAAGAGGTCCGTCGACTGAGAAATGGGTGCCAGAAATCATCGCTGAAAACTCGCAAGAAAATATTCCTTACTTTCCAAAAATGAATGGACAGGTTGTTTTTAAACATGCAGTCTCAAGGTTCTCTCAAGTGATTGAAGAAGGCTTAAAATTCAATAACTTAACCAAGGAGGATATCGATATGTTTATCCCTCATCAAGCGAATCTAAGGATTTCTCAATTTATTCAAAAGAAATTTGGCTTGAAGGATGACCAAGTCCTTAACAATATCGAAAAATATGGAAACACAACTGCAGCTTCTATCCCTATAGCGCTCACGGAGGCTTGGGAAGAAGGAAAAATTAAAAAAGGAGACTTAGTAGTTATGGCTGCTTTTGGAAGTGGTTTCACCTGGGGAAGTGTTATCATTCGATGGTAGCCATATCTCATACGAACTAGACATAAAAAAAGCCTTGAAAATAATTTCAAGGCTTTTTTTATGAAGTTATAAGATTATTGTACTAAGCATTAACTTGGCCTTTTTCTTCAGCTACAGTTATGCTAAGATCAATTCCTTTTTTCTTAACTGAATCAAACATAATAGGCGTTGCAATAAATACAGAAGAATATGTACCTACAACCACCCCTATAATAAGAGCAAACATAAATCCTCTAATGCTATCTCCACCGAAAATAAAAATGGCTGTCAATACGACAAGTGTGGTTAAAGAGGTATTGATTGTTCTACTTATCGTAGAACTTACTGCTAAGTTAACCAGTTTGTTCATCTTCCAAGTTGGATGCTCATTGAAATATTCTCTGATTCTATCAAAAACAACGACTGTATCATTCAAAGAATAACCAATAACCGTAAGAATCGCAGCAATAAATGCTTGATCTATTTCTAGACTAAACGGTAATACATTAGAGAGTAGTGAGAAAAGACCTAAAACTATAATGACATCATGAATAACAGCAGCTACAGCACCTAGAGAAAATTGCCATCTTCTAAATCTCAAAAGAATATATAAGAAAACAACAATAAGAGATCCGATGATAGCATAATACGATGCCGTCTTAATATCGTCTGCAATCGTTGGCCCCACTTTTATAGAAGACATGATACCAAACTCTTTTTCATCATTTCCAGATTCACCAACCTTAAAGGATTTTAATATCATTCCTCCTGGGAGATACTCTTTTAAATTATTAAATAGAATGGCTTGAATCTCGTCATCTATGACCGTTCCTTCCTCTTCGATTTTATAATTAGTTGTAATTTTAAGCTGACTTGAAGAGCCGTAAGTTTTTGCTTCTACACTCAGTAAATCTTGAACCAATTTAGTTTGGATTTCAGTAGGGTTTACTGGTTGCTCAAATCTTACTGTATAGCTTCTTCCTCCAACAAAATCTACACCTTGGTTAAGGCCTTTGGTAGCTAAAGAACCTATACTGATAAGTATAGCTAGCGCAGAGATAATATAAGCAACTTTTCTTTTCTTTAAGAAGTCGATGTCAATATTCAAAAACCAATTCTTAGTTATACCTGTAGAGAATGGTAAAGATTTACCTTTTTTCCCTCCTCCAGCAATAAATAGTCGGGTTAAGAAAATCGCACAGAATAATGAAGTGACGATACCGATTAATAAAGTGGTTGCAAAGCCTTTAATTGGTCCTGTACCAAAAGTCAAAAGAATTAATCCAGTAAGACCTGTGGTAATATTGGCATCAAGTATAGACGACAGCGCATTTTTAAAACCGTCGCTAATGGCTTCGGCTTGTGTTTTGCCTTTTGCAAGTTCTTCTCTTATCCTTTCAAAGATAAGAACGTTTGCATCTACAGACATACCAATGGTAAGAACTATACCAGCGATACCGGGTAAGGTGAGAACAGCTCCAAGTCCAGATAAAACTCCAAATATGAATAAAATGTTTACAACTAGAGCAATATCAGCATAGAGCCCAGCTTTTCCATAATAGAAAATCATGTAAAGAAGAACAAAAATAAGAGCGATTCCAAAAGATAAAACTCCACTGTCAATAGCTTCTTGACCTAAAGAAGGTCCTACTATCTCACTTTGTACAATATTTGCTGAAGCAGGAAGTTTACCAGCTCTTAAAACATTCGCTAAATCTTGCGCCTCTTCAATAGAATATTCTCCTGAAATTTCACTTCTACCTCCAGTTATAGGACCACTTGAAACACCTGGTGCAGAATACACGATATTGTCTAAGACGATAGCAATTTGAGAACCTTGAGAGGACGCTTTACCTGTCATATCTTCCCAAATTTTAGAACCACGTCCATCCATTTGCATACTCACTGCTAGACGACCTACTTGATCGTAAGTTTGTTGAGCATCTGTAACTACAGCACCACTTAATTGTGGCTCGTTATTTCTATTGCCTTTTAAGGCATATAATTCAATTATTTCTGAATCCTTTGCTGGTTTTCCCCAAACAAATTTAGCGAACTTTTTACCAGCAGGCAATTGAGATTTAACCTGAGGCATTGATAGGTAGGAATTCACTTTAGCAGTATCTTTTATAGCAAAATACGCTATAATAGGGCCTTGAGGTTGTCCAACAGTCTGAACCAAACTTAAAAGAGGATTGGATTTTGAAAAATCTTCAATTTCTTCATCTTCAGAAGAAAGTAAACTTTCTAAATCGTCAGTTTCAGTCTCTCCTTGTTCCTCCACTTCTACTTGGGAATCTTCAGACTTTTCAGTCTCACTTTTGATATTTTCAGAAACAATAGCATCTGCGGTTACTAAGTAATCCGAGAATTCATTAGCTCTATAAACATCCCAAAATTCAAGCTGAGCAGTACTCTGCAAAAGGTTTTGAATTCTGCTGATGTCTTTAGCCCCTGGAAGTTCGATTAAAATTCTTCCAGAATCTCCAAGACGTTGAATGTTAGGTTGTGTAACACCAAATTTATCAATACGTTCTCTTAAGACCTCAAAAGCTGAAGTCACACTTTCATCAATTTTCCTATTGATAATTGGCTTCACACTGCTGTTTTCCATATCAAAGCTTACCTCATCGGATAAAGCTTTAGTTCCAAAAATATCAGGAGAAGCTAAACTAGCTCCTTCTTTACTTTCAAAAGCCTGATAAAACAATTCCAAAAAGCTGTCTTGACTATTTTTCCTTGCTTCGCCAGCATCAGCTAGAGCTTGATTAAAAGCAGGATCTTTTGAATTATTAGCTAAACCTTTTAATAAATCACCGACCGATATTTGAAGTATAACATTGATACCTCCCTTCAAATCCAAGCCTTTATTGAGCTCTTTACCTTTTGCAGTATTGTAGCTAATACCTGCAAAAATTGACTCATTCCCGATGGAGTCTAGATACTGTTCGGCAGCATTATTCCTTTCCTGTGTAAAGTTTTCTACACTTTCTGGTATTTCACTTTCTGCGAAAGTTTCTGCTTCTGTTTCAACGTTACTCGCTATAAAAGTAAATGACAATTGATATATACTTACCAAAGCAAATAGTACAGCAAATAGTTTAATGAGTCCTTTATTCTGCATTCTTAAAATTATTAGTGTCTTGTTTTAAATCAGGCAAATATAGGTTTTCGATATAGAAATGGCAATTTTTTTATTAAAGATAATTTTAACTTTTGAGTCATCTTTTTTTGTGGTCAAAAGTCCGAATCGATATCGAAAACAATCAGAAAACCCGACCTAAGTCGGGTTTAAAGTTATATGAATCAGAAACTTACTCTAAAAGACCATTTGTCTTTCTCACAGCTTCTGCACTTTCTTTAAGTTTTGCTTTTTCGGCATCATTGAGATCTATCTCAACAATTTTTTCAATTCCATTTTTTCCGATGATAACTGGAACACCAATACAAAGATCTTTTAGACCATATTCTCCATCTAATAAAGTAGAACAAGGGAACATTTTCTTTTGATCACAAACTATAGATTGAACAAGAGAAGAAACCGCAGCTCCTGGAGCATACCAAGCACTTGTACCTAGCAATTTCGTTAAAGTAGCTCCTCCAACTTTAGTGTCTTCAGACACTTGATCCAAACGCTCTTCTGATAAAAATTCAGTTACTCTCACACTATTTCTAGTTGCTAAACGAGTTAACGGAAGCATTCCTGTATCACTATGCCCTCCTATTACCATGCCTTCAACATCAGAACCCGGGCAGCCTAATGCCTCACTTAATCTATATTTGAATCTTGCACTATCTAGAGCACCTCCCATTCCAATAATTCTATTTTTTGGAAGTCCTAGTTCTTTATGAGCAAGATAAGTCATCGTATCCATTGGATTGCTTACGACTATAATTGTAACATCAGGAGAGTGCTTTACCAATTGAGTAGCAACATCTTTTACAATTCCAGCATTAATACCAATGAGTTCTTCTCTAGTCATTCCTGGTTTTCTAGGAATTCCAGAGGTGATAACCGCCACTTGAGAATCTTTTGTTTTTGAATAATCTCCAGTGGTTCCTGTAATTTTTGTATCGAAATCATTGAGCGTTGCAGTTTGCATTAAGTCCATAGCTTTTCCCTCGGCAAAGCCTTCTTTAATATCAAGCAGAACTACTTCTGAAGCAAAATCTTTTATAGCTATATACTCTGCACAACTAGCGCCTACTGCACCTGCACCTACTACTGTAATTTTCATCTTTAATTGTTTTATATAATTAGTAACTAAATTCCAAAATTAATTCCAACATTTAGGCTATTGTACTCTTGAAAACTATAATCGATATTCAGTTTAAAAAAAGCCAATGATAATTTTGTACCTAGAGTTGCTCTATACCCATTTACTGATGTATCTAAACGCAAAGGGTCTATAAAAGTATCACCTTGGACTTCTGAAACGCCAGTATTGACGATATATTCTCCTTTTAATCGAGTAACTGCAGATCCAGAAACCCCTCCTATACTCCCATAAAAATTAATAATAGGTAGTTTTGTAGAAACTAAAATTGCATAGTGCCAAGAGTCGATATCGGTAGAAATGGATTGATTGGTACCAGAAATAAAACTGCTTTGCTCTGAAAACTTGTATTCTCCTTCAAAACTGTTGTATCCTACAAAACCAGAGAATGCAATAGGTAAAAGCTTTAAGCCAGGAATCCAATTTGTAAACTCATGTTGTAATCCTGCACCATAGAACTGGGAAGTAACATCTTTAGTTTCAATTTCTGGTAAAAACCTCAACTTGAGTTCTGTACTAAAAGGGAGACCTACACTCCCTTGAATTATTAGATTAGGAATGTATTCTATGTTTTCTGAACCAAGACCTTGCGGTAAAGAGATTGAGCCTATAGTTTGATTTCCCTCTAAAATGTTCATATTAATGTCAGGGGAATTCTGACCAAATAAAGTACCCACCTCCTGTTCACTTGGCCCCGTAGCGAATCTTAAAAAATCATAGTCATTTTCATTTAAGATAAACCTTGTGTTATTATCTTGAATTTGAGAAACTCCTGCAATAAATGAAATTTCAAAACCACCAAGCCCTTTGACCTTAGCTGAATTATACCACCCATTAGAAAGACCATAAATCAAGGCTTCAGAACCTGGTTCTGCATAAAGATTCATAAATCTATTGGCATCTTCTAAACCAGAAGATAATAGATTCTCAATACCATTCTGTGAATAGGTTACTGAAAATGAAATAAAAAAAATTAAACAAATTACAGACCTATAATGTTTCATGATATATATTATTTAAGCATCAATATTCGCATAAACTGCATTTTGTTCGATAAACTCTCTGCGAGGTGGAACCTCATCTCCCATCAACATTGAAAAGATCCTATCCGCTTCAGCCATATCGACAATAGTAACGCGTCTTAGAATTCTGTTTTCAGGATTCATAGTCGTATCCCAAAGTTGTATTGCATTCATCTCTCCAAGACCTTTATAACGTTGAACGCTCACTGAAGTCTTGTATTCATTTACAATTTCATTCCTTTCTTTTTCATTCCAAGCATAACGCTTTTTACTTCCTTTTTTAATTAAATATAAAGGAGGAGTAGCGATATAAATATGACTGGCTTCTATAAGCTCTTTCATATATCTGAAAAAGAACGTCAGGATGAGTGTGGCAATGTGGCTACCATCCACATCCGCATCACACATTATAATTACTTTATGGTATCTTAATTTAGAAAGGTTCAAGGCTTTACTATCTTCTTCAGTACCTATAGTTACACCAAGAGCCGTATAAATATTCTTGATTTCTTCGTTTTCAAAAACACGATGTTGCATCGCTTTTTCAACATTCAGAATTTTACCTCTAAGTGGCAAAATAGCTTGAAATTTCCTGTCTCGTCCTTGCTTAGCCGTACCACCAGCAGAATCACCCTCTACTAGAAATACTTCGCAAGCTTCTGGATCTTGTTCTGAACAGTCAGAAAGCTTACCTGGAAGTCCCCCTCCACTCATGACGGTTTTACGCTGAACCATTTCACGTGCTTTTTTAGCAGCATGTCTTGCCTGTGCAGCAAGCATCACTTTTTGCACAATGGTTTTAGCATCATTAGGATTTTCTTCAAGGTAAATCTCCAGCATTTCGGTAACTGCCTGAGATACAGCAGAAGTCAATTCTCTATTTCCTAACTTAGTTTTTGTTTGTCCTTCAAATTGAGGGTTAGCCACTTTCACAGAGACTATCGCGGTGAGTCCCTCTCTAAAATCATCACCTGTGATTTCAAATTTCAACTTATCTAGAAGACCAGAATTATCTGCATATTTCTTTAGAGTTGCGGTTAAGCCTCTCCTAAATCCTGAGAGGTGAGTTCCCCCCTCATGGGTATTGATGTTATTTACATAAGAATGTAGATTCTCACTATACGAGTTGTTATACACCATAGCAACTTCTACAGGAATGTTATTTTTTTCACTTTCCATAGAGATTACATCGGTGATGATGGGCTCCCTATTTTGGTCTATAAACCTTATAAATTCTTTTAACCCTTCTTCAGAATAAAATTCATCCTGTCTATACTCGCCGTCATCATTAGTTTGACGCTTATCGATTATAGATATTCTTATGCCTTTATTTAAGTAAGAAAGCTCTCTTAAACGCTTAGCAAGAGTTTCATATTTAAATTCAACAGACTCTTGAAAAATTTCATAATCGGGTTTAAAGGTGATCTCCGTTCCATTATGTTCAGTATCTCCAGTAGGTTTAACAGGATAGATGGCTTTCCCTCTTTCGTACTCTTGCTCCCAAACTCTTCCATCTTTAAATACTCTGGCATGAAGTTTAATAGACAATGCATTTACAACTGAAACTCCTACGCCATGAAGTCCACCAGAAACCTTGTAGGAGTCTTTATCAAACTTCCCTCCTGCTCCAATTTTGGTCATAACCACTTCTAAAGCAGATACGCCTTCTTTTTTATGTAAATCGATAGGAATACCACGACCATTATCTAAGGTGGTGACAGATCCGTCTTCATTTATGACTAAGTCAATCTTATCACAATACCCTCCCATAGCTTCATCTATGGAATTATCAACTACTTCGTATACCAAGTGATGAAGACCTCTTTCTCCAACATCTCCTATATACATAGATGGGCGCATTCTCACGTGCTCCATCCCTTCTAAAGCCTGAATACTATCAGCTGAATAATTGTGTTTTTTGACTTCTTCGCTCATAACTTTTATTAAATTAACAACAGACAAATATAGTAAATTGGATATGTTTTCTGATGATTTTAACCTACTTAAATCGATTTTATTGAAGTTAATTTCAATTGCAGTATTTTGCTTTAGATTAGTATGATGTCAGCTTAGAATCCAATTTTAGTAAAATTATATATTACTTTAACACAAATTAAACTCAAAAGGAGAATCCATAGATTTAATTTGATAAAAAATTAAAAAAATGAAATTACTCAACTTATGTCTCCCCCTTGTGCTTATGCTTACAACAGTATCCTTATCTGCGCAAGATTTTAAAGATCTGGATAAAAGTCCGATGGATGCTGTAATCACAAGGAATCAAAACAACTCCCCACTGGCTAGAATCATTTACAGCAGGCCAAAAAAGAAGAATCGCGTTATCTTTGGAGACTTAGTTCCCTATGGTGAAATATGGAGGACAGGAGCAAACGAAGCTACAGAAATTACATTTTATGAAGATGTTCTTTTTAATAGTGAAAAAGTAAAAGCTGGCACTTATACACTATATACCATTCCTAATAAAGAAAACTGGGTTGTTATAATTAATAAAGTAATCAACACTTGGGGAGCATACAGCTATAAGGACTCTTTAGATGTATTAAGAACAACTGTGATGGCAAGAAATACAGCCGCTACTCTTGAAGATTTCTCTGTCACTTTTAAACCTACCGAATATGGCTCCGACCTTTTGATGGGTTGGGATGATACTTTCGTGGAAATTCCGATTCAGAAATTATAGCACACTTCATAACGAACATAAATTAAATTTACAAGACCTCCTCATTAGAAAATGAGGAGGTCTTGTTTTTAAAGGGTTTATTTCATAGACTCTAATATCTCTTTAACGTCCTTTTCAGTTGTATCTGGATTGATAAAGCAAAACCTAGCACAGGTAATTTCACCGTCCTTCCCAGTCCATTTGGTAGGAGTGACTAAAGCGAAACCACTATCGTGATTGGTATAGGTCCATTCTCTGTAATCATCTGCAGTCCACCCTAGTCTAGAAAATAAAACACAGGATAATCCAGGCTCTCGAACCAGTTCTACAAAAGGCAATTGTTCAATTTGTTTAGCAGCGTTATTTGCTAATTCAAGACCTCTTTCTATTGCTACAGTATATCGATCTGTACCGTGCATTGCCAAAGAATACCATAAAGGCAAACCTCTAAGGCGTCTTGTCAATTGAATTTGATAATCTGATGGATTAAACCCTTGAGCTCCTTCGTCTTTAAAGATATCTAAGTAAGCTCCTTTTTGGGAATGGGCATTACTAGCTAGATCCATATTTTTATAAATAATCGCTCCACAGTCGTAAGGAGAGAACATCCATTTATGAGGATCTATAGTCACGCTATCTGCTTTTTCAATACCGTTAAATAGATGTCTTACAGAAGGAGCAGCCAAAGCTGCACCCCCATAAGCAGCATCAACGTGAAACCATAAGTTCTCTCGCTCACACACTTCGGCAACGCCACTCAAATCATCAATAATCCCAGCGTTTGTGGTTCCTCCTGTCGCTACCACAGCAAATAATCGCTTCCTGTCAAATACAGACAAACCTTTGATTTCTTTTTCCAAACACTCCTGTGTGAGTTTGTGTTCATCATTATTATCTACAGTAATAATTTCGGCATCAATAACTTGCGCCATAGATTTTACGGAAGAGTGGGCTCCACTAGAAGTAATAATCAAACCCTTCAATGCTTTATTTTCATCATCTAAAGACCTCCAATACTCTCTAGCCGTCACTATTGCTGAAAGATTGGCTGCAGTTCCACCACTGGTAAAAACTCCAAAAGTTCCTTCTGGCATTCCAGTAAGAGACACCAACCACTCCATTGCTCGATTTTCGCAAAAAATACCACCACCGCCAGTCATCCAATAGGCACCATGAATACTTGCAGCCGAGGTCACCAAATCAAATAACACTGCAGCACGTGTAGGAGCAGCAGGAACAAAAGCCAAATGTCGAGGGTGATCTACAGGTACAGCAGCTTTCACCAAAACATCTTTAAACAATTGGAACGCTTTCTCACCTCCAATACCTTCTTTGGTAACGGTATCTCCAACAAGTTTTAAAAGCTCTTTTTCCTGTTTTGGTTTACCCAACTCTGGAGAAGTATTCGATATTCTATTGATAGCGTATTTCATGATATCGAGTGTCATTTCGATAGTATCCATGTCTACGGCGTGCATGCTTTTCATAATTTAATGTTTTTTATTGTAAATGGTTAACTCTAGGCAGAGGAACTTCATTTGAAAAGGGTCCAGTTCTTCCATTAATTCAGGGATCAAACGCGCTCCATAATCTATGTAGATTTCACTAAAATTTAGAGATCGCTCTTGAAGTGATCGCTTTGGAAATAACACCGTTTGTATCTTCAAGACAAGTTCATTCTCTGACTTTAATCTACGCTTTTGTGCTTTTAGCAGACGCTTCTCAAGATGATCTAGACCGTTTTTTTGCTTTTTCTCTTGTGCTGCAACAGCACCATAAAATGATTTATCTGTGTTTTTAGCCAGCTCATATAAATCTTCAAATTGCTTCTCTAAGACCTGCTTCTGCTTTCCAAAATCGATATCTATCTTTGAGAGTTTTTTGGTATGCTGGGCTTCTAGCTCTTCTGGTGAAAGAAAAAGGTCTTGAATTTTAGCATTTAATGTATTGAGCTTACTCGAGGTTTTATCTGAGTATAGCAAAACTGAATTTCGTAAAACGAGAGAAGGGAAGGTCACCTTTTCCGCTTTAAAATAAGATTTCAATTCCAACCAATAAGCCAACTCACCTCCTCCTCCAATGTATGCTAAATTTGGTAAAATCACTTCTTGGTAAAGCGGCCTTAGCGCTACGTTGGGCGAAAAACGCTCTGGATGTTGATCGACCAAATCTAAAACTTCTGCTTTTGTGAATTTCAAATCGGTATCCAACACATAGTAGTTTTCATCTTTTTGGACTATTCTAGATCGTGTTTTTTCATGCAAATAAAAAAGATTGATTTCTCTTGGGTTGACTTGAACGCTATACCCGAGTTTAGACAGTTTATCTGATTGCTTCTCGATTTGACGAAAAGCAGTGTGATAGACTAAATCATTTTTTATTTGCTTACTAAACTTGAACTTCAAGCGGGCATCATCAGCATCCAAAATGACCAGCCCGTAGTCTCCAAATAATTCGTTAGCTAAAAACTGTGTAGCTTCAGCAAGGGTTTCGTGCTTTAGATAGGCCTCTTTAAATAGATTTTTTAGATATTCAGCATTATCACTTTCCCCAAATTCTGTTTCAATGGACTTACTAAGTTGATCTAAACCCGCAGTAGATAAATGACCTACAGCTCCTTGAGCATTGGTTTTCCACTCTAACTTCTTCTGTTGAAAATTAAAATAATTAATTTCTTCAAAATCATGGTCTTCTGTGGCCATCCAATAAACAGGAACAAAATTAAAATCTGGATAGTTTTCCTTTAGCGATTTAGCTAAATTTAGTGTAGAAACTATTTTATAAAGAAAATAAAGCGGACCTGTGAATAAATTAAGCTGATGCCCAGTGGTTACTGTGAATGTAGAAGGTTCTTGAAGGGATTCAATATGAGATTTAGTATCCTCCGATGATGATAGGGTCTGGTATTGTTCTTTCAGAACTTCAACTAAAACCTTTCTGTTATCATCATCATAACCCTTCTGCTTTTCTGTAATTTGATCTTTAAAACTTTCAATGGATGGAAATCTATTATAAAACAACTTTAAATCTTGGTTTTGCTCGATATAATCTGAAATAAGATCACTAAAATAACCTGTTGAACGGAAAGATAAACAGTCGGCCATAAATTTAAGTTTGAATCTTCACAAATATAAATAAGGGTGATGAAAGGCTATTAAAGTTAAATTAATTCAAAATAGCTTCTACTAAAACCGGCTCACCATACAAATCAAAATCAGCAGCTTCAGTTATTTTTATATGAGTGAAATCTCCCGTTTTTAAGTAATGTAATTTGCTATCTATAAGAACTTCATTATCCACATCAGGTGAATCAAATTCCGTTCTTCCTACAAAGTAATTGCCTTCTTTTCGATCGATGACACATTTGAAGGTTTTTCCAATTTTTTGTTGATTCAACTCCCAAGATATTTGTGACTGAATCTCCATAATTTCATTAGCACGTTGCATTTTAACTTCTTCAGGCACGTCATCCTCAAGGTTATAAGCATGTGTATTTTCTTCATGAGAATAGGTGAAACAGCCAAGACGCTCAAAACGCATCTCCTCTACCCATTGTTTTAACTCTTCAAAATCTTCTTCAGTCTCACCAGGATAACCTACGATTAGTGTAGTTCTGATGGTCATCTGAGGAACTTCTTTTCTAAACTTGATAAGCAAGTCTGTTGTTTTCTTATGAGTAGTTCCTCTTCGCATAGATTTCAGTATATGGTCTGAAATGTGCTGCAATGGAATATCAATATAATTGCAAACTTTTGGCTCTTCCCTTATAACGTCAAGGACGTCGACTGGAAAACCAGTTGGAAATGCGTAATGTAGACGGATCCATTCTATACCCTCTACTTTAACTAATTCCCTAAGCAATTCAGCTAAATTTCTCTTTTTATATAAATCAAGTCCGTAATAAGTCAGGTCTTGAGCAATCAATATTAGTTCCTTAACTCCATTTGCAGCAAGGCTTTTAGATTCTTTTACAAGATCTTCGATCGGTGTAGATCTATGAATTCCTCTCATTAGCGGTATTGCGCAAAATGAACATGGACGGTCACAACCTTCAGCAATTTTTAGGAAAGCATAATTTTTTGGAGTCGTCGTTATACGCTCCCCAATAAGTTCGTGTTTGTAGTCTGCTCCTAAGGCTTTAAGAAGCGCTGGGAGTTCAGTTGTTCCAAAATATTGGTCTACGTCAGGTATTTCTTTTTGAAGGTCTGGTTTATAACGTTCTGACAAGCAACCTGTCACAAACACTTTTTTAACTTCACCTTTCTCTTTCTTCTGAACAAAATCAAGAATTGTATTGACAGATTCTTCTTTTGCATTATCAATAAAACCACAGGTATTAATCACTACTATATCACCCTCTGTTTCGTGAGCAACCTCTTTACCGTTGGCTTTGAGTTGTCCCATCAGAACTTCGGAATCGTAGATGTTTTTACTACACCCTAAGGTGACTACATTGATTTTATTCTTTTTTATTGATTTTGTCCTCATCTGCTTCTTGAAAATTTAATTGCGAATATACAATCTCTTAAGTTGTAATATGATTTAACACCCTTAAACCTATTATAAAAGCTTGAGTGTGTTTATTTAATGTACCCACTTAGATCGAATTATGAATCCAAACGATTAAGTCTTGTTCATAGTACCGTATAGCTGAAATAATAACTATGCTACCTAGAGCATAAATCCAGTTGGTAGAGTTTGATTTCAAAAAATAAAACCCTAATAACCCGAGGACAACTAAGGGAAGGGCTATTAATAAATTAGCCATCACCCAACCGCCTTGAAAGATAGATGATAATTTAAGAATTAAAAAAAAAGCGGAATAGATCACGATTATTTTAGTGATAATCAATTTATTCTTGTCCGATGAAAAAGGCTTTGGTATTTGGTCTGTCATAATTATTTATTACTAAAAAAAGAATCAACAAATTCATATTTATTAAAGATCTGAAGGTCATCAATACCTTCGCCAACACCGATGTACTTTACAGGAATTTTAAATTGATCACTAATTCCAATCACAACACCACCTTTGGCTGTGCCATCAAGTTTAGTAATCGCTAAGGCTGTAACCTGAGTAGCAGCGGTAAATTGCTTGGCTTGTTCAAATGCATTTTGACCTGTAGAGCCATCCAAAACCAAAAGAACCTCATCAGGAATATTGGGGATAACTTTTTGCATAACCCGTTTAATTTTTATGAGCTCGTTCATCAAGTTCACTTTATTATGTAAACGGCCAGCAGTATCCAAAATTACAACATCAGCATTTTGCTTAATGGCGCTCTGAACAGTATCGAAGGCAACAGAAGCAGGATCACTTCCCATTTTTTGTTTAACGATAGGCACCCCTACACGATCTGCCCAAATCTGAAGCTGTTCCACAGCTGCGGCTCTAAAGGTATCTCCAGCCCCAAGGACCACTTTTTTACCCTTGAGCTTGTATTGTTTCGCCAGCTTACCGATTGTTGTAGTTTTACCAACACCATTCACGCCAACGACCATAATAACATAAGGTTTTTTACTTACGGGCAATTCCAAACTCTCGAGTTCTCCATTTTCAGATTCGCTCAACAAACCAGCGATTTCTTCTCTTAAAATCAAATTGAGCTCATCCGTACCTAAGTATTTATTTTTAGCAACCCTCGCCTCTATCCTGCTAATAATTTTAATGGTAGTTGTAATTCCTACGTCACTAGAGACTAAAATTTCTTCTAAATCATCAAGTACACTCTCGTCTACCTTAGATTTTCCGGCTACCGCTTTACTTAATTTACCAAAAAAGTCTGATTTAGATTTCTTGAGACCTTCATCTAATTTCTCTTTCTTTTCTTTGGAAAATATTTTTTTGAAAAAACTCATTTTTTCTGTGATATAATTCTATTTACCTCAACTTCTTGTTGATTATAACCGCAAAGATAGTAAAAAGCACAAAAAAGCCATCACATAAAATGCGACAGCTTTATATATAATAAAAAACTAAATTTAATTAGTCTTTATAAAGTCATTGACTTCTTCTGGAGTCATTATTTTTTCTACAAAAACATAAGCACCTGATTTTGGTGATCTTACCATCTTAATAGCTTTGGTAAGTCTTTTTGCTCCTGTTTGTATTGTACCAACCGATTTCTTTGCCATAACTTATTTAATTTCTTTGTGAACAGTCATTTTCTTCATAATAGAATTGAACTTCTTAAGCTCTAACCTATCTGGAGTATTTCTTTTGTTCTTCGTTGTAATGTATCTAGATGTCCCTGGAAGGCCAGACTCTTTGTGCTCTGTACACTCCATAATTACTTGAACTCTATTTCCTTTCTTTGCCATAATATAAATGCTTTATAATCTCTATTTTGTCAAGAATCCTTTAGCACGTGCATCTTTCAAAACAGCGTGGATTCCTTTCTTATTGATGGTTTTCAAAATAGAAGTGGATACTTTTAAAGTTATCCATTTATCCTCACCTGGGATATAAAATCTTTTCTTAACCAAGTTGACGCTAAATTTACGTCTAGTTCTATTTAATGCTTTGGAAACATTATTTCCGGACATTGCTCTTTTTCCAGTAAGCTCACAAACTCTTGACATTATATATACTTTTATGTGTTATTAAAAACAGGATGCAAATTAACGACATTTTTCTCAATTAATAAAAATAAATCTCAGAGTTTTTTAATTTTTTAAAATAGCTTCGTAAATCAGCTCTAGGGCTTTATTCACTGCTTTTTGAGTCACTCTTTCGCGATGTTTTCCAAATTGAAATTCATGAACTTCTGTTTTTTCTGGTGAAGCAATAGCGATAAACACCGTTCCTATCTCTGCATCACTATCTCCTTTGGAAGGTCCTGCGTTTCCCGTTGTTGCAATAGCATAATCAGCTTTAAACATCGCTTTGGCTTTGTTGGCCATTGCTTCAGTGATTTCTGAACTCACTACAGAGTACTTAGAAATAAGAACCTTTGGAATATGAAGTATATCATTTTTGGCAGAGGTAGCATAACTGACGATAGATCCTATAAAATATGATGAAGCACCAGGTATTTCTGTAAACTTAGAGGCTAACCGTCCTCCGGTACAACTTTCTGCTGTAATTAAAGATTGTCCGCGATCCACAAAGGCTTGAGCGATGCGCTCTTCTAGAGTTTGCTCATCTTCATATCCTTTTATAATATCGCCTATAACTCTGTTTAGACGTTCTACAGCCGTAATTAAACCCTCTTTAAGCAGCTTCTCATCCTCTCCCCTAGCGCTCAACCTTAACCTTACTCGTCCTAGACTTGGCAAGTATGCTAATTTTATAAATTTAGGCAATTGATTTTCCCAATCTTCGATACGCTCTGCAATGGCACTTTCTCCTAATCCATAAGTAAGAACCGTTTTGTGAATGATAAAAGGTGTTTTAAATCGATCTTGAAGTCTAGGTATAACTTGCTCGGTCAATATGGATTTCATTTCATAAGGCACTCCTGGCATAGAAATATAAACGACCCCCTTTTTTTCAAACCACATTCCTGGAGCAGTTCCATATTCATTGTGTAGGGTGATAGCTTGTGAAGGAATCCAAGCCTGAGATTTATTGGCTTCTAAAATAGGAGTGTCCACATATTTTGTAAATATGTCCTCGACATGTGCCAAAACCTTTTTATCTAAAACTAATTCATCATTAAAATACTTACAAAACGTGTGTTTTGTAATATCATCTTTGGTAGGGCCAAGACCTCCAGTTACAATCACAATATTTGAGCGTTTAGACGCTTCTTCAAAAGCTCTTAAAATATGGGATTCCTCATCTTGAATCGACGAAATTTGATACACCTCTACCCCTATTTTATTGAGCTGTTTGCCGATATAAGCTGAATTTGTATCTATAATTTGACCAATGAGAATTTCATCTCCTATAGTTATTATTTCTGCCTGCATAGTTTTATTTTACTTGAATTGAAAAGCATGATGTATCTTCGATAAATCCCTCTAAATGATCTCCTTCCTGAACTCTTCCTACTCCTGCCGGAGTTCCTGTAAAAATAACATCTCCAATCTTAAGCGTAAAGTATTCTGAGACGTAAGCTATAAGCTCATCGATTTTCCAAAGCATTTCTGAAGTAGAACCTGATTGAACTGCCGTTTTGTTTTTTTCTAATCTAAAATCAATGTTATTGAGATCTTGAAATCTGTCCTTAGGTAACCACGTTTCTCCTATAACCGCAGCCCCATCAAAACCCTTTGCCTTTTCCCAAGGTAACCCCTGCTCTTTTAATTGATTTTGAATATCTCTTGCTGTAAAATCTATACCCAAACCTATTTCATCGTAATATTTATGAGCGAATTTCGTCTGAATATGCTTTCCTACTTTATTGATTTTTACCAAAATTTCCACTTCATGGTGCACGTCTTTAGTAAATGCAGGAATAATAAAAGGATTATTTTTTAATAGCACTGAAGAATCTGGCTTAAGAAAAACCACTGGATGTTCAGGCTTTTCGTTTTTTAGTTCAGAAATATGTTTTGCATAATTTCTACCAATACAAATTAGCTTCATATAAAGAGGATCTTATTTAGTGGCCAGTTTTCTCAATTTAATAGCTGTAAGTACTTTTTTGGTATAAAGTGGAAAATCAGAATTTTGAATCCAACCAAAATAGCCAGGTTCTTTTTCTAAGACATCTTCAACTTTTTTACCCTTAAATTTTCCAAACCCAAAAACCTCTTCATCCTTTTTATTCATAACAAGAAACCCAGCGAGATCGGCAAATTTCTTATGTGCACTAAAGGTAGATAACCATTTGGTATCATTTTCTAAATCTGGATACCGGTCAAGTTGGGATTTTAAAACCTCATAAGTAGCGTTGGTGTCTGCCTCTGCACTATGGGCATCTGTCAAATCTTTATCACAATAGAATTTATAAGCGGCTTCCAAGGTTCGCTTTTCCTTTTTATGGAAAATAGTTTGAACATCTACAGCGTTTATTTTCTTAAGATCAAAATCAATTCCCGTTCTCAACATCTCTTCAGCTAATAATGGTATATCGAATCTATTGCTATTATAGCCTCCAAGGTCACACCCTTTTATCATAGCATTGATTTTCGGAGCGAGTTCCTCAAACCTTGGTTCATTCACCACATCTTCATCACTTATTCCATGAATTGCTGTGGTTTCTTTTGGAATAGGAATTCCTGGATTTACCTTCCAGGTATAACTCTCTTTATTGTTGTTTTCAAAAACTTTTAAGATAGAAATCTCAACAATTCTATCTTTTGAAATATTAATCCCAGTAGTTTCTAAATCAAAAAAACAAATGGGGCGGGTTAATTTTAATTCCATGGCGAATTTTTTTTACAAAGTTATGATTTGAAATTAAGGAAATCTTCAAATCTTAAAAAATTGAGATGTTTTTATGAAAGCCTTTTTTTTGGACATTAATATTTCAAAAAAAAAGCTTAAATTAGAGTTTAAAAAAAAATCAAATGTCATTGAAATTTGTATCTTATATGAGCTCTCAATCTAGAGTGATGTCCAGTAAAAATATTGAAGATTTTTTATTTCAGGTAAGGGAGAAAAATAAACAATTGACGATAACTGGCGTATTGCTTCTTATTCAGGGTAAATTTGTTCAATATATAGAAGGTCCTGCACAAGAGATCGACAAAGTGTATGAATCTATCAGTAAGGATAGTAGACATAAAGATATGATTCTTTTAGATTCTGGAGACTTGACCGAACGCCAATTTAAAGACTGGTCCATGGCTTATAAGAAGGTACATGACCACCACATAAAAAAAATAGTAGGCAAAGAAAATTTAAATCTTGAGGATATATTTTTAGGGAATACCTCCAGCAAAAATCACCCAGTGCTGAAGGTCCTCTATGATTTTGTAAAAACTCTTTCCAGCTAAAAAAGCCTTTAGGATGTTTCCAGAAGGCTTTTTCTTAAAATTAAAAATAAACTATTATTTTCTTAAAATCACAGCTTCCGCTTTTTCAATAATGGCTTTTGCATTTAGGCCATATTTATCAAGAAGCATAAGTGGCTCTCCACTTTCTCCAAAGGTATCGTTAGTAGCAACAAATTCTTGAGGAGCTGGGTAATTGAGAGTCAGAGTTCTAGCTACGCTTTCACCAAGTCCTCCTAAAAAGTTATGCTCTTCTGCCGTCACTACACATTTTGTTTTTCGTATTGATTTTAAAATAGCCGTTTCATCTAAAGGCTTTATCGTATGGATATTAATCACCTCAGCAGAAATTCCTTTCTCTTCTAAGATTTTGGCAGCTTCTAAAGCTTCCCAAACCAAATGCCCCGTAGCAATAATAGTGACATCATTGCCTTCGGTTAAATGAACTGCTTTTCCAATTTCAAATTTTTGATCCTCTGGGGTGAAGTTAGCCACTTTAGGGCGACCAAACCTCAAATAAACCGGACCTTCATATTCTGCAATCGCAAGAGTAGCCGCCTTGGTTTGGTTATAATCACAGGTGTTTATCACAGTCATTCCGGGCAACATTTTCATCAAACCCAAGTCTTCAAGGATTTGGTGAGTGGCACCATCTTCTCCTAAAGTTAAACCAGCATGGGAGGCACAAATTTTGACATTTTTACCAGAATAAGCTACCGATTGTCTGATCTGATCATAGACTCTACCCGTTGAGAAATTAGCAAATGTGCCTGTAAATGGAATTTTACCTCCTATAGTCATTCCAGCAGCAATACAAATCATATTGGCTTCTGCAATTCCTATCTGGAAAAAACGCTCTGGATGATTGTCCTTAAATTCATCCATTTTTAAAGATCCTGTTAGGTCTGCACAAAGAGCTACGACATTAGGATTGGTTTTACCAAGTTCAGCTAGGCCAGCTCCAAATCCAGATCGGGTATCTATATTTCCTGTATTTTTATATATTTTCATGGTCTTTATAATCTAATGTGAAAAAATTAATGTTGTTCTAAACGACTCCTTAGTAATCACCAAGAGTTTCCAAGTTTTGAGAAAGTGCTTTTTCGAGTTGCTCGTCATTTGGAGCTTTACCGTGCCAAGCGTGAGTTCCCATCATAAAATCTACACCATTTCCCATCTCAGTTTCCATAAGAATAACAACAGGTTGTTTTTTACCTGTTAGTCCTTTTGCCTTTTCTAGAGCTTCTTTTATGGCAGTGATATCGTTTCCTGCTTTTAATTCTATAACCTTCCAGTCAAAAGCTTCAAATTTCTTCTTAAGATTTCCAAGAGGCAATACATCGTCTGTAGCCCCGTCTATCTGCTTTTTATTATAATCTATAGTCGCAATAAGGTTGTCTACACCTTTTGATCCTGCATAGAGAATCGCTTCCCAATTTTGACCTTCCTGTAGCTCTCCATCACCATGAAGACTATAAATGAGATGTGTATCTTTATTTAATTTTTTGGTCTGTGCTGCTCCTATGGCAACAGACATTCCCTGCCCTAAAGATCCAGAAGCAATTCTTATACCTGGCAAACCTTCATGAGTAGTTGGATGACCTTGTAGTCTAGAATCCATCTTTCTAAATGTGTTAAGCTCTTTTACAGGGAAAAATCCAGACCGAGATAAAACACTGTAGAAAACTGGAGAAATATGTCCATTAGATAAAAAGAATAAATCTTCGTTTTTTCCATCCATATCGAAGTCTACGGAATACTCCATGACATCTTGATAAAGGACAGAGAAGTATTCTGCACAACCAAGAGAACCTCCAGGATGACCAGAATTTACTTGATGGACTTGGCGAAGAATATCTCTCCTTACTTGCGTGACAAAATCTTGTAAATGTTGTGTTGTTGACATAAGATAAATAAGAGTTTTAAAGTTGCTCAAAAGTAAGAATTTATTATAAAACAGAGTCCCTCATATTTTGGCTTCCTATTATCTTCATCTGTTGAAAATAGTTTTAATAGAGTAGAGTATATTTGCAGGCTATTGAAATATATATGACATTCGAATTACTAAGTAAAGACCCCAATTCCAAAGCTAGAGCTGGAAGACTAACCACAGACCATGGCGTTATTGAAACTCCTATATTTATGCCCGTTGGTACTATTGGCACTGTCAAGGGAGTTCACCAAAGAGAACTCAAAGAAGAAATTAATCCTGACATTATTTTAGGAAATACCTATCATCTTTATCTAAGACCCGGAACAGGAATCCTTAAAAAAGCTGGAGGACTTCATAAATTCATGAACTGGGATAGAAATATCCTTACCGATAGTGGCGGTTATCAAGTCTATTCACTTTCTGCAAATAGAAAAATTAAAGAAGAAGGGGTGAAGTTTAAATCTCATATCGATGGCTCGACCCATCTATTCACTCCTGAAAGTGCTGTAAATATTCAAAGGGAAATTGGTGCAGATATTATAATGGCTTTTGATGAGTGCACACCTTACCCTTGTGATTATAAATATGCGCAAAGATCAATGCACATGACCCATAGGTGGCTAGACCGTTGCATGAGTCACATGAAAAATACATCACCGCTTTATGGACACAAACAAACGCTTTTTCCCATCGTGCAAGGAAGTACATATAAAGACTTAAGACAGCAGTCTGCAGAATATATCGCTAATGTTGGTGCAGAGGGTAACGCCATTGGAGGACTTTCAGTAGGTGAACCTGATGATGAAATGTATGCGATGACCGAAGTTGTAAATGCCATTTTACCTGAAGACAAACCACGCTACTTAATGGGGGTAGGAACCCCTTCTAATTTATTAGAAAATATAGCTTTGGGTGTAGACATGTTCGATTGTGTTATGCCTACCAGAAATGGCAGAAACGGCATGCTATTCACCTCTGAAGGCACCATTAACATCAAAAATAAAAAGTGGGAGGAGGATTTTTCACCTTTGGATCCAGCAGCTTACACTTGGGTAGATACAGAATACTCTAAAGCGTATTTAAAACATCTTTTCTCCGTCAAAGAATTATTAGGAAAACAAATTGCTACCATACACAATTTAGGGTTTTATTTATGGTTAGTAAGAGAGGCTAGGCGACAAATACAAGCAGGCACCTTTAGAACTTGGAAAGATACTATGGTTAAAAAATTATCGATAAGACTTTAATACTAGAGCATTGAAAATTATAGATTGGTACATACTAAAGCGCTACTTAACAACATTCGTTGCTTTGCTTTTGATGTTTATACCTATAGGCATTATCGTCAATCTTTCAGAAAAGATTGACGATATCAAAGAAAATGAGGTGCCTATTGAAGAAGTTCTGGTGTTTTATGGCAACTTCACCATATACTTTGCCAACTTATTATTCCCTATTTTTCTATTCTTATCCATCATATGGTTTACTTCCAAATTAGCAAACAATACAGAAATCATCGCTATTCTGAGTTCAGGCATTTCATTTTCGAGATTTTTAAGACCCTACCTTATCGGTGCTACTTTGGTATGTGGCATTGCCCTTATGTTCACTATGTATCTGGTGCCTAATGCAAGTCAAGGGTTTAATGAATTTAAATATCAGTATTTCAAAAAAGGTAAACAATCGCAAGAAACGCAAAATGTTTATCGGCAAGTCAATGATAACGAGTTTATTTTTGCTACAAACTTTCAAACCAGTACAGGAACCGCTAGAAACTTTACCCTAGAACATTTTGAGGGCCAAGAAATGACTTTTAAAATCTCGGCCTCTCGATTAAAGTTCAATGCAAAAGATTCTACATATACCTTAAATAATTTTGAAAAGAGAACTATAAATGAAAGGGACGATGTTATACAAAGACAGTCTTCTTTAGATACGATTTTGCCTTTTGAATTTGGTGAATTAACTCCAGTAGAATATATCGCAGAAACTCTAGATTATGGAGAATTAAAAGACTTTATAACGACTGAAAAGCGAAGAGGATCTGCCAACATTAGCAGTTATCAGATTGTAGCCTATAAGCGATGGAGTGTTCCAGTCTCTGCCTTTATTCTCACAATCATTGCAGTCTCTGTATCGGCCATGAAAAGACGAGGAGGCATGGGAGCTAATCTCGCGATAGGAATCGTTATTGCTTTCGCCTTTATCTTTTTAGATAAAGTTTTTGGAACCATTGCAGAAAAATCGACATTCTCGCCACTAATCGCGGTTTGGTTCTCCAATATTTTGTTTGGTCTTTTAGCTATTTATTTACTTATCAAAGCTAAACGCTAATCTAAAATTTATCATTTAAACAGACATATATTTATATATTTGCAGACTGACTTTTAAAGAAACACCCTGTATTCATGGAATATTTAGATTTTGAATTACCGATTAAAGCCCTTCAAGAGCAATTCGAAAAGGCTTGCGAAATAGGTCAAGATAGTGAGGTAGACGTCACAGAGACTTGCAAGCAGATCAAACTTAAACTAGATAATAAAAAGAAAGAAATCTAT
This sequence comes from Psychroflexus sp. MES1-P1E, assembly GCF_002836055.1. Lineage (GTDB taxonomy): Bacteria > Bacteroidota > Bacteroidia > Flavobacteriales > Flavobacteriaceae > Psychroflexus. The sequence continues at coordinate 25,416 of NZ_PJBS01000315.1, forward strand.
TCCAATCTTAATGCTTGGCAAAGAGTTCAATTATCTAGGCATCCTAATAGACCCTACACCCTAGATTATATAAACGCTATTTGTGGCAATACCTTTATGGAGCTGCATGGCGATAGAAACTTTGGCGACGACAAAGCTATGATCGGCGGACTTGGTAAAATCAATGAACAGAGTTTTATGTTTATTGGTCAACAAAAAGGGTACAACACCAAAACCCGCCAGTACCGAAACTTTGGAATGGCCAATCCAGAAGGTTATCGAAAGGCCTTACGTTTGATGAAAAAAGCTGAAAAGTTCAATTTACCAATTGTCAGTTTTATAGATACCCCTGGAGCCTTTCCAGGACTTGAAGCAGAAGAGCGAGGACAGGGTGAAGCTATTGCCAGAAACATCATGGAAATGAGTCAACTTAAAGTTCCCGTTATCGTCATCATTATTGGAGAAGGCGCTAGTGGAGGAGCTTTAGGAATAGGTGTTGGAGACACAGTAATGATGCTGGAAAACACTTGGTATTCTGTGATTTCTCCAGAATCTTGTTCTTCTATCTTATGGAGAAGCTGGGAAAATAAGCAAACGGCCGCCGAAGCTTTAAAGCTAACAGCAACCGATATGAAGAAATTGAAAATTATCGATAAAATTATCAAAGAACCTCTTGGAGGTGCACATAGCAATAGAGAGAAAACTTTTGAAATTGTAACGAAGACTATTCTTGCAGAATTGGAAGAATTGAAAAAGTTATCCCCAGAAGAATTAGTGCAAAAACGAATGCAAAAATTTATTGATATAGGAGTTTACAATGAGTAAATCCTAGCATAGCTGAATTTATCTCAAAATCCAGATACAAATTATCTGGATTTTTTTAGTTATCAACATAAATTTTTAGTTATCAACAGGTTACTGTTGAAAAAGCTGAGTGTTAAGCTGATGCTTTTTACACTTTATTAGTAACCTTTTATTTACATTCGTAGTATGGAAAATGCAACCCAATCTTCATTTAAAAATTCTCCAAAAGGAGATGTTATCAGTTTACAAAAAGGAAAAATACCTCCACAAGCTACTGATCTTGAAGAGGTTATACTTGGAGCGATGATGATTGATAAAAAAGGTGTTGATGAAGTTATAGATATCTTACATTCCGACGTTTTCTATAAGCAAGCCCATAAAAACATTTATGAAGCCATCATAATCTTATTTGAAAAGGGAGACCCCATTGACTTGTTAACGGTTTCCACAGAATTAAAAAAACAAAAAAAACTACAAGCCTCAGGTGGTGAATATTACCTGATTCAACTCACTCAAAAGGTATCTTCATCGGCGCATATTGAGTATCACTCTAGAATAGTTCTTCAAAAGTATATTCAAAGATGCCTAATTAAGATTTCCAATGAAATTATAGAAGAGTCTTACGATGAAGGCACCGATGTTTTTGATCTTTTAGATCATGCAGAATCCAAATTGTACGAGGTCACTCAAGGAAACATCAAGCGATCTTCGGAGACGGCTCAAAACTTGGTGATGCAGGCCAAAAAACGAATAGAAGAAATCTCCAACAAAGAGGGATTAAGTGGTGTGCCTTCAGGATTTACAGATTTGGACAAGTTAACCTCAGGATGGCAACCTAGTGATCTTGTGATTATCGCTGCTCGACCTGGTATGGGTAAAACAGCGCTTACACTTACCATGGCAAGAAATATTGCTGTTGGCCAAAATATCCCCGTGGCCTTCTTTTCTTTAGAAATGTCTTCTGTTCAGTTGATTACACGTCTTATTTCTTCTGAAACTGGATTGAGTTCAGAAAAACTAAGAACAGGAAATCTAGAGCCTCACGAATGGGAGCAGTTGAATGTAAAAGTGAAATCCCTAGAACAAGCTCCTCTCTTTATCGATGACACCCCCTCTTTATCTATTTTTGACTTAAGAGCAAAAGCAAGACGACTTTCTTCTCAACACGGTATAAAATTGATAGTAGTGGATTACTTGCAGTTGATGACTGGTGGAGGATCTCAAAAAGGAGGGAATCGTGAACAGGAAATTTCTAGCATCTCCAGGAACTTAAAAGCCCTAGCAAAAGAATTAAGCATTCCTGTTTTGGCATTGTCTCAACTCTCTAGAGCCGTAGAAACCAGAGGTGGCAGTAAACGACCATTACTTAGTGACCTTAGAGAATCTGGCGCTATCGAACAAGATGCAGATATTGTCTCTTTTATTTATCGTCCTGAATATTATGATATTGACGAGTGGGATGATGAGGATCAATCCCCTACTCAAGGTCAAGCTGAGTTTATTATTGCAAAACATAGAAATGGTGGCTTGGATAGTATTCGCTTGAAGTTTATCGGTCAGCTTGGTAAATTTGAAAACTTAGATAATTTTGATTCTCCTTTTGAAATCAATTCCAGCATGAATGCAGGGAAATCAGAAACCCCTTCTTTCCCAAATGCTGAAGATGTCTTTGGTTCACCATCACCAAGTCAAAATATAGATAGCAAGGACGATGAAGTTCCTTTCTAAAACTACTCAACTATGAAGAGTTTGCTTTTTGGCCTAGTATTTCTAATAAGCTTTACGGGATATTCTAAGTTCATCCTAATTCCTATGGATTTTGAGACTCAAGACAATCACCTAAAAGCTTACGGCATCTCTTATTGGTTATTGGAAAAAGAGCAAAAAATACAATGGCTACTTAATTATAGGGGCGGATCTTTTTTATCTCCTTATTCTGAAGATTTAGAACGTGAATGCACCATTAGAGGTGTATCTTTTGAAATTAAGTCCAATGCTGAGACAGAACAAATTTTAGAAATCATCAACAGTCCTTCGCAAAACATGGAAGCTATTCTTCTCGAAAAAGCACCAAAAATTGCAGTGTACTCTCCACAAGGTAATGTACCATGGGATGACGCTGTGACTATGGTTCTGGAATTTGCAGAAATCCCTTACGAAACCATCTATGATGAAGGTGTTTTGAATGATGAGTTGCTATTGTACGATTGGCTCCATCTTCACCATGAAGACTTCACGGGTCAATATGGAAAATTCTATAGGGCTTACCGCTCTGCTCCTTGGTATATACTGGAGAAAAAAAAAGCTGAGACCTTAGCAGAGTCACTGGGTTATGCTAAAGTGTCTAAAGCGAAACTTGCCGTTGCTAAAAAGATTAATGCATATGTGATTGGTGGGGGCTTTATGTTCGCCATGTGCAGTGCGACCGATTCTTTTGATATTGCTCTTTCTGCTGAAGGTACTGATATTTGCGAGCCTATGTTTGACGGAGATCCTTCAGATTCTGGTTACCAAAATAAAATCGACTATTCAAAAACTATGGCTTTTACAGATTATATCCTAGAAAAAGATCCTATGGTTTATGAATACTCGTCCATAGATATGACCAGTACCAGAAATATCCCAAAGACTAAAGATTATTTCACCTTAATGGATTATTCAGCAAAATGGGATCCTATCCCTACTATGCTGTGTCAAAATCATACTGCAGTGGTAAAAGGATTTATGGGGCAAACCACCGCCTTTCGGCCTAATCAAATTAAATCTAACGTTCTTGTGATGGGTAAAAATAAGCTCAATGACGAAGCGAGATACATTCACGGGATAAAGGGGAAAGGCTTTTTTACCTTTTACGGCGGGCACGATCCAGAGGATTATCAACACAGAGTAGGCGATCCCAGAACAGAATTGGAATTACATCCCAAATCTCCTGGCTATAGACTTATACTCAATAATATTTTGTTTCCTGCTGCTGAAAAGAAAAAAAAAAAAACCTAAGGCTTTATTCAAATATTTTTTTCTTACGCAGCTCAAAATTCTGACCTAAATAAACTTTTCTAACCATTTCATCGTTAGCCAATTCTTCAGGCTCACCATGTTTTAGTATTCCACCCTCAAACATGAGGTAAGTTCTATCTGTAATCGCCAATGTTTCCTGAACATTATGATCTGTAATTAAGATACCTATATTTTTATTTTTAAGCTGAGCGACAATTTTTTGAATATCCTCAACGGCTACAGGATCTACTCCTGCAAAAGGTTCATCTAGGAGAATAAATTTAGGGTCTGTGGCTAAAGCTCTGGCAATCTCGGTCCGGCGTCTTTCTCCACCAGACAAAAGGTCACCCCTGTTTGTTCGAATATGATTTAAACCAAATTCACTAATAAGAGATTCCATTTTTTCTTCTCTTTCGTTCTTATTAAGATCTGTAAGTTCCAAAACACTCATAATGTTATCCTCAATACTCAATTTCCTGAATATAGATGCTTCTTGAGCAAGATAACCAATACCATTTTGAGCCCTCTTATACATCGGAAATTTCGTGATGTTCGTCTTATCAAGGAAGATATGACCCGCATTGGGTTTTATTAAACCCACAATCATATAAAAAGAGGTAGTCTTTCCTGCACCATTAGGACCCAGAAGGCCAACGATTTCTCCCTGAGTGACTTCAACACTTATACCTTTAACGACCTTAACGCCCTTGTAGGCTTTAACTAAGTTTTCAGCTCTTAATGTGGCACGGTTTGAATTCATAACTGTATTTTTTTTGAAGATTTTACACTGAACATAATCATCTCGACTACACCAATAAAAATAATCGAATAAGCTAATAGCTCGATACTCTCTTCAGAAGCATCTTTCACCGGTCGCATAAAATCTTTTAAAGCAATACTCTTTTCTCCATTATCTTCAATAACATACTTGTCATGGGTATCTCTTAATAAGTCTATCCACATCAGTTTACGCCCATAGAGTCTTGAAAAAACATGAAGGATAATAAGTCCTGAAAAGAAAAAGGCAAACCCATAGGTTTTGGATATTGCTACAAATTCAAAAATGAATTTTTTCCAATTTCTAATGACCATAACAATAATCAGGACAAGAATGATGAGGGCTAGAACCTGCCAAGCTTTATCAAATAACTGTACATTTAACCAAAAATCAAATTCTCTAACAAAATGAACGCCAAGAAAACCTGCCAATGTCAAGTTAAATATTTTATAACTTTTAGACTTTGAGCTAAAGACAATTAAGAGAATAGAGCTTACAAAAAGCAAAATTTCTTGTGTGATTTCAATAAGAGAATCTTCTTTCACTTCACCTTCAGCAAAATCAAATTGAATGACTAAAGCCATAATAAACATAAGGCCTGCATAAGCAAAAAGTCTAACTATAGTTGGTAATAGTGGTTTCATAACCGAAAATTAGTTGTTTTTATTCTGTTTTTCCAAACTTCTGTTCTAAAGCTTCCCAATATTCAAAAGCTCTTCTTAAGTGAGGGATAACTATTGTCCCCCCTACTAAGGTACCAATACTTAAAGCCTCAACAATTTGAGCTCTTTTCAGACCCTCTTTATAAGAAGACTCTAGGTGATATTTCACACAATCATCACACCTCAAGACCAAAGAAGAAACGAGGCCCAATAATTCTTTAGTCTTTACATCCAAAGCTCCTTCTGTAAAGGAATTGGTATCTAAATTAAAGATTCGTTTAAGAACTTTATTGTTTTCATCTAAAATCTTTCCATTCATTTTAGCCCTGTACGCCTCAAATTCATCTACTAAATCCATCATAATTATCTATTTTTTTTTCTTTTTTCTTCTTTACGTTGCTTTCTTAAAACCAATACAGAAATGAAAATACTCACCTCATACAAAACCAAAACCGGTATAGCAACAATCACTTGGCTGGCGATATCTGGAGGTGTTATCAATGCTGAAATAATCAATATAAACACCAAAGAGTACTTTCGGTTTTGCCTTAGAAATTCCGGTGTTACCAAACCTACTTTGGTCAAAAAATATATGATAACAGGCAGTTCAAAAATTAAGCCACTAGCGAGTACAGAGGCTCTCACCAAACCTATATAGCTACTTAAATCAAAATCGTTGAAAACTTCTTTGCTCACGGTATAACTCCCTAAAAAATTAACCGATAAAGGAGTGATGACATAATATCCAAATAAGACCCCTAAGAAGAATAAGAAAGAGGTGACAATGATAAACCACCTTGCGTTTTTCTTTTCAGAAGAGGCTAATCCAGGTGCTATAAAAGCCCAAAATTGATAAATAACGTAAGGAAAAGCCATAATAAAACCAGCGGTAATAGAGGTCCAAATATGAGCACTAAATTGCCCTGCCATGGTTCTACTTTGTATTCTGAAAGGAAGCTCATCGAAACAAAAACTTTCCTGCAACCCGAGGTATTCAGAAATATTACATAATACACTATAGGTATAAAAATCTGCCCGCTTTGGCCCAAATATAATCACGTCAAAAATGAAAGACTTCAACCAAAAAGCAATCGCACCCCCGACAAGGATAGCTAGTGTTGCCCTCAATAAATGCCACCTTAAATCTTCAAGGTGATCTAAAAAGGACATTTCGTTTGGATTTTTCGTTTGCTTGGATTTAGCCATATTATATAATGCCTTCTTTTACGAGATTATGAAGGTGAACTACTCCAGCATATTTTCCATTTTCATGAGAGATAAGTTGCGTAATATCATAAGTTTCCAAAAGATCCAAAGCATCAATTGCCATGGCAGAGTTGGCAATAGTTTTTGGGTTTTTGGTCATTATATCTTTGGCTTTCAATTTGGTAAAGTTTTCAGTAGTGCTTAACATCCGCCTCAAATCTCCATCTGTAATAATACCGATAACTTCATCATTTTCTAAAACTACCGTTACCCCAAGCATGTTAGTTGAAATCTCAATAATCACATCCTTAAGAGGAGTTTCAGGATTCACCTGCGGCTTCATATTTTGTGAAGTGATGTCGCTCACTCTCAAATATAACGTTTTGCCCAAAGCTCCACCTGGATGGAATTTAGCGAAATCATCTTTTGAAAATCCGCGTAATTTCAATAAACATACCGCTAGAGCATCTCCCATGACTAATTGAGCTGTTGTACTAGTCGTAGGCGCAAGATTATTGGGGCAAGCTTCTTTTTCAACAAATGTATTAAGCACAAAGTCGGCTTGCTTACCCAAAAAAGAATCTTTGTTTCCTGTAATTGCGATTAACGTATTTTTAAAATTTTTGATAAGCGGTGCAAGGACCTTTATTTCTGGTGTATTCCCGCTTTTTGAAATACAAATCACAATATCGTCTTTCAAAATTGTTCCAAGATCTCCATGAATAGCATCTGCAGCATGCATAAAGACAGCAGGGGTTCCTGTTGAATTTAAAGTCGCTACAATTTTAGTAGCGATGATTGCGCTTTTTCCAATGCCAGTAATGATCACTCGCCCTTTAGATTCAAAAACAGCCTTTACAGCATCAGAAAAAGACTTATCAATTGAAGCTTCAAGATTTTGTATTGCCTTAGATTCCATTAATATGATATCTTTGGCGTAAGATTGTATCGCTACATCTTCCATAATTTGCTACATTTAATAATTGCACTCTATAAAGATTGCGTATATTTAATTTTACAAAGGTAAATAAAACTAAATAGTAATATTTCAATTGGAACAAATCAATTTACATCAAGAATTAAAGAAATACTTTGGTTTTAACGAGTTCAAAGGTCTTCAGGAACAGGTTATAAAAAGCATTATTTCAAACAAGGATACATTTGTGATCATGCCGACTGGCGGAGGCAAATCTTTATGTTATCAACTACCCGCATTAATTAAAGAGGGAACAGCCATAGTTGTCTCCCCGCTTATAGCCCTTATGAAAAACCAAGTGGATGCTATAAGAAACATTTCTGAACACCACGGGGTTGCTCATGTTTTGAATTCATCTTTGAATAAAACACAAGTCAAACAAGTCAAGGAAGATATTTCTAGTGGCATTACCAAGTTGGTCTATGTCGCTCCAGAATCTCTTACTAAAACTGAATACATAGAATTTCTAAAAGGTGAAAATATTTCCTTTTTAGCTATAGATGAAGCCCATTGTATCTCCGAATGGGGGCATGATTTTAGACCTGAATATAGAAACTTAAAAAATATTATTGAACGCATAGGAGATAATATTCCTATAATCGGTCTTACAGCCACTGCAACCCCTAAAGTCCAAGAAGACATCCTTAAAAACCTAAGGATTCCAAATTCAAAAACCTTCAAGGATTCATTTAACAGGCCTAACTTATATTACGAAATTCGCCCAAAAACAGATGATGTAGATTCTGACATTATAAAATTTGTTAAGAAAAACTCGGGTAAAAGTGGTATTATCTATTGCCTAAGTAGAAAGCGGGTAGAGCAATTGTCACAAGCACTTCAAGTCAATGGCATCAAAGCCGTTCCCTATCATGCTGGACTTGATGCTAAATCAAGAAGCAGGCATCAAGATATGTTTTTGATGGAAGATATAGATGTCGTAGTGGCAACTATTGCTTTTGGGATGGGGATCGATAAACCCGATGTTCGATTTGTAGTTCATAATGATATTCCGAAGAGTATAGAAAGTTACTATCAGGAAACGGGAAGAGCAGGAAGGGATGGTGGTGAAGGCCATTGTGTTGCCTATTACAATCATAAAGACATTGAAAAGCTTGAGAAATTTATGAGCGGAAAACCTATTGCTGAACAAGAGATAGGTCATGCCTTACTTCAAGATGTGGTTGCATTTGCTGAAAGTTCTATTTCACGTAGAAAATATATTTTACATTATTTCGGCGAAGAATTTGACAATGAGACTGGTGACGGCGGTGACATGGACGATAATATACGCTATCCTAAAAAGAAAAAAGAGGCTAAAGACGATGTTGATTTAGTACTGAAAACAGTATTAGAAACCGGACAGTTATTTAAATCTAAAGAAATAGTTCACACACTTTGTGGAAGTATCAACGTTCTTATTAAGTCTAATAAAACTGAAAATCTTAAAATTTTTAAGGCTGGGAAAGATAAACCTGCGAGCTACTGGACAGCTTTATTGCGCCAAGTTATAATTTCAGGATTCCTCAAAAAGGAATTAGAGTCTTATGGAGTTGTGAAATTACAACCTAAAGGAGAAGAGTTTTTAAAGAACAATACTTCTTTTATGATGACAGAAGATAATGACTTCAGTAACTTATCTACTATCAACACCTCCTCCAAACCATCTGGAGGTACCGACGAAAAGCTACTTAAGATGCTAAAAGATCTTAGAAAAAAAGTAGCTAAAAGAAAGGAGATCCCACCATTTGTAGTATTTCAAGATCCTTCTTTAGAAGACATGGCTTTAAAATATCCTATCAATGCAGAAGAAATGGTCAATATTCACGGTGTTGGTGAAGGAAAGGCTAAAAAGTTTGGGAAAGAGTTTATAGAGTTGATTCAATATTATGTTGAAGAAAATGAGATTTTAAGGCCAGACGATTTGGTAGTAAAAAGCACTGGTGCCAATAGTGCTAACAAACTGTATATCATTCAAAATATAGATAGGAAATTACCGTTGACAGACATTGCTGATGGCAAAGGTTTCGAAATGAAGCAGTTTATTAAAGAAATGGAAGCCATTGTATTTAGCGGAACTAAATTAAACATCAATTACTGGTTAGATGATATTTTAGACGAAGATCAACAAGAGGAAATTCACGATTACTTCTTAGAAGCCAATTCAGATAGTATCAACGCAGCTATTGAAGAGTTTGATGGCGATTACGATGAAGAAGAATTGAGACTTTACCGAATAAAATTTATTAGCGAAGAAGCTAATTAAATTAAAAAGCCAGCTTTTAAAAGCTGGCTTTTTAATTTATATACAATTTTTTTAAATAGTTTTAGGTATAAACACTTCTGCCAGCATGCATCTTGCACTACCACCACCATGCGTTTCTATAGTCTCTAAATCACTGCTTAAAATTTTACAATACTGTTCTATAATTTTAATCTGGTGTTGAGACAATGCCTGATGGGCAGTTTGGCTCATTACTAAAAATTTATCTGCTTGGCCTTGAACTTGAAGCATATTTCCTGCAAAATTATTCATTTGTTCTTCAGAAATAGAAATAATTTCTTTCCCATCTTGCATAAGACTATCGGCAACTAATTTCTGTTCCTTTTTATCGTCGATAGTATCTAAGCAAATCACTGCGAATTCTTCTGCTACACACATCATAACATTGGTATGATAAATGGGAAGTCTCTCTCCTTTAAAGTTTTGGTAAGCATTGAATATAATGGGAGTATACTCAAAATCTTCACAGAACTCTATAACTAAATCTTCGTCTGCTCTTGGTGATAACGCACAATAGGCTTTACTATTTACCCGATCCAAGATCAAGCTCCCTGTCCCTTCTAGATAAAAATCCTCTTGCTCTGCAGAAGTATAATCTATAAAGTTCCTGATGAATCGACCTTCAGCTTCAATGGTCTTAAAAATATCCTCACGTCTCTCCTTTCGCCTATTTTTAGCGAACATGGGATAAAGAGCTACATCTCCGTTTTCATGAAAAGAAACCCAGTTATTTGGAAAAATAGAATCTGGAGTATCCTGTGAAGCAATATCGTCGATTATTATGATATTAACCCCAACTGATTTCAACTTATCTGCAAACGTATCAAACTCCTTCTGTGCTTTGGCATTGACACTTTCCTGTAAGTCTCCAGTGGAGTGTTGAAAGTAATTATTCACTGCTGTTTCTTCATTCATTCTGAAGTTAACAGGGCGTATCATGACTAAGGTATCTGTAATTTGTTTCATTTATTCTCTTATTAAAGGCAATGTTGAACACCTCAACAAACCCTCTTGTTTAGCAATTTCTCTATAATCTACAGTTTCTACTTGTATCCCTTTGGAAGTTAGCCAAGCATTTAATCGCTTAAAATATGCATCAGAAATAACCACTTTTTCAGAAATTGAAAAAATATTGCTATTCATATCATACATTTCTTGAGCATCAATTTCAAAGACTTGATCTTTTCCATATAGATTAACTAGCCAGTTATACTCCTCTTCCTCTAAGAATCCATGTTTGTGGATAATCACAAGATTATCTCCTACAGGTTGGAAGCAACAGTCTAAATGCAAAGCATTTGATTTAGGATCTGTATTAGATTTCCTAAGATTGAACGATTTTACAGTTTTATGAGGAAATAATTTTTGAAGCTCATCTACAGCTTCTACATTAGTTCTAGCAGTGATAAAGCTTGAATAATCCTCACCTCTATAGGTTCCTACAAAAATATAATCTCCATGAGGCATAACATCTCCACCTTCTATATGACAATGTTCTGGAAGTTTTATTTTTTGGTCATCATCAATTGTATCTAAGACAAAATCAATGGCTTCTATTTCTTTCTCTCGATCGGGTAGAATATTAGCAAATACAAATTTATTATCTATCACAAACCCGATATCTCTGGAAAATATCTGATTATACCCTTTGATAACATGAGGTCTAAAAACTTCAACATTGTGTTTTTTTAGAATAAAAGCAACAGCTTCGATCTCTTCTACCATGTCTTTTTCTTCAGGGTAGGTCCCTTCCTTAATGTGTTTAATTGATTTTGGATCGTAGGCATCTTCAAGATCGGGCTCACCTCCATTGGAATTGGCAACACCTAGAATTACAGATTTAAGTCTAGAAGTTTCGTTTGTTATATGTGGTTTCAATTTTTTCTTTTCTTTTTTTTACAAACATAACTAAAAGGCCATAGGTAAACTATTGTTAAAAAGTTAGATTTCAAAATTTAGGATAAGGTTGGGATCAGGACAATTATTGCGGTAATGGTTAAGTTTTCCTTTAGAAGACACTCCTGGATAATCGCCAACGTAATCTTCCAAATCAAAGATTAATTGGTAATGTAAATGTGGAGGATAATTTCCATTAACCTCATTAGACCCAAGACTAGCAAAAGCTTCTCCCTTAGTGATTCTTTCTCCAATATTAAACTTAGACAAGGTATCTAAAGCGAGGTGTCCATATAAAGAATACCAACGAAGTTTATGGATATGATGTTCCAAAACTAGTGTTGGCCCATAGTCTCCATGGTTTATATTATTCTTTAAGCTATGCACTACACCAGATGTAGGCGCATAGATAAGAGTGTCTGAAGGTGCCCAAATATCAAGACCTAAATGGATATCCCTTTTGTTTCCTGCAGTTTCTATACCAAAATAAGAGCTTCTAGAATAAAGATTTCTTTGTTCCAAATATCCTCCAAAGGCGGCTTTAGCCTTTTTCTGGTTCAAATAAGAATGGATATGGCTTTCTAGGGCGAATTCTGTTGATAAATCTAAGTTAACTTCAGATGTTTTTTGTGAAGATAAATCTAAGTGAATGTAATCCTTTTCAGAAAAGTCAGGACCTAATATAGAAAAGAACTCTTCTGATAAGTGGTTTTTTAATAAACTCAACATATAAGTAAGTATTAAAACTTTAAACTAATAAAACCCCAGCAGTACTGAGGTTTTAAACTATTTTATAAGCAATCGATTACTCGTCTCTTAAAAGATTGAGAGTGACATCTATATTATCTCTTGTCGCTCTTGAGAATGGACATAGCTCATGAGCTTCATTTATTAAATTTTCCCCAGTCTTGATGTCTTCCACACCAGGTAAGTAAGAATCTAAAATTACGGATAACTGTAGATTTCCATCTTCAACCTTACCAATACTCACATAAGCTGATACACTAAAATCTCCTAAATCAACTTTATGCTTATCAGCAACAAGACTTAAGGCACTTCCAAAACAAGCAGAATATCCAGATCCAAAAAGCTGTTCAGGGTTAACTCCTTCTGCACCATCTCCTCCGAGTTCTTTAGGCATACTCAGTGGTAAATCTATTGAACCATCTTCGGTTTTCACATGTCCTTTTCTTCCTCCTTTTGCTGTAGCTTTCGCAGTATAAAGTGTTTTCATTATTTTAAATTTTAATTCAATCGAATATACTAATCACAGTAGCACATTAAAAAAATGAATTCATAAATTTGTACTAAATGTAAAACTATGCCTTCTTCAAAAAATAAATCAGCACTTCAGGAGAAAAAAAGCGATTCTCTTTCTAATTTGAGCGCTATCTCTGCTGAGAGGATTAAATCTTTGAGGCGAGAGAAAAAAGATATTAATGAGCTTATACAAGGTGTTTTAAAAGGAAATAAAACAGCTTTAAGTCAAGCTATTACCCTAATTGAAAGTCGAAGTAAAAGGCATACTGATGATATAAAAACAGTCATTTCATCGTGTTTACCTCATGCCAATAAATCTCTAAGAATCGGTATTACGGGAGTACCTGGTGTTGGTAAAAGCACTTTCATTGAGCAATTGGGTCTTCGTCTTACTCATAAAGGTCACAAAGTAGCAGTATTAGCAGTGGATCCTTCAAGCTCTGTGTCTAGAGGAAGTATTCTTGGAGATAAGACAAGAATGGAAAAATTGGTTCAAGAGCCTAATGCCTTTATTAGACCAACTGCATCTAGTGAATCTCTGGGTGGAGTTGCCAGAAAAACAAGGGAAAGTATATTACTATGCGAAGCTGCAGGATTTGACATCTTACTTGTTGAGACTGTTGGCGTTGGACAGAGTGAAACTACAGTACATAGTATGACTGACTTCTTTTTATTATTGAAGCTAGCAGGAGCAGGAGACGAATTGCAAGGCATCAAACGGGGCATCATAGAAATGGCGGACGCTATTATCATCAATAAGTCGGATGGTGAAAATATTAAACCTGCTAAGAGAGCTAAAGTTGAATTCACTAATGCATTACACATGTACCCAGCAAAACAAAACGGATGGTCTCCTAAAGTTAAATTAGCAAGCGCTCTAAATAATGTAGGAATTGAGAAGGTCTGGACTATGATTTCAAAATATGCTACGATAGTAAAATCTAACGGTTTTTTTGAAAACAAACGAGCCGATCAAAATCAATTTTGGCTGACGCAAACCATCGAAGATTCATTAAAAAGAGAATTCTACCAAAATGAAACCATTAAAGCTGAATTTCCTGAAGTCCTCAAAAAGATTCAATCTCAACAAATAAGTCCCTTTGAAGCTGCAGATTATCTTTTAAAGAAAGCAAAATTGTAAGTCTTGCTTTTGAATTATTTATCGAACCTGAATCGCAGGTACTTACATAATTTATAAAACAAAAACCCAATGGCTATTCCAAAAACTGCTCCAGTAAAAATATCTGCTGGATAATGAACTCCAACGTAAATACGGCTATAAGTTACCATAAAAGCCCAGAAAAAGAGCCAGTAAAATACATATTTATAGTAAGGTTTCAAAACATTGGACACTAGAGTTGCAACCGCAAAAGAACTGATGGCATGCCCAGAGAAATAGCCATATTTACCACAGCGCTTAGCCAAAAACCTACCGTATTCAATAAAGGATTCGTTACAAGGTCGTAATCTTTGAAAACTGTCTTTAAAAAAGTTAGCCGTCTGATCTGTAAAAGTGATCATTAACGCTACAACAACTACTGTAATCAATAGTCCTCGCAATCGTATTTTTTTGAAAATCAAAAATAAAAGAATAACATAAAGCGGAATGGAGGTTTCCTTTTCGGTAAGTAGCACCCAAAACCAATCCCATTCTTTAATTCCAAGATTATTGAGATAAAGAAAAAGTTCGCGATCTATCTGTTTTAGAGTTTCCAACATTATTGATAACGATCTACTTCTCTATCGTAAAATTCACTAGCTTCTTTTACTAGATTATTGGTTTCCTCAAGAAATTCTTCTTCATTTTCAACATCAAAATTTTCAAACCACTCAATATCATCTGTTTTTAGATCGATGATAAATCTCGGGAATTCTGTATGAATAATAAATATAGAATCTGGAACATCTGTATTATCACCTAATATAAACCGGGGTAATTTCATTATGCAGTAGATTTTGTTTTTTCAAAAGTAAGAATTTGTTTTTTGGAGAGCATATTAAATCGAATATATAACATAATAGCCGATGCTGTTAAGCCAGTGAGTAAACCGAGCCAAATACCTATATTTCCTAGAGCCTCAGCTTTACCAGCAAAATAAGACACAGGAAATCCAATTAGCCAATAAGCAACAAAACAAATCAACGTCGGAATCTTAACATCCTGAAGACCACGTAGAGCTCCTAAAATAACAACTTGCAAACCATCACTCAATTGAAAAAGGGCTGCAATAACAAGTAGTTGCGAAGCTAGCATGAGGACTTCTGCATCATCTATATAAAGAGTAGGTAAAAATCCTTTAAGCAAGATAAACCCAAGCGCAAAAAAACCTTCTATAATAAATACTTGTAAGAATACAGAATACGCTACATCCCTTAAAGTTTTAAACTGTTTTTTTCCCTTTTGATTGGAAACGCGAATTGTAGCAGTGACTCCCAAACCAACCGCTATCATAAAGGTCATAGAGGCCAAGTTTAAGGCAATTTGATTAGCAGCCTGAGCATTGGTTCCTAAAGTTCCTGCTAATAAGACGGTGGCTGTAAAAATCCCCCCCTCAAACAGCATCTGTAAGGCCGTAGGGAAACCGAGATTAATCAAACGTTTAAATATTATCTTATTCAAAGACTTTTTCATCAACACGAAATACGGCTTGAGCTTAGGGCGCTTACTTAAAATTAAATACAGAAGAACAAGCATGAAAACTCGAGAGATAAGAGTCCCAATTGCAGCCCCCTCTAATTCCAATCTTGGAAAAAACCAAACCCCATAAATCAATAAATAATTAAAAATAACATTGACCACATTTGCTGAAAGTATAGCGTACATAGCATATTTGGTCATGGAAAGACCATCTGCGAATTGCTTGAATCCCTGAAAAATCATCAGCGGAATCAAGGAAAATGCTACAATATCTAAATAGGGTAATGCTAAGTCCACAACATCTTTAGGTTGATCGAGGTGATATAAAATAGGTTTGGCTAATAAAAGGAGGAGAAATAATATAATTCCATTAACAGTACACATCACTAAGCCATGTTGAAAAAACACACGCCCTTTTTGAATGTCTGCTTCTCCATCCGCTTCTGCGATAAAGGGAGTGATTGCAAAGCTAAAACCTATACCCAGAAAAAGAGCTAAAAAAATAAGTGTATTACCCAAAGAAACAGCTGCCAATGGAGCTGCTCCTAAATTACCTATCATCAAATTATCTACAAAACCTACTAAAACATGACCCAGCTGTCCCATCATTATGGGGAAAGCAAGACTGAAGTTTTTGGGAAATTCTTTGGTGTAAGTTGATAAATTCAAGGCTGTTTTTTTTTGATGTGCAAAAGTACGCTTTGGGATTTAAAAAAGGCAGACCGGGTGTTGTAAAATCTTTAAATCTCAAAAAAAGTTTAGAATCATTTACAACTTAGACCTGTAGACGTAAACTTGCTCTTCTAATAGAGGTAATGGATAATATTTTTAAATTATATTTGAATTTTAAACTTGAAAACAAGCAGATTTGAAGCAAGATTTTGATAAAGATGAAATCATTGGCCATGTAGCTACACTTCTAGAAGAAATACCAACTTCTCTAGAGATCGTCAAAGACGATTCCAAGAAGAAAGAAAGATTTAGATATTTAGCTAAGCACATGGTTGAGAAAGCCATAAATAAAGAGGCCCTTTTGGTTTCTGATAATGGAAGAGGCATTGCTATTTTCTTCAAAATGGATGGGAAAAGCGATGGTTTTTGGGCGGAATTGGTGAGCGACTTAAAACTTGCCGTCAACGTCACAGGATTAAGAAAAGGACTTAAAGCCTTGAAATCTCAAAAATTTGTAAGGCAGCAACGCCCCACTGAAGGGGAATTTTTATACTGTTGGTTTTGGGGGATTTTACCTGATGCTAGAGGGAACAGCAGCGACAAAACCCCCTACAAGATGAAAGACGAAATGTATCGTATTTCTAAATCACTTCAATTGCCTATTTATGCGGAAACTCGAGTTAGAAAGGTGAGTATTGCTTATAGAAGGTATGGGTTTGAGATGGTGAAAGAATGGGAACACCCGAGTGGCGATATCATGTATTTTTTAAAATACGTCCCTCCTGCGCTTAATAATTAGGTCGACTTAAGTTGCACGAATTGCTTCACATCTTTATCTGAAATTTGCTGATCGCCTAATATGATAAGGCGCTCGACAACATTCCTAAGCTCTCGTATATTACCAGTCCAATCCAGTTGTTCTAAAATTGAAATAGCTTTGTCGTCAAAGGTTTTGGGCTTGGTTCCTTGCTCTCCAGCTATTTTTTCTGTAAAATGCTGTATCAATTCTGGAATATCTCTTCGTCTTTCATTTAGAGAAGGAACATGAATAAGAATTACAGCGAGCCTGTGGTATAGGTCTTCTCTGAATCTCTTTTCAGCAATTTCATCCTTTAGGTCTTTATTTGTTGCTGCAACAACTCTCACATCTACTTTAATGTCTTTATCGCTTCCTACACGTTGCACTCTATTTTCCTGTAAAGCCCTTAAAACTTTTGCTTGAGCAGACAAACTCATATCACCTATTTCATCAAGAAAAATAGTCCCTCCATTGGCAGCTTCAAATTTTCCAGCCCTATCTTTATTGGCAGAAGTAAAGGCTCCTTTAACGTGACCAAAAAGTTCACTTTCAATTAATTCTGAGGGTATAGCTGCGCAATTCACCTCTATAAATGGTCCTTTATTTCGTTCACTTTTTTCGTGAAGCCAATGAGCGACAAGCTCTTTTCCTGTACCATTTTCACCAGTAATCAAAACTCTTGCTTCTGTAGGAGCCACTTTATTAATCATAGATTTAATCTGTTCCAACTCCTCAGAATTACCTATCATTTCAAATTTCTTAGACACCTTTTTTTTCAGCTGCTTGTTTTCTTGTGCCAATTGAGTATGATCTAAAGCTATTCTTACAGTATTCAATAAGCGATTAAGATCTGGAGGTTTAGAGATATAATCGAAAGCCCCCATACGCATAGTTTCTACAGCAGTCTCAATATCCCCATGTCCAGAAATCATGACTACAGGAAGATCTGGATTTAGTTTCTGACAAGCTGACAAGACTTCCAAACCATCCATTTTTGGCATTTTTATATCACAAAGGATAAGATCATAATTGTTCTTTTTAATGAGCTCAATACCTAATAAACCATCCTCAGCTTCTTCAACAATGTAGTTTTGCTCTTCTTCAAGTAATATTTTTTTGAGAACACGTCTTATCGCATCTTCATCTTCAATAATTAAAATTTTGGACATCGCTTTTCATATTTATAAAAATTAAATATAGACCATATCTAAGGGTTTAGAAAAAAGCATCTTCTTTTTTTATATATTTTAAATTCTGTTCTTCTAAAAAAACAAAACCCACCCTACAATGTAGAGTGGGAAAAAATTGCTATGAAAAAAAACACCGCTAAAAAATAACGATGTTCAAATATATATAATTAAATGTTAACCAACTTATGAGAACATATCTTTTACCTTTTCAAAGAACGATTTGTCCATTCGGTCAGGATTAGGTTCAAAGTTTGAATCCCCTAAATTTTCTTCAAAATATTCTTTTTGTTCTTTAGATAAGGTTTGCGGCGTCCATACATTAATATGCACAAGTAAATCACCAACACTATACCCGTTTAAATTAGGCAGACCTTTGTTTCTTAATCTTAGGATCTTACCACTCTGCACACCTGGCTCTACTTTAATCCTCACTTTACTATTTACAGTTTGAATTTCTTTGCTAGCCCCAAGAGCAGCTTCAGGATAACTGATGTAGAGATCGTAATGCAAATTTTCTCCGTCACGCTGAAGACTTTCGTGCTCCTTAACCTCTATAAGAACAATAAGGTCTCCAGGAATACCATCCCCAACAGGTTCATTTCCTTTGTTGGAAACTTTCAGTTGCATACCATCTTCAACTCCTGATGGAATTTTAATGGATACGGCTTCTTCGACCATTTTTAGACCATGAGCATCTGTACCTTGACCCTTTTTATCAATAATTTGGCCCGAACCTGCACAAGCTGTACATACGGATGCCGTTTGCATTCTTCCTAGAATTGTGTTTGTCACTCTGGTGACTTGACCAGAACCCCCGCATGTTGAGCAGGTCCTAAATGTAGTATCTTCTGGCTTTTTCTTTCTAGAGACTTTCATCTTTTTATCTACCCCCTTAGCGACCTCTTCTAGTGTAAGGCTAACGCGTATCCTCAGGTTCCCACCTTTAGCACGTTGTCTACCCCCAAAACCACCTCCAAAACCGGAGAATTCTTGAGATCTACCTCCAAATCCTCCACCGAAAATGTCGCCAAATTGACTGAAGATGTCATCCATGTTCATTCCACCACCGCCTCCGCCAAAGCCTTGGGAACCGTCAAAAGCACCATGACCAAATTGGTCGTACTTTTGTCTTTTTTCTTCGTTTCCTAAAACTTCGTAAGCCTCTGCCGCTTTTTTAAATTTGGCTTCAGCTTCGCTATTGTCTGGATTTTTATCTGGATGAAACTTAATAGCCATCTTTCGGTAGGCTTTTTTAATTTCAACTTGTGAAGCTCCTTTAGATAATTCTAGTATGTCGTAATAATCTTCTTTCATAAAATTTTATTTTCCAGTCACTACTTTAGGGTATCTTATAATTTTATCACCCAATGTATATCCTTTTTCAATTACGTCAATAATTTTACCTTTCATGTCTTCACTTGGTGAAGGCACTTGGGTAATAGCTTCGTGTAATTCAGAATCAAAAGCATCACCTTCTTTTACTGACATTACCTCAAGCCCCCTGTGAATAAGAGTTTCTCTTAGTTTAGTATTAATAAGCTCAATACCTTCTACAAGAGATTCATCTTCAGATTTTTTGATTTGGAGTAAAGCACGATCAAAATCATCAAGAACGGGAAGCATAGCTTGCATCACATCTTGGCTAGCTGTTTTGAACAACTCCATTCTTTCCTTTGAAGTTCGGCGCTTATAATTTTCAAACTCAGCAAAAAGTCTTAGGTACTTATCATCTTTAGCATCTAACTCTTGCTGAAGTCTCTCTTCTGTAGACAGCTCAACTTCGGGAGTATCCTCGACTTCATCACTTTGTTGATCATGGACTTCTGAAGTTTCCGCTTTTGGATTGACATCAACATCATTTTGTGTTGATTCTATATCGTCTTTGTTTGATTTATTTTCACTCATCGATTGCAAATTTAAGAATGTTAAGGCAAATGTATTGCCAATTGTGTTCTAATGCCATAATGACAGTATTCTACTCTGGACTATTTTTAGATATAAATTTTTAAATCTAAAAAGAAAAGCAATTAATTCTCTTTCAGCATAATTAATCGCTAGGGTGGCAATTTGTTAAAGCGATAAAAACTGAAACTTATGATGTCAAGGAAAACACAGTAACTTTTGATTTAGCTACATCATATAATATAAATTTAGAGCAATCTAAAGTTAAGAAAAGGAGAGTATAGAAAATCACTTGAAAGGATATGCAAATGGTAAAGAAGATCAGTTCTACA
>NZ_PJBS01000240.1 GCF_002836055.1 Psychroflexus sp. MES1-P1E
AAAAGAAAATAAGTTTGTCTTTTGAACCGAATTCTGTAACATTAATTTTTGCTTTTTCAATATCTTCAATTACTTTTTTTGTAAATGAATACATTTCACTTTGGCTTTTTGACTTTTGTACTGTTAATTGATACTGTATGTTTTGCCCTTCAAAATCAAATACTCTGATGTCTAGACCAACATCATCTTTACCATCTGTAAAAACAACTTTTTTAAAGTCATACTCCTTTTGCAAATAAATTTTTACGATTTTATCGAATTCCTTTTTGTCTAGTGAATCTAGAAGTAATATGAGTTGGTTGGTTTTAGACATTAAGTTTTTTAAATTTCGTAAAGTTAGTTATTTCGGCATTGTTGGCAACGTCTCGTATAAGAAACGTAGGGCAGGTGATAAGCACTGTCGTTTCGGTTTAGCCACAAGCCAAATCTTTTTATTTTGTTTTAATTTTTCTCTTTTAATACCAAATCAAAAGATTTGGCGACTTTGCAAATAGACAACAACCTTTCGATTAAACACTAATCGCCCAATTTGCTATATATAGTGTTGTATAGAGTTATTTTTCTCCGTACAAAATTTTAAAATGTTTTATTGCCTTTTCCTTATCTCTTTCCACAATATCAAAATATTGTCTATAAGTTTTGATTTCTTCAGTACCTATTTGATTTAATTCGTCATCAATAATGGGAATTGTCATAGGAAATTTACGTTCCATATAGTTTCTTTCTTCAAGATCCCAAGGACCTATTGAACAAATAGGCTTATATGCATTATGAACTAATTGATTATTATCCCAACTAAATTTTTCTCTACTAGTCGGCATTTTCCCTCCGCTAGGATCCCAATATGGAAATAATTTATCGGCTAATTCCATATATTTTTTAGGCATTGATTTTAACCATTTTCGATAATAAACTTTTTCAAGATCTTCTAGAGTTACTAGTTTGATATTAGTCTTTTCAACAGCTTCATAACTTCCAGATTGAAATCCTACTTTAGAAACAATAAAACCAAGATTAGCTCCAAAATCATTCATTATTGTTCTAAAAGAATGGATTGTGTCTTGAGGGATTGGTTTATTCCAAAATTTACATTCTATAAGGATAACAGGTTGATACTCTTTTTGGGTATCCTTCGCATAAACGTCTACTTCTTTTTTTCCTCGAACTAAATCAATTGTTTTAGGTACTTCCGTTTCGAAACCACATTCTTCAAACATCTTTCCTACATAGTCTTGAAGTTCTTGCCAAGTTTCTGGTTGAGAATCAAATATCATTTATTTTTTCATTTGTTTTAATTCTATACAACGTTCCGTGTATGGTGCGTATCCCGAAGGGTATGCACTATACACCTTGTTGTGTGCTTTTTAAGGTCCAAGTATTTTTAACCAGAATGAAGGTTTTCCTAATTCTTTAATTCCCGTTTTAATTATGTCTGCCATTGAAGTCTTAACCGTATCAGTGTATTTATTCAAGAGTTTATCTTTTCGAAATATTTTAGACACAGATTCAGAAAATTTTAAAGAAGATTTTAATTCAGAAATTCGATGATTTACTGTTGCTAATTCTGAGTCCATTTCATCACCGTCTTTTTTGACTTTCGCTAAGAGTTTTTTAACTTCTTCAGCTGAATTCTTGCCTCTTGAAGCAAACTTACTTTGTACTACTAATCCGAATTGTTCCTTCTGGATGGTATCATTATTTAGAATTTTTTTTCTGATCCTATTTGACTCTTTTAAGCCATCCTCAAGACTATTGAATTCCTTTTTGAAAAAATTATTTAAAACCTTCATTTTATGCTCTGTTGGAGCACCACGTTTGGTTCTAATTGCTTTTTGTTTATCAAACAAGTTATTTATTTCATCAAGTATTTCTGTATTTTTTCTAAAAATTTCACTATTTGATTGAATTATCCCTAAAAATTTCCGTAATAAAGTCGATAAATCTTTCCTTGTATCTGGAAACTCTAATATTGTTAATTCATCTGATAAGAGCATTTCAGTTGAATCAAATATGAGAATACATGGCAACTTTTCTGAGATTCCTAATCCACGAGCTATGTGTTCAGTCGCATTAGTTAAGTCTGCTGGTTCTAACTTATCCAACTGCATATGATTAAGACTTTCATTATTGCATAAGCCTTCAATTTGCGTTAATGTAAAATCTCTTCCTTCAATAGGCTTTCTTTCATAAATGCCGCTCAGAGTTTCGAAGATTGATGTCTTGATTTTATCAACGAAAATGTGACATGCAATATGAGAACCTGAAACTTTGTCCAACTCAACAATAGATTCTAATATGAGTTTTGACTCTTCTATTTCCAGACCGGTAGTAAAAAAGAAGAAATGGACTGAAAAAGGTCTTTCTGTAGAATATGAAATAGAAGTATTTTTTAATAGTTCTATAAATGATTCTGCTTCATTTCTATTTCTTATTTCCGTAATTACCATTTAGTCATTAGTTTTTAGAATTGCA
>NZ_PJBS01000241.1 GCF_002836055.1 Psychroflexus sp. MES1-P1E
CTTAGATTAGTGTTTTGTAAAATAGATATAAGGATACTAGTAACCTTATCCCTACGTTGTACGCAAGCTGAAAAAACTGAATGGAACTAAAACCTGAAATCGGAATTGGAAATCTAAAATTCGGAATGAAAAGAACCGAAGTAGAAAATATATTAGGAAAACCTGATGCAGAAAGAATTGATAAGGACAATGAAAATCGACTGATTTTGGTGTTTAATAATGAAAAATTACGTCTGACTTTTTATGAAAGTGAAAACAAACGACTTGGATATATAGAGACATCGAATTCAAATCTTACATTCAATGGAATTAAAATTTTAAATACCAATATTGATTTTGCTAAAAAAGACATTTTAGGACAAATAATGAAAGAATGGGAATTGGAAGAGTATCATTCATTTTCTACCCATTTTAATGACAAATATTGGCTGACTTTGCACTCAGAATTTGAAACAGTGACAAACTTAGAATTAGGTGTTCCATTTGAAAACGATGAAGATTATAAATGGCCGAATTAAAAAAAGAAAAAGCCAGCGTACAACAAAACCTATACGCAATGCCCTGCGGGACACTGCGCATAGCCAAAACGTTGGGCGTCATTAGAAATAACAGAATATGGACATTAGTTTAGAAGATATTAAAACTTTCAGTGCGATTGCAAAACCTGTAATCGATCCAATTGTAAATACTTTAATTAAACCACATATATCCCGCCTAAATAGTTGGGTATCGAAACGGGATAAAAAACATAAAGTCGAAGATAATTTCTGGGAGAATAAATTCACAAAATATTTAGAGACAATTTATAAAGATTCGCTATTCGTTACGACTCTGGTATTTCCAAACTCGCAAACGAAATTGAAGGATTTATATGTTCCACTGACTATTATTCAAGCGAACTCACATGAACGATTTAAAATAGAAGAATTTGACTATACCATATTTGACAAATACGATAAAATTATTATTTCTGATTACGCTGGTATGGGAAAATCCACCGTTCTTAAGCGTATCACAGCATCAATAATTGAACAAAATAAAAGCATACCTATTTTAGTTGAGTTAAGGAAAATTGATTCTGAAAATTCTATCCTAGATGAAGTATTTAATCAAATAAACCCTATCGACAACTCATTTGACAAAGAGTTAATTTACGAACTACTTGAATTAGGTTTCTTTACTATACTTCTAGATGGATTTGATGAAATTCCATATGATACTCAAGACAAGATAACTGTCCAACTAAGCGATTTTATAAAGAAGACAGGAAACAATAATTTTATTATTACTTCTAGACCAGAATCTGCATTGTCTACATTTTCTGCTTTTCAGTTGTTCTATATTCAGCCTCTAGAGGAAAAAGAAGCATACCTTCTTATTGAAAAGTTAGATGATTTAAGCAAAGTTAAATTTGGAGTTAATCTTATCGCAGAGGTCAAGGAAAAAACTACTCAAGTAAAAGAGTTTCTTACAAATCCATTTCTTGTTTCTCTTTTGTATAAATCTTATACGTACAATAAGGATATTCCTTCTAAAAAAATCACCTTTTACGAAGAGGTATATAGTTGCTTATTTAAGCATCACGATTTGTCAAAAGAAGGCTTTAAACGACCAAAGAGGTCAAGGTTGGATATATTTGATTTCGAAATAGTTTTGCGAGACATTGCATTTGAAACGTCAAAAATTGGTCGTGTGATTTACACAAAAGATGAAATGATAAATCACATCGCTTCAGCGAAATTAAAAAACACAAGATTTAATTTTAAAGAACAAAGTTTTTACGAAGATCTCTCCACAACAGTACCAATTTTTGCAAAGGAAGGTGTCAAAATAAAATGGGCGCATAAATCAATTCAAGATTTTTTTGCAGCGAAATACATATCAAATCATAGCAGGAAAGAGGAAATAATCACAGTAATATTTAAATCTGGTAAATATCACTATTTAAACATTCTGGATTTACTCTATGAACTGGAATATAAAATCTTCAGAAAGATTATTATTAAAAGTATTCTTGAGGATTTTGTTAATTATTATGAAAGCCAGTTTCAAACTAAACCTAATCTACCTCAAGATTTGATTGATGAGCGTATTGCTTTAGTTTTTGCTTCAAGGTTTTGCATTCTTAAGACAGAAGAAGAAATTGGATTCGACAAAGCAGCAGAGAGTTTTGCAAATGCAATTAAAGTTGATACAAATGGGTTTAGATCAGGAGCTACATTTCACCATTCAACCCCTAGCTACTACATGATGAATGAACTTTCATTAAATAAACAAATACTTAAAATTCTCAGACTCAAAAATGAGGACTTGTTTATTGAAAAAAGCTCAAAACGTCAAAGATTATTAGAAGAACATCTAAAAGAATTTGATTTTAATATACCTTATTTAATTGATGACAAACTAGAAAAACCATATAACAAACCTGAAATATTTGAAAGTGTTAATGGAGAACTTAGAAAT
>NZ_PJBS01000242.1 GCF_002836055.1 Psychroflexus sp. MES1-P1E
ACTTTTAAGTCGTCACCCGTCTACTCGATTAGCAAGTCGTTTAGTTTATCTTTTCCATAATTAGACTGAATTCCTCTTCACTTTTTACTGCTTTGAAAATTTCAATCTGATTGCCAAGTTTCTTTTTACTCATTTTAACTATATCGGCTTCCTCCTTTGGATTTGTGCAGCAACCGATTATTATTTCGGTTATGGTTTCTGGATTTAATTTTACAGTTCGTTTTTCAATATGATTCTTACTAACTCTCCATTCTTTTTCATGTTCCCACAAATCAGATTTGTAGAAAGACTTTTTATGAAACTGCTCAGTTGTATCATCTAGTCCGGATACCGTGGTGGGATAATCCAATTGATAATTAATAGGCTCTATGTAGTCAAAATCATATTTAGAGGCCAAAGAATTAGCGTCCAATCCAACTGTGAATCCTTCATGATTATTTGCATAGTGAGACCACATTAAGATGTTGTTTCTGACAGATGATAATGCAAGAAGACCAATCAGGGTTCCCCATTTATTGATCTGTTCTGAGGTTTCCTTATTTAACTTTTCAGGATGCCATAATGTTTTGTCTTTGGTGACTTTCCAAGCATATTCCCGAACCTTTTCTTGGTCTTTGTCTTTATGGACTGTATTTAAAAGTTCTAGATTTTTATCGAAACAGTCTTCTTCGGTCATCAAATCCCATCTGACAGGTATATTACCGTCAAATGGATCATTGAAATCTGACGGCTTCGCAAAATATAATTCTTGATTAGAGATTAGTTTTCTATGAAACTTATTTGACCAATCTCTGTATTTATACAAAGTTTGTGGAAGCTTAGTTTCAGTTAATCTTCTAATCATTTAACTAGTTTTCTGAAGTCATTTTCCAATTCCTGAATCAATTTCCACATTTTTTTTCCCGCTTCCTTATATTCTTCAGATTCTCTTAGATTTCTTGCCCTTTGTTTAATTTTATCCATTTCTCCTTCTGCATTGCCATACATCTCCATAAAGTTGGCATCAAAGTATGTTTCGAAATTTTCTAAATCTTCTTTATCCTTAAATACTTTTGAAGTAAATCGTGCGAACACAGTAAAATTGTCGTCAATTTTTTTGCAAGTATCCTCAGGAAAAAGGATTCGATTGGATTTAAAAAAATGCATTAATTGCTTTTGATTGACTAGATATTCTTGTAGTCTTTTCTTATGTATATGATGGTCAGCATCTCTATCAGCAAAATACAAGATTCTTTGTGTAGCAGCACGAAATTCATAAAAATGTGTGTACAATTGTTTATAAGCGTCAACCTGATCCTGATGGTACTTTGAAAACTTGATTTCCGCTTTTTTTAAATCAGCAGATAACCGTGCAACATCTCTCTTAAGATGTCTATTCATAAAAAACTGTATTGTAGCAATAATTACAACAGCTCCAATAAGTATCCATATATGGTATTGTTGATATTCAGATAATTTTTCATCCAACAATTGTTTTATTAAGTCAGAAGTTCATTTTAAATTATGGGTAACGTGATTGTGTATGGTTAGTTGTGTGGTTAAGCACCTAATTTAGCAAATAAATCACAGATAGAATATTCCGCAGGAATGTTCGTAAGTTGGCAGTGACCAAGCAATTAATTATACAAGGTGTTACCAACTGGCTTTATTTTATTATTTCAGTCAGATAAACGATTCCGAATATCCAACCAACATAGAGTAGAGTATAAGTCAGCGAGTAAACTGCTGAAATTCCAATATCCCCTTTTGTATCTTTTGATTTATTAAAAACAAATTTTAATGCTCTGAAAAACACCCAATATAACATTGCTAATATTATGAAAAGCGAAAACCAAAAAACTGCTTCCAATACGATTAGTAATATGATTATCAAAATCGTCATTCCAATCCACAATAAAATTGATAAAATCAGCCCTCCAATTCCATCTCCAACCGAAACACTTGGTGTGTCAAAAGTTGGTGATGCATTTCCCATTATATCTCCTCTTTTAAAATTCCGAAATTTTGGAAAATTGTCAATCAGTCCAATTCCTTTATAAAGTCCATAAGTCATAAACAGAAAAAGAGCAGTCGCTATAATTCCAAGAGACAAATAGAGATTAGAAGTCGGACTTCGGTTAAAGTTAATTCCAGTTAGATACACAGTCAGAATTGCAATTCCGATTACAAGTAGCGAGACTATAAAAACGGATTTTCCTTTTAAGTAAGTTTGTTCGGTTTTCAATTCAGAGTGTTTTGGTCAGCTTGTTGGTAACGGTTTGTGTATGGTTAGTGGCGTGTTTAAGCACCTAATTTAGAAAATAAAACACAAATAGAAAATCCGCGAGGATTTTCGTAAGTAGAGTAGAACCAGCAATTAATTATACACGT
>NZ_PJBS01000243.1 GCF_002836055.1 Psychroflexus sp. MES1-P1E
TTTATGTATAAGAATAGTTGCGGGTTTGTATGCGAGGATTTTCCGAAGGAAAATCAGATGTAGCAAACACGCAACTACCTTTGTTTTAGCACTAAACCGCAATTATTTTTATACGGTGTTGTAGGTAGTTTTTTATTCAGATTTTATTTATCAACCATATAATTCCGATTCCAGAAAATAAAAATCCACCGATTAGTAAAATCATTGGTAGGTTATTTTCCCACCAATCATTGTCTTTTATAATTTCGTACTCATTTTCTTTTTTTAGGTAAATAATGTCAATCAGTTCATTAATCCGTTTCGGGTTTTCACTAGAGTCCAACTTTTGAGTTGTTTCAACTCCATTTCGGTCGGTAAAACTTACTACCGGAAAATGATATTCGTAAGAATCTCCGTCCGCGTCTTTAGTTCGTTCTTTTTTAAAGTCAACTATTTTCGCTTGTGTTTTAATTCCGTTGGTTTTTATTCTGCTATTAGTATTTCGAATATAGAATCCTGCGTATAAAAATCCGAAACCAACAACTAGAAAAACTAGTCCTCCGAGTAAATCCCGATTGTAAAAAAAGGCACTAAAAATGACAATCAAAAGGCCAATTGGTAATATGTGTTTTTTTATGTCGATGCTCATTTTTTAAATTACCTACAACGTCCAGGCTATGGTTAGTACGGGAATTAAAAATACTGAATTTCCGATTAAGCACTTAGCCAAAACTTTTTATTTTGTTTTATCTTTTTTGTTCTAAAGCCAAATCAAAAGATTTGGCGGACTTGGTTAAAAGCTCTAAACTTTGGGTTAAGCACCAAACCCGTATTAATTATAGCCATTGTTGTAAGCTGGCTTTATTTCCAGATTTCCCACCATTTTTTTAATTCAGTTGTTTTCGGTTCAGTTTTTATTTTTGGTTTAAATTTCTTTTTCGGTTTAGTCAATTCGTATGTTTCTAAATCGATTTTGAAGTCCGTTTTATCATATTTGTCCGAAGCATTGTAATCATTTAAAACTCGGCTTAAAGTTCCATTTTCTAATGTAATATCTTCGATAAAATCCCAACACAGATTTTTATAACGTTCTATCTTTTCAGAACTCTCAACTATCGCAATATTTCTTGTTCCGATTAAAACGAACTTTTTATTATATTCAATTACTTGCTTAAAGTCATATCCAAAATCGCAAATGCTTTTTTCCTTATTTCGGTCAATTATGTAGCAACAGCCGTTTGCAATAACAAGTATTTCAGTCAGATTATTTAATGCGTTTATATAATCAAACCCTTCTTGTCCGTATTCAATATTCGCAACCCATTTCGTTCCGTCATCTTTTGTAAATTCAACAGGCAATCCTTCTGACCAATTTCCGTCTGGTATTGGCACATACATTTTTCCGTATGGCGGAAGTCCTTTTAAAATTTCAAATGTTGAATTCAATTACGATGGTTTTTAGCTTGCTTACAACGCCTAATCTATGTTTTGGTAGGGCGATTTAAAAGTACTTATTTTCGTTTAGCTAATTAGCCAAAACTTTGGCTTTGGGGTTTAACTTTTTCTGCTGATAAACGCCAAAACAAAGTTTTGGCGGAGTTTATTAATTGTTTTACTGTTTCAATTTACTACCAACTGCCCTATAAAATATAGATGATGTTAGCGGTTCGGTTTTCATTTTTTCATTTCATATTATAAAAGCATTGACCTCCCTTTGCACCTCCTGCATATTCCAAAACAAGTCTTTCATTTGCGAAAATATAGCTGCAACTGTCATTGTATTGCTGTTTTAAGTTTTCAGGAATTGATTGATCAAAAATGTTAAATGAGTACATTCCCATACCACTTCTTTTAAATCCAATTTTTGTTGGCTCACCGCTTTCAATTTGAATGCAATCTGCATTGTCTAGTTTTTCTTTTAGGGTTTTAAGCGTTTCTCTTGTCCATCCTATTGGTTTAATAATACTATCCATTCTTGAAGTATTCGTTTTCAAGTCCCATTCTAAAAACATTGGACTACTTGAACTTATGTCTTTAATTCCAAACCTAAATAGAGTGTTATCATTGTCAAATTCAATTTCAACAAATCGTCCTTTTGGAACTATTTCATTAAAATACCTTTTGAGTTCATAGATTTCTGTTTTATTCTTTTCGAAATTTTCTTTCAACTCGGTTATAGAATAATCTTGGTCGAATGCTCCAAAGGCTGAAATTATCATTAAAAACCAACCTATAAATGCCACAAGTCCAATTCCAATTAGGATTGATATTCCTATTAATATTTTTCGAAACATATCTTATTACTTTTCTCCTTTTTACTGACCGCTAACGTTAAGTATAACAATCGTAGTTCGCCTAAAGGCGATTATGATTTGTTATATAGTG
>NZ_PJBS01000244.1 GCF_002836055.1 Psychroflexus sp. MES1-P1E
ATGCCCTTTTTTCTTTTATACCCCAAATTCGTGCTTTCATGTACAAATGTCTATAACATTTTTAAGAATTCAATTCATTAATTCTTCAACTTTGAATTGTCTCATGCTATGAGGTAAGAGGATTAAGTATAAATACTTGTTTTAAAAAGAGCAGTATTTATACTCTAGTAATACCTGAAGTTTCATCAGATATTTGCGGTATAATCAAAAACAAAATGTTCGATTGATTAGCTACAATAGAATTTTGATTTCAAAGGCGTAATCCGAAAAGCCGTCTTAAATAGAGTAGGAGACTAAAATAAATAAAATGGAAAATGAAAAATCAATTACAGTTGATATTCCGAATGGGAATTCATCTCACAAAGTTACTTTTCATGAAACGAAGAGTATTGGTAATCCTTTACTTAAAGGTTTAGAAGCAGGCCTTTTAGAAAAAGTTAATCAAGCCCATATTAAAATTATCCCGTACGAAAAAGCGATAAATAAATGGGTTGGTATTTCTGGTAAAAACGCACAACTTTATGCAGTAAACCCTATTGAAGCTATAGAGAGTGCTAATATTGGTATTCCTCAAGATATCATAAATGAATTAAAGAAAGCTTCGCAATTAGTATTAACAACTTTAAAAAAACAATAAAATGGCAACAGTAACTACAGAAGGATGGGATTTATTGGCAGTAGCAAATCAAACTTTGATAAACACAGGATTGAGTGCTGCGTATAAAGCAAACATATTTCCACATAAAGTAAATTATACTGCACTAGGAATTACTTTCGTTGGAACCCTAGGAACACCAACCGCTAACTTAAATCCTGCAAACGCATCTGGAACAAATTCACTTGCAGCAATTGTAGCGCCACTTAGTGGAACATTGACTTATCAAGGTGTTAATTATGATGTTCCAGTTGGAAGTACGTTAGGAATAACTTCCAATCTTAAATACGATTCAATTACACTTAGTGGAGGCGCACCTGCGATGCAATTAAATCTTGACATAGCAAGTAGTCTAGCTATTTACGAAGTAGGTTTAACGATAACACCAACACCTTTTTGGGCTCCAATATTAAATGGTATTATACAAGGCTATCTTCAAACCCAGTATAAGGGAGGTTCTTATTATCTTGGAACTGTAAATATGAGCGGAGTACCTGCTTCTTTATTACCAACAGGATCTGTTTTTTTTGCTACTCAAGAAAACACACAAACACCTGCTGATAATTTATTAGCATTAGTATCTAACACAAGTACAGGAACTCCAGGTATATTAGATTTCACTTCAAATCCAGGCTTGATACCTTCAACTGAAAATGCTGCATTGTATATTTCTAACAGATGCTTATTAGTTAATTTAGTAATGCCGCCTTTGGTTAAGCAATTAAAAACAGTTTCTACATCTTTTAATATTTCAGGTAATACCACGACACCCTACACACTTGCTCTAAATACCAAAATTGGAATATCTGGAGAATATGACCCAAAGCTTACCAGCATGAGTGTGTATGTAAATAATTCGCAGAATATTCAAGGGGATTATGGAGCAACAGGTTATCCAATATCTTCGTTTAGTAGTTTGATGTGGGTAGATTTACATGGTAGTTTTTATTTATCTCCAGTATTGAAGAGTCAAGTTGTTTCTATTAGTGCAAGAACACCAGATGGTAGTGGATCTATACATCTAAGTACTGGAGGATGGTTAATTGTTGGAGCACTTGTTATTGCTACGTTTGGAACTCTGGGAGCCGCAATGGGAGCTGTAGTAGCCATTGTTGTGCCAATCATTATTACTCAACTTAACTTTTCAGTGAGTATGTCAGATCTAGCTAAAAGTTTAGAAGATGCAAACTTATCATTTACTTGGCCAGCACAAAAATTATGTCCAATTAAAAGTATAGCATTACCTGGTGATCTTGTTCTTTATTTAGATCCACAGGTTAGTTAAGTTTTAATGAATTCTCTAGCTTAAAGAAGTTATAAGCTAGAGAACTCGTTATATTTCAATATAGGGGTAATTTTATCAAAACTTTTTTGGTTTTTAGGACGGGATAATGCGTGTATTATACTGATATAGGTTGACCTTTTTTAGGTTTAATTTATACCGTTCAAAGTATTTTTTTTTAGCCGTTTAGACGGCAAAAAATAATTTGAACTAGCTATTTTTTAAATTAGAAGTTCAGTTAAATTTACGTTATTTCTACGATATGATTTATATTTTATATTCGGATTCAAATGGACTTCGGCAGGTTTTCTTAAATCTAGGCTAAAATGGATTCTTAAATTGTTGTAAATAGATACTGCTTGTTTTGTTATTTGCTGAGCAATGTTG
>NZ_PJBS01000245.1 GCF_002836055.1 Psychroflexus sp. MES1-P1E
TATTTCATGACTATCATCACAATTAGAGAATGTGAATGAATTTAAAATGGTATTTCCCCAATTAAGATCTTCTTGAGTTGCAGTTGAATTGCAGTTGAAATGATTAGCCCAATTAAGAGCACTATTCTGCGCTGACATAAATGTTCCAACAGAACTTACCCCTCCATTTAAGGGAATTATGCCA
Organism: Psychroflexus sp. MES1-P1E; assembly: GCF_002836055.1. Taxonomy (GTDB): domain Bacteria; phylum Bacteroidota; class Bacteroidia; order Flavobacteriales; family Flavobacteriaceae; genus Psychroflexus. The sequence goes on from NZ_PJBS01000245.1 coordinate 185, forward strand.
TCAACTTCTCCGTTAACCTGAAAAACAGACATTGCTTTAGTAGGTGTTAGATCTCCTGTACTTAAGATTTGTTGGCTAAAAAGCGGAGCTATAGCATTGAAATGACTTGTAGATTTCCCTAACAGGTTTACTAACCCCGAACCATTTGAAAAGCCTATGGCGTAGGCTTTGGATGTGTCTATTAATGGAGAGGTTATTAATTGGTCGATAATTAAATCTACAAATTCTACATCATCAGCATTAGTAGGTTCAGAGCCTAAATTCCAAAACCCGCCATTACTTCCATTATTTGAATGTCCATTGGGAAAAACTCCAATAAATTCTTCAGAATTTATTAGTTCAACTATGTTGTTATTGTACAAGAAATCTTGTCCAGAACCTCCTGCTCCATGAAAAAAGAACACAATTGGATAAGATAATGAAGTGTTTAAATTTTGTGGTGTTTTTACATACACTAATCTAGGAACAGAATTTCCGTCAATTGTTTGATTAATCGTCACTTCATTTGTTCCACCTATTAAATTAAAAATATCTGGTATATCTGTTGCCTTGTCGTCTTTGTTACAGCTTTGAATTAAGGTAATACAAAAAGCTATGATAATTATTTTTTTCATTTTAGGGCTGGATTCAAGATTGTAACGCAACAAACGTTGCTTTTTTTTCGTTGATACTAAGCTATCTTTTTTAGTTCAGAACCCATCATTTCTTGAGGGGTTTTAAATCCTATAATTTTCCTTGGTCTATTATTGAGTTTTTCTTGAATAATTCTGAGTGATCTTTCATCGATTTTATTGAAGTCTCTTCCTTTAGGGAGATACCTTCTAATGAGTCCATTTGTATTTTCGTTAGTTCCTCTTTGCCAAGAAGAGTATGGGTGTGCAAAGTAAATTTTTATGTCAGTTTTTTTAGTTATTTTTTCGCGCCTAGCCATTTCAATTCCGTTATCATAAGTCATAGATTTTTTTAACTATTTTTTGAAGTTGATTTAGTTTTTTTGAAAACATTATAGCTTTTTCATCTGCTTTCTTACTTTTTAATTTTACAATTAAAGTGTCCCTAGATTTGCGTTCTACAATTGTTCCAATTGCAGATTTTTGGTTTTTACCAATCATTAAATCTCCTTCCCAATGTCATGTTTCTTCTCTTAGCTCAATATGTTTAGGTCTATTGTCAATACTGACTTGATTGATTATTTTACTTCCAGTTCCACGTCTTTTTTTAGCAGGTCTACGTCTTGTTTTTTTTCTGACTAATAGTTTGATGAGTTTTTGTTTAGACTTGCTTGAGACTTTGTATAGATGTACCTGTAAATAGATTCATGTGAGATTGACATAATTGGGTCATTAGGATATTCTAATTTAATTTTTCCTGCAATTTGTTTGGGAGTCCATTGTGATAAGAGGCCTTTAAAAACATACATTCTAAGTTTTTTATGAATGGATATTTTATCAGTGTTCCTTTTGTTTAAGTCATTGTCTTTAGCGTTCCAGTTAGCTAATTCAGCAGCGTATGTATCTTTATGAGATTGCACCCATTTATTAACTTCTCTGGTGATTGTAGAACGAGATCTATTTAGAGTTTTAGCGATGTAAGCTTTGGTCTTATTTTGTTGTAAAAGAGTCTCTATTTGAACCCTCTCTTTTAAGGTAAGCCGTCTATTTTTTTTACGAACCATAATAACAAATCTATAAATTTAGATTTGTTGCGTTAAGTTATTGATTACGCGATTAGATGCTAAATTTATGGATAACTTTTATGGTTATAGGCCAAACAAGAGTGGACATCAAGCTGTAAGAGAAGTACAGAAAAATGTACAGAAATACAGCTGGGTAATAGATTTGGATATCAAAGAATTTTTCGAGAATATCAACCATGAATTACTCTTCAAAGCACTAGAAGTTCACGTTTGTGAATCATGGGTTAAAATGTATATAAAGCGATGGTTAGAAGCACCTATCCAGCTTAAAGATGGTACATTAAAACACGCAACAGGAAGAGGGACACCGCAAGGAGGTGTAATTAGTGCGTTACTGTTCAATTTATTTTTACATTACTGTACAGATAGATGGCTTGTACTACATTTTCCTAAAATAAAAAGGGTTCGTTTCGCCGATGATATGATTATTCACTGTAGTAA
>NZ_PJBS01000246.1 GCF_002836055.1 Psychroflexus sp. MES1-P1E
GAGATTTTACTTGTTTTTTACCACAGTACTTTGTTGGAAACAGTTATTCTACTATATTTCCTCTTTTAATTCATTTCTATTCAAGACATATTCATTCACTTCTTGATGAAATGTTATCCAGTTTGGTACTTTCTCTGACTGCTTTATAAATTCAAAACCTAATTTTTCTAATACCCGATTTGGTGCTTGATTGTCCGATTTCGGTTCGCAATAGAGTTTTCTTAATTCAAAAGTTTTTAAATACAATTGAATAGTTTTTTGTAAAAATTGAAAACCTAAATTCCTTTGCCTAAAAGCTTATTTCTAAAGATGTAGGTGCATAAATGCAGTTTCTCCAAATTTGATTTTGTCAATATTTGAATGACCTACAGGAATGTTGTCTAGAAACCAAAGTAAATAATAGAATTGTTTTTGTTCAAGGTTTTTGTCAATTTCTTCTTTTAATTTTCGGGTCCAATCTTTTGGCTTCAAAAATTTTGTTTTATCTGCACCAAATTTTAATAGTTCAAAATCGGTTAGACTGTACCAATATTTAACAATCAATTCAGCATCTTTATGTTCAAATTGTTTGATTGTAATTTCCATAATCATATTAGTTATTTAGGAATTTTACAAAACTACGTTGGAAAATAGTTTATTAACTATTTTCCATTTGCCATTTATTTTGAAAAGGGATAAGTAGTCATAATAATTAAAGCCTAACATTGGTACGTGTAATTTTACCATTGCAATTTTGCCAAGTATATCTATTCCTACGATTGACATTTTTAAAATTTCTCCTAAATCATTCGGGCTTTTTCTATCTTTAACTGTTTTAATATATTCGTCAACACTTTTAGAATATTCACTTGAATTTATAACTCCATAAATATTTGCATTAACACTAAAACAAGTTTCAAGACTAGAAGTATTGCCATAAAAAATTCCCTCGAAGTATTTATTGATTAAAATTTCTATTTCTTTAATATTGTCTTGATACATTATGACTATTTTTTAGTTACTAAAGATTGTTTTCCGTTAAATCCCCAATTTTCAATTGGTATTTCGTCAATTACTACGTGAGTACTTTTAGGTTTTTTGTTTAAAATACTAACGACCAATTGCGTAGCACCTTCAATTAATAGTCTTTTTTGTTCTTTGGTTACATTTGTATCTGTAACCCTAATGTTTATGTAAGGCATATTTTTTTATTTAAAATTCTTTATTTAATCCCATTTTGAAGTGCTTGATACTGCATACTTTCCTGCACCTAATAAAAATATTACGATTGCACCAAATAGGTATAAGCCTTGTAGTTCAATTCCCCAACCTCCAAATTGATTTAAGGTAAAAATATCCGATGTATGAGCCATTAAAATAGCAACTAACATATTAATAGCTAATGCTAAACTTGCCAATCTTGTTCTCCAACCGATGATTATGAGTATTGGTGCAATTATTTCACCTATAAAAACAGAGTATGCAACAAATTCTGGAATTCCGATACCATTTAATAAACTTTTGATAAATGAATAATTGGAAGTCAAGTTTGCAATTCCGTGGAATAGAATAAGTACGCTAATACTCAATCTTTGTAAAAGTAATCCTGTGTCTTTGTTTTGAAAATTTTCTAAAGTGTTCATATCATTTAATTTTTTAAAATTATTATGATACAAAAGTCAAAAAATGATTGGACTAACCACAGGACTATTGTCACTAATAATTTGTGACAAATGTCACACGTTAAAGAAATTTATTTCAGGAATTTAATCGACTTAATGTTTCTCTACTGACACCTAAATAGGAAGCTATAAGTTTTTTTGGTACTCTTTGAAAAAGCTTTGGATATTGTTCCAGAAGAAATTCATAGCGTTCTTTTGAAGAATTTTTTAATAACGATAAAATTCTGTTTTGAAGTGCTATTCTGCCAAACTTACTTTTCTTCGCCCAAAACCGTTCCATTTTGTGCATTTCTTTAGTGAGTTTTTCTCTGTTTTCATAAGTTATGTACAGCAATTCGCAATCTTCGATGCAGTCTATATTTATTTTTGATTTAGATTGTTTTATAAAGGATTCATAATCTGTTATCCACCAATTTTCCATTCCGAACTGTAAAATATGTTCTTTTCCGCTTTCGTCAAAAAAGTAGCTTTTTAGACAACCTTTCACTATCCAATATTCTTTGTCAGCAATTTCATTTTCTTGTAAAATGTATTGATATTTACGTTTGGTTGTAGTTTCAAAATGGCTCAAGATGAATTCAAACTCTTCGTCTGTCAGCTTAATTATTTCTTCTATATGTTGCTTTAACGGATGTTTCATTTAATTGTTTACAACGG
>NZ_PJBS01000247.1 GCF_002836055.1 Psychroflexus sp. MES1-P1E
TGTATATAGCGCACTAAAACGCGCCATATACTAAACGTTAGCAAAAATTTAAAATCAACCTACCAACAAATGAATAAGGCTTTCTCAAAAGAAGAAAATATTTTATATAGCTTTTTAAATACTGTTTACCCGCTTACAGAATTGGAATTTAAGCCCATAGCTGAAATTTTAAAAAAGAAAAAATACAAAAAGGGAGAAATTATTTTAAATATTGGTCAAGTTGAAACAAAAACTAGTTTACTAATTAAAGGCTTTATTCATCAGTACGTAATAATTGAAGGAGAATTGTTTACTATTGATTTTTCACTTTCAGGTATGAGTTTTAACAATTTCACTAGTTATATAGAAAACTCGCCTTCAAATCAAATACAACAGGCAATTACTGATGTAGAAGTTCTATATTTTAAAAAAAAAGATATCGAAAAATTACTATTAGGAAGCCAACCTTTTTGTTATATCTACACTAAACTATTTGAACTAGTACATCTAGAGCGTGAAAAAAGGTCTTTACTCTTGCAACACAAAGATGCCGGTAAAAAGTATGAATTATTTCTAAAAACAATAGAAAAATCTAAAATATTTATAGAAGAAATACCTCAAAAATTAATTGCAAATTACTTGGGGATGTCACCGGAAACTTACAGTAGAGTAAAAAAGGAATATCTTAAAAAGTAAAATCATTTATTGATTTGAAATAAGTTTTATAGATTAATGTTGTTACATCTTTGTGAAAAATTTTAACTTATGAAATATATTTATCTTTTACTTCTACCTTTACTTTTGAGTTGCTCCAATGATGAGAGTTTAGACATCATTGGAGCTACAGAAGAATTTATACTAGAATCAAGCATTATTAACGATAGCTATCCTATTTATGTTTATTTACCAGAAAATTATTCCAATGATTCTTCCAATAAATTGATAATTGGATTAGATGGCGATACTAGGTTCAATGCTATAGCAAATATAATTTCCGATAAAACTCGGAACGGAAGTATGCCACCTTCTATTTTAATATCTATTGGAAACAATGAAAATAGGAATCGAGATTATACACCAACATCTTATGAACACGGTACTGGAGGTGCTAATAACTTTTATCAGTTTATTAAAGAAGAACTGATACCTGAACTTGAATCAAGGTATAATGTAGACTCATCAAATAATAAAACACTAATTGGGCATTCTTTTGGTGGGTTATTCACACAATATATTATGGCACAAAATAGACAAGATAACCCATTCGATAAATTTATTGCAAGTGGCACATCATATTGGTACGATTCGGGTATAATATTTGAATATGAACAGGATTATGCAAATGAAAACATTGACTTAGACGTAACATTTTATAATGGAATGGGGACCTTAGAAGGAGGAGTTATGCTCGCGTCTTTTGAGGAAATGAATGAGCGTATAGACAACAGAAACTATCAAAATTTTAAGCATAAAAATGAATTAATAGAAAAAAGTGGACATGCGGGTTCTGCAAATACAATATTTAAAAAAGGATTAGACTATGTGTTCAGCAATTAGAATAATTACAATTATAGGTTTGTTATCTATCAGTAACACCCTATACGCCCAAAAAACTAATAACAACTCTTTAGAAGTAGGTGTATTGGGAGCAGGCGATGAATCCTTATATTACGGCGGCTACAGCAAATTTATCGTACCGCTATCTGATAAAACAAATCATTTTACGATTTCTTTTGCTCTAACTGCCTATTTCGATTTTAAAGGAGAATCAGAACCAGATGCTTATTTAGTAGATGATATTGATATGCGATTAATACCAACTGTTAACTTTGGCTATTCGTTAAATTTTAATAAAGTCCAATTAAATTTTGAAGTTCCAGTTGGTTTAAGTTATGCCCATACAAAAGGTACTTTGGTAAATGAAAGAATAGGTTTCGAACGAGATTATTCCAATAATGAAGTTTTCTTTAATTATGGCTTTTCTTTTTCCCCAAAATACAAAATTAATAATTCTAATAGTATTGGAATCACTACATTTCTACCTTTTATTAAGGACAAAGCTCAATCTGGATATCAGATTGGAATTGGGTGGACAAAAACTTTTGCTAACAATGTATATAAAAAATAGGGCGGTTATTGCTTAACCAATGGCTTGGGATTATTTGCGGGGTCGCCATATTTTTAATTTGTATTTTAGCTAACAATAAAAATTAAAAATATGGCTTCCTGCTTTACGGAAAGTTAGGTGCTTATCACCTGCCCTACTTTTCATATACGAGACGTTAGCATTTATTAAATACT
>NZ_PJBS01000248.1 GCF_002836055.1 Psychroflexus sp. MES1-P1E
AAGACATATTTATATTAAAATAGCGCTATTTTTTAAGTAAAAATTCATTGTAACCACTCGAACAGACATTTCTAATATGCTTTTATTGTCAAGTTTTTAAAGCTATAAAAAAGCTGATATTAAGTTGTTTTGTCTCATCGAGTATTTCGACGTTTTTTGACGGCATATATCGAGATGTGTCTTGTTATTTGAAGCGTTATCGATACAACTTCAATGATTTTTCAATCAAAAATTCATTGAAACCACTCGGACTGACATTTCTAATATGCTATTATCATCAAGTTTTAAATCTATGATTTCGAAATAAACTGTTTTTTTCGCCTGCTTTTATCAAAAACAATTACCGTAACTAAGGCTATGCTAATTATTTTCAACTTCAAACAATAAAAAAACCTGTGCTAAGCTGTGTCATAGTATAATTCAATTTATTTATACGGCATTATATGTTTAATTTGGTATTAAAGAAATATGTAAATTGATATGTTCACTTCTCTGGATCTATAAATATAACTTCTCTATCTTAGGTGATTAGATTCTTTCTCACTGAATTTTCCCATTTGATTTAAAGAAGTGTTCTAAGATTATATAGATATGAGACCTTCCGTGTACAGGGATATTTTCAATTGTGTAGCCACAAAATACTTACAGTATTACTTGAATTGGTCTTTATTAAAATCAAGAACTCAACCCGTAAAATATCAACACTTACAGGTAATGCCTTTGCTTCAAATAGCACATGCTGAGGGTGAACAAAAACTATTGAATATGCTGATTAGGACTCAGCTTAATCCAATAACCAAAATAGTGAATTTCGTTAAAAATAAATCAGAAGGAAATTGAAAGTAATTAATTACCTCTACAATTTTTAATTTCCTCTTGGGTGAGCCAAGTATCGTGAAGATATTAAGTGTTTATAGTGTGGATCGACATCCGCAAAACATTTCAATGCCCAAACATCCAAAGTCTCTAGTGCCAAAGCAGCAGTGAGCGTATTTCTTTTTTAAGCTTTTCTGTTTCCATAAACTCAATATATATACTAGCTGGTTTAAACTAGAGCCTTTTTCTTCAATATCCATCTATCTTGAGGTAGGTAGCCTTTATTTTTAGGTGAAATAACAATTTTGTCAAGTATATCAACATCTTCAAACACTAATTTTAAAAATGGGTCTGGATGGAATGCAGAATATGTTCTATGCCCTTCTTTTACGTTTCCTTTTACGATTAGTTCCCCTTGGTCGAACTTTTTTCTTTCTTCCCCTGTTAGTTTTGGTCTGAAATTTTCTCCCTGAGTTGTTATAAGTATGACCCCGCCTGTTTTTAAGACTCTTTTTAATTCATTAAACCAGTTAAAGTGCATTTCTTTTGATAGATGGGTGAAAATTGATATTCCATAAATGGCATCAAATGTGTTATCTTCATAAGGAAGTATTGCTTCCAAATTATTATGATTAAAGGTTACCTTCTGAATATTATTTTTGCACCACTGTATAGACTCTTTATTATAATCTGTACCATAAAAACTAGATTGGTCATTAGAAATATCAGGCATATGCCTAATTAGTCTTCCAGGACCACACCCCCAATCTAAAATTTTTCCTCCAGACAGATTTATGTGTTTCCCTAATAGTTTAAAAATCCATTCAGCAGTTGTTTTACCTCCAAAGTAATATTTGGAGTAATCAATTTGAAAGGATTCATACATTAAGTAATCAGGCGGGAGTGAAATTTCTGGATTATCTTTTTTGAATTTTTCATTCAGTTTTTTATTTTTATTTCTCTCTACTAGGTACCTCAATTTATCAAGAGGATAGAGAAGTCTATACTGTCGAAGAGTATTTGATATTTGTCCTTTGTTCATTCCTTTTGTATTCAAGGTTCTAAAGCAAAACTTATTGCTAATTTAAGTGAGTACAATTTACTTTTTTCTTTTTAAATACCTAACCGAGTTTAAAGCTAAAGCTTCAATAGCAATAGCGTCCCAAACGTTTAAAAAAGAGAAGGAAATTTTTGTTCCTCAAAGTTTACCTTTGGGGTGCACCACAAAAACCCTTCTCTGATAATAAATATAACGTTGTTTTCTCAAATAATCTCAAAATTAGATACATCAAAATTTAAAAAAACTGGTCAAGTCGCACCAAAGTGACAAGCATCAAAAAGGGTTTGACAGTTGGTCGCACCTAGTCTCAATGCTATTCTGCCAGTTTACCAAAAGTCAATCCCTGAGGGACATAAGCAACGGCCTGCGCTCTGCAACCGT
>NZ_PJBS01000249.1 GCF_002836055.1 Psychroflexus sp. MES1-P1E
CAAAAAGCTGAATTAAAAAGTGAAGACAGAAAAGTTGATTTCTCTAAGGACTTTGACGAATTTAAAATCGAGGAAAACTTGGTGTTTGTTACAAAAAATAATAAACATGGATTGTTCTATCTAGACGGTAAAACAATTGTTCCTTGCGAATATGATGAATTTGAAATTGAAGAAAATTTTGTCTTTACCTTTAAAAACAACAAACGTGGGTTGATGAATTTATATGGAGAAACAATCATTCCTTGCGAATATGATGAATTTGAAATTGAAGAAAATTTTGTCTTTACCTTTAAAAACAACAAGCGTGGGTTGATGAATTTATATGGAGAAACAATCATTCCTTGTAAATATGATAGTTTTAAAATTGAAGGCTCTATTGCAATTGTCACAAAAAACGGAAAAATGAAACAAATACAGCTTTAAAATCTTGAAGCGAAAAATGGGTATATGTAATTGCAAAGTTAACAGCTAACTCAAAAAACTATTCCTAATCAAAACGTTGCCTTTATTTGAGAATAAAAATGAAAATTCAATAATTGAACCCAACGAATCGATTTATTGTACTATAGCAACTAAAGCAATAAGAGAATATATTTAAATATTTTATTTTATAAAACCAGTCTATCAAGACATAATTATTACCCTAATTAAAACAGTCTAACACATATGAAAACAACAACAATTACACTGCTAATATTCTTACTCTTCTTAAGCTCTTGCAGCAAGACAGAAAAATTAGATTATCCTGAGTTCAATAAAGCCTACACTGATTTTATAGAATTAGCTACAAACGAATTTGGAACAAAATATGGAATGGCCATATCGGTCGTAAAAGACGACCGTATCATATTTGAGAAATATCTAGGAATAGCTAATGTCGATAAAAATATAAAAGTTAGTGAAAACACCCTTTTTTATATTGCTTCAATTACCAAATCGTTCACAGCAATGGCTGCTTTAATTCTCGAATCTAAAGGCCAACTTGATTTTGATAAATCATTAGCGGCATCCTTTCCAGAAATTAATTTTGCGCCAGAGCTTAAAGCCGATAGCATTACTATTGAACACTTAATTGTACATACATCTGGAATAGAAAATCGCCCCATAGGGAATTTAAAAGCATACACAGGTTCTTATGATAAAGATAAATTACTTGGATTATTGGAACAATTTACAGTAGTCAACACCAATGCTCCCTTTGGCGAATTTGAATACACCAATATAGGATACAATATTCTAGAAATGATTATGGAAAGAGAATTGGGTGCTGATTGGAAATCATTGGTTGAGCAAGAAGTACTAAAACCTTTAAAAATGAATCATACAAGTACACGTATGTCTACGGCTATAAAGCAAGGTTGGGAAATTGCAAAACCACACACACAAAATAATGATAAAAATCAATTAACTCGTCTTTCTCTAGAAAAAAAGGATAATACAATGCATGCCGCTGGTGGTATAATATCAACTGCCCAAGACATGGCAAGATGGATGATCGTACAATTAAACAATGGTAAAATTGATGAAGAACAAATAATCGACTCTAGTTTAGTTAACAATAGCCAGTTAAAACATGCCGAGCAGGATAGAGAGTGGTATGACCTTAAACGCTTCGGTTATGGTTACGGTTGGAACATAGCTACTAATCCAATAGGAGACTCTCTCGTTCATCATTATGGCGGGTTTAACGGTATGCATGCTCAATTCTCATTTGTGCGTAATACTGGGCTTGGTGTAGTTATAATGGCAAACGAAGCAGAGATGAGTCAATACCTTAATACTTTACTTAGTGCTTATGTATTTGATTATTTCTCAAAAAGAGAAAATTTAGATATTTACTATAAAGAAAAAATGAAAAAGTACCATAAAGATTATGCGCAAGCAATTGCATCAGATAATGAATATATGATTGAAATCGCAAAAAGACCTTGGAAGCTCGAACTACCTTTCTCTTCTTATGTTGGAACTTATAGAAGTGATTTATTTGGTTCCTTAATAGTACAAGAAGTTGAAGAAAACAAATTGGTAGTTATCATTGGTAACCTAAAATCTGATATAGCAACCCCACACACAACAAATGCTATTAGAGTACAAATGGCAAAAATAGGTGGTTTTCCAATCCAATTTACTTTAAATAAAAATACTGTAGAAAAAGCTACTTGGAAAGGACTAACATTTACCAAAGTAATAAATTAAAAACAACGAAAAGGTA
>NZ_PJBS01000316.1 GCF_002836055.1 Psychroflexus sp. MES1-P1E
AAGTCTTTTCCTCTAAAACCATCTCCCTCTGGAGCTTCCAAAACTTTACCTTAAAAAGCTTTTCCTTTTATTTGAGAGCCTATTCCAAAACTCTTGTTTGACAATTTTTACTGAATTTTCTTCCATCACAATTTCGGTTTTAGTCTTTCTGGTTTTGGGCTTAGAAGAATCTTGACAAGCGAACATAGTCGTTACCAAAAAGGCAAAAAATAAGTATTTCATGATAATTTATTTTAAAAAAAATAAAGATGCGACACAAAAAAAGCCACTTTATAAAAGTGGCTTTTAAAATCTTAATCACTACCTAATTAGGCATCTGGATTGATAATTTTTTCAATTCGCTCTACTGCATCTTGCAGATGGTATCTTGTCATTGTATCTCTAGTTCTATTGATTGCTCTTCTCATATCTACTTGTAAAGTAGTTAACTCTGCTCTTACAAGAGGTCTAATGTCACTAGTCTCTACATCGATATTACTTCGGTTGATGTAACTTCTGAATTGAGTAGGAATACTAGATTGCTCCTCTGTCATAAGCTCATGCATCCTTCCAATATAAGCTCTCTGAAGGTTTCTACGAATTCTACTGATGTCTTCACCACGTCTCAATTCGCTGAAAAGACCAGTTCTTAAATTTTCCATCATTTCTACAATGGTATACGCATCATCGTTTAACTCTTCGTTTTCCATCATTCTTGCGAAACGACCAAAGTCTAGAACATTATTTAAAGCTCTTTCCTGATAGCTTTTTATTTTTTCAAGATAGCCATCAAATTGTATTTTGTTGAAAATGTCTGTATCGATCAACCATTCTGGAGTTTCAAACAATTCTGCTTGAAGAAATTCCATAGCTCTTACTTGCTTATCTCTTGGCGCGTGTGTATAAACATCGCCCTCTTGATCGTAAGTTTTATAGATTTCGTAAACACCCCCAATATTAGCAGCAACATGGCCCATATAACGGTTATACTGTCTATAAACTTGGTTGTATAGATCTTCTAAGTCTTCGTAGTTTTTACCATCTTCTGCAGTCCATTCTATTAAGTTTGGAACAATTCTTTTAAGATTTTCAATACCATAAGTGCTAGCTTCCATAGAATCATCACCAAGATCTTCAGTTTGTGAGCTTGGATCGATCACACCTCCAGATTGTTGTTTTCCAAATCTATAGATAGGATCTCCCGCTTTTTCTAAGATCCATCGATTAAGAACTTCTTTTTCCTCTTCTGGTGATTTGTCCAAAATAGGTCTATATCCCCAAGCAATTGAATACTTATCGTAAGGTCCAACGTTTGGCATTAAAGATACATCTCCATCACCAGGTTGAGCGATATAATTAAATCTTGCATAATCCATAATGGAAGGAGCTGTACCAAATTCTTTAGTGAATTCTGGACTTCTTAAGTCCTCAACACCGTAAGCAACACTACTTCCCATGTTATGAGGAAGTCCAAGAGTGTGGCCAACTTCATGAGACGATACAAAACGAATTAAACGTCCCATTACCTCATCTTTAAATTCAACACCTCTGGCCTCTGGATTGATTGCTGCAGTTTGCACAAAGAACCAATTGCGAAGCAAGGTCATCACATTGTGGTACCAATTGATATCCGATTCCAAGATTTCTCCAGACCTTGGATCACTCACGTGAGGTCCGTTCGCATTTGGTATTGGAGAAGCTAGATATCTCACTACAGAATACCTAACATCCTCAGGACTCCAATCTGGATCTTCTTCTTTTGTAGGAGGATCCATAGCAATAATAGCATTTTTGAAGCCAGCAGCTTCAAAGGCCACTTGCCAATCTTCTATCCCTTGTTTAATATATTTTCTCCATTTTTCTGGAGTAGCCCTGTCTATGTAATAAATGATCTGTTCTTTGGGTTCGACTAACTCGCCATTTTTGAACCTCTCAAGATCTTCATCTTTCACCTCAAGACGATAACGGTCTAAATACTCTACCGTTTCAGACTTTTGATTATCTAAACCATAATCTGTTTGATTACTTGTAAACCAGCCTACACGTTGATCGAAATAACGTCGTCTCATAGGTTCTTTTGGCAATAAGACCATTGAGTTACTAAATTTCAATGAAACTGAACCCGTACTAGAATTGGAAGGTGGTTTGCCTGCATTGTAAGTTTTGACGTGTCTAATCTCTATGTTTTCGGGATAACTTCTTATCGTATCGATATAAGAACGACTGTCATCTAGTCTAGAAATTTTATAAGGTTTTCTTCGTCTACTTTGCAAACCAATAGCTTCGACATCTTTCTTAAATAAATCCGTAACATCTATAACCGTTGTATTAAAGATAGAATCCTTTTTGTAAGCTTTTACATCAAAAGAATATAAAATGGGTTCAAAATTGGAATTCACTACCGCTTCATAAATAGGTAAAGAGTCCGCCGCTGCAATATCGTAGGAAACAACTCTAAGATTAACTTTATCTCCTTTACGTTGCCAGCGCAATACTTGTTCGTTTTGCTTCCCTCCTCCAAAGCCCATGCCTTGAGCAGTTTGAGCAATACGAGTTACCATTAACATCTCTCTATTGAAAAGTGAATCTGGGATTTCGAAAAAGTAATCTTCGTCTACCTTATGAACAGTAAATAATCCTTCATCTGATTTCGCCTTTTTCGTAATGATTTTTCCGTAAGGTTTAATACCATTTTTGGGCTTTTCCTTGGATTGAGAGGCAGACTTATCATCTTTTTTACCCTGAAGGATAGAACACGATGACATCGAAACTAGCATTCCTGCTACACACGTGTAGTACAGTAATTTTTTGAACATAGTTGATTTAATATTGAGTCAGTAAAACTGAGCTATTCAGCTTTATCAAGTAAGACTACTTAAATTAGAAAAAGTTTAAACCTTCTCCAAAAAAAGCTTCGTTAAGAAACAAAGCTTTTCAGTATTAAAGGATTTTTAATACTAGTGTGGAAGTTTGTTTCTGAGGAGTCCATAGATAAATGTACCTCCAAGCGCACCAAAAATCACTATTAGAATGGAACCATAACCCGCTCCGGCGAGAACATACATAGGGCCAGGACAAGCACCTGCAAGCGCCCAACCCAATCCGAATAAGATTCCACCAAATAAATAACGTGGTATACTCATAGCTTTAGGGTTTAATTGCATGTCTTGCCCTCCTAAAGCTTTGATGTTTCGACGTTTAATAATCTGAATGCCAATTACTCCTATGGCTAGAGCAGAACCAATAATACCATACATATGGAAGGACCCAAATTCAAACATTTCATAAATTCTAAACCAAGACGCTGCTTCAGATTTGTATATGACAATACCAAAAAAGACACCTATAATTAAATAAACCAAGGTTTTCATATGCTTAAAAAATTAAGGGGTAAATAAAATTAATCATGATCAATCCACCTATAAAAAATCCAATTACTGCAATTAATGAAGGAAGTTGCAAATTGCTTAAACCAGAAATAGCATGCCCAGAAGTACATCCCCCAGCATACCGAGATCCAAAACCGACTAAAAATCCGCCTAGTAGTAAAACGGCAAGAATTTTAGGGTCGCTCAAACTTTCAGCGCCAAAAATCTCAGTGGGCAAATACGATTTTCCAGCACTGTTAATTCCATAAGATTCCAGTTTAATAACAACCTCAGGATTGATATTGACTGTATTATCAGACAAGTAATTAGCTGATAAAAACCCTCCAATAATAGCCCCTAAAACCACAATGAGATTCCAGCGTTCTTTTTTCCAATCAAAATCAAAAAAATCTGATGCTTTACCAGCTCCTCCGATAGAACAGGCTGTTCTTAAATTGGAAGACATCCCAAATTGCTTACCTACAAATAGCAAAGCAAACATAACTAAAGCAATAAGGGGCCCAGAAACATACCAAGGCCAAGGATTCATAATCCATTCCATAATAAATTATTTTATGCAAATTAAAGCTATAAATAGACGTTCTATTGTAACAAAAGTTGCTCATTTTTCAAATCGCCTTCTTAAAACTTAGAATAAAACCCTGCAAGGTTAAAATTGAATTAATGAGGATTTACAAACCCTTATAAAAGTCTAATTTTATATAAAATTATTATCATGAAATTTTCATTATCAGCTGTTGTCACCTTGTTATTAGTCACTATAACTTCACATGCTCAACAAGAGTATTTTGAATACGGATTTAAAGGAGGTCTCAATTTATCGAATATCTCTGGGGATGAAGTTTCAAACTACGAAACCAGAACGTCTATGAATATAGGAGGGTATGGTTTATATAAAATCTTGCCTAAGCTCGGCATACAAGCTGAGTTGCTCTATTCTGAACAAGGGTTTTCGGAAAGATTTGATTCTGAAGAAGTAGATATTGATGAGATTAAGAGTCTCACCAGAATGCAATATATTAATTTACCAGTTTTAGTAAGTTATAACCTTATTGAACAGCTTTGGATAGAAGGTGGTGTGCAGGTTGGTTATTTGGTAAATGCTGAAGAAGAAGAAGAAACAAGATTTATAGATGGCTCAGGCCAGTTAATAAGTGGAACTGAAACGATAGACCAAACTAGCAGATACGAGAGTTTGGAACTGGGTTTATTAGGGGGGTTGCGCTATAAGCTCAGTCAAAATTTTATGATACAAGCCCGCTATGAAAAAAGCGTAAACGACATCGACAAAGAACTAGCAGGTGACCAATTCAATGAAGTTTGGAGCTTTTCTGTAGGTTTTTTGTTTTAGTTAATCTATGGTAAGGTAAAATTAAGTAAAAACACTTAGAGCAGGATAGTCACCTGTTATACACATAGATATCCTCCTCACACAAACTTCACTATAATCAATAGGTTTTAACCAAACAGCACCTGTAACATAAACACTGTGAACATCGCTAAGATGATCTGAACTTCATACACTATTAGTTTTTGGTAAAATACTATCACCACTTTTCATGCAAAAAGCTATCAAATTAATTAACCTGAGTTTACTTTTTTGAATGACAATGAGTCGTTTACCCTAAAACCTCTTCCTTTATTTTCATTATAAACTAAGTTATTACTACCCTCTGCTATAGGTCAAAGCAATTTAGATACTAATGCTGCTCAATTTGAAAGTACAGCGTCTCCTTTTTGCTATGATTCTAGTTTAAGGTCTCCAGGGGTCTATCTTGCGACAATCATAGGCTAAAACAACCAAAAATAAATCCTTAAACTGATAAAGCTTTAAGAGCTCTTTCTTCTATAATACTGAGGTAATCTTCAATCACAGCGTATATCTTGGCCAACTGCGCTTCTGTAATTATATAAGGAGGTAAAATATAAATGGTTTTTCCCAGAGGTCTTAAAAAAATTCCTTTGCTCATAAAAAATTGAAACATTTCATCGCGAGCATTGCCATAGCGCTCCATTTCCAAATTTAGATCTAAAGCTAGGATTACCCCAATCTGTCTTACCTCTCCAACCATAGGATGCTTACGCATTTTATCAGCAAACAATTGATTAAGACTCATGATGGTTTTAATAGAGTCTTGGATCTCCTGAGATTGAAGTAGTTCAATGCCTGCAATAGCAGCAGCACAGGCTAAAGGATTTCCCGTGTAGGTATGACCATGAAACAAACCCTTGGCGACGTCATCGGCATAAAAGGCTTTGTATACTTTTTTGGTACAGCTTGTAATTCCCATACCCACCATACCAGCGGATAGGGCTTTACTTAAACACATAACATCGGGTTTTTGTGATAAGTAGTCTGAAGCAAAATGCTTACCTGTTTTTCCAAAACCTGTCATGACCTCATCGGCAACGCAAATCACATCCTGAGCTTTACACAATTTCAAAATCTCCTCTAATCCTTTAAGGTCGTATGTCTTCATGGCAGCAGCTCCTTGAACCAAAGGCTCGTAGATAAAGCCTGCAATGGTATTTTCTTTTAAAACTGACTTCAATTGCTTAATGACCTCAGCATTATTTTGACCATCTGGTTTAGGGAGTCTAATCACTTTTATAAAATGATCTTCAAAAGCGCCATTATAGACAGATAAACTGGAGACCGACATGGCTCCAAATGTATCTCCATGAAATCCATCTTCCAAAGCTAACATGACTTTACGGTCGTTTCCTTGATTATGATGGTACTGTAGAGCCATTTTTATACCAATCTCTGTTGCCGTAGAGCCATTATCATTAAAAAAGAGTTTGCTTTGATTTTTAGGTAAAATCTCCATCAATTTCTCAGACAATTCTACTGCGGGTTCATGGGTAAAACCGCTAAAAACCACCTGATCTAAAGTATCCATTTGAGCCTTTACCTTTTTCACAATTTCAGGGTGGCAATGGCCATACATACTCGTGTACCAAGAAGCGATAGCGTCTATATAGGTTTTACCAGATTCATCTTTTAGGATCGCTCCCTTAGCCGATTTTATCGCTAGAAGCTCTGGATTTAATTTATGCTGAGTAAGAGGGTGCCAAATATACTTTTGGTCCCTTTTAGAAATAGAGGGCTTGGTAAAAGGTAATGTAAGAGACTTCCCAAAAAGTTTCATATTCTTGTATGTATTGCAAAGTTAAGGAGGCTAAGTATTCACTCTTCTGAATCTAATTCAGAAGGCTTAAAAATTTTCTAAATTCAGCTGTAAACGTCCCGCATGCTTTAAAATAATTTCTTTTGAAATTTGGCTTTCTTCCGGGATACGTCCCATGCATAGGAGTTGAGTTTTTTCTAAAATAATACGCTCAGTAGTTGGATGTTCGTTTCCATTAAAAAGGATACCTATATTAGAAAACCCACGGTTTTTTAAAATTTCCACTGAGAGTAATGTATGATTAATACTTCCTAAGTAATGTCTGGAAACCAAAATAATTTTATCTGTTTTTTCAATTAAATCGATGATACAATCTTTGTCATTTAAGGGAACCATTAAGCCTCCAGCACCTTCAATCACCAAATGGTTTTGAGTTTTTGGCCTACTTATAGATTTTATATCTATGGTGACCTCATCAATCTCTGCAGCGGCATGAGGGCTCATTGGTGTTTTCAAAGCATAGACATTATTGAAAAATTTCGATTTAGAGTTCGAGATTAAAGCCTTGACTTTATCAGTATCAGAATACTCCAATTCTCCTGCTTGTATGGGTTTAAAATAATCTGCCTGAAGAGCTTCAGTCACAACTGCTGAAATTATTGTTTTACCGACATCAGTGCCGATCCCAGTAATAAAATAGGTGTTAGTCATGTGGTTGATAATTTGTAGGGAGCATGTTTCCGAGTCTACCCTTACTCATGTCTCCAGAAAATAAAATAGTGCTGATTTGCGTGTGATTTCCATAATCATCTACATAAAAAACTTTGGTCTTAAAAGTGATATCAGAACGCTCATTTTTATGAAGTAAAGATACTTGTTTTTGGAATTTGTTTTTGAGTAAAGCACTGTCAATATTCAGGTTTTCAAAATTATTTCCTAGAATAATAATTTCATAACTATCTTCGTAAGTTTCCACTTTTGGAACTCGGGATGCTCGTACCTTTCGTTTTACTTTTTTAATTTCAAAAACACTTGAAGCTGGCACTTGAAAACTCTTATGAAAGAGTTGAAATTTGTTTTCTTCCAACTGACCTGAGCATAAGCTTTTAAAAAAATGCATGGAAGAACCTTTATATGCTTTTAAGCGTTTCTTTTTTATTCTTCGATCTTCTTCTGCTATATTTTCAAAAAAAGAAGTTCCTCCAAAATAATTGGTTTTTTGATCATTCTTATCCAGAGATACTCTATAAAAATCTGAAATGAAATCTACGAGATCAAATTCTACTTTGTAACCCAATTCTTTATTTATCACTTCAATGGGTTGCCTAGCTGAAGCATAAAGGCTTTTCACCTCTATATCGTAATAAAAACGAATATCATCTTCATTTAAAATAGAGGCTCTTCTTCCAGCTTTGGTTCTTCCTAGAAAATCGCGTTTGAAAGCTCTTAGCATTTGCTCTTGAGTAAAAGGGGATGCGTCCAAAACGATTTCATCTAATTGATTTTCTTTAGGAGTTAAGCTTATCTCATAATTCGATTTTGGATCTGGGTTGGGTAGGTAAAATGTTTTAAAGCCTAAAAATCTTATGACTAGTGTAAGGTTGGATTGTTCTTTATACTCGATAGCGAAAGTTCCATCTCCTCTACTTAGAGTACCAACTGTACTTCCATCAAAATAAATAGTAGCCCCAGATAGACTATTGTCTTTATCATCTACAATTTTCCCTTTGATTTCTTGCGCATGTAGTAAATAACAAAGTAAAAACGCACTACTTGCAAAAAAGAATTTCATAAGTCTAATTTAAAAGTTTTGATAATTTACTTAGACTTTTTGAAATTTCAGCTTCTGTATTATAACTGTGTAGGCAAAAGCGCAAACGCTCTTTCCCTTCAGGGACTGTTGGTGATAAGATGGCTCTTACATCAAAGCCTTCTGTCTGAAGTTGTTTTGAAATTGTCTTTACCTTTTGGTTTCCTCCAATCACACAGGATTGAATGGCCGAATTGCTTTCTATAAAATAGCTCGCTAGATTATGGGTCTTTAAAGTGTCTAAAAAATAAGAGATAATAGACCTTAAGCTTTCAAAATCTTGCGATTCCGTTCTCAGATAATCATGGGCTGCCCAGTTTCTAGCTATGGTATCTTGACCTGGAGCAGTGGTATAAATAAAGCTTTTAGCAAAATTGATCAAGTAATCTTGTAAATCCTGAGAGCCGACTATAAAAGCGCCATGGGATCCAAACGATTTACCAAAAGTAATAATTCGAGCAAAGATCTTATTCCCATAATCTCTATACCCTGTATTTGACAAGGTTCCTATAGCGTGAGCTTCATCCAAAATAAAGCAAGCTCCATAAGTTTCACAAACCTCTATGGCGGCCTCTACCTCTACTTCATCGCCATCCATTGAAAAAACATGTTCTGTAATAACATAAATGGTTTCAAATTGATTCTGAAATTTGGAAAGTTTAGCTTCCAAATCTTTTAGATTATTATGTTTAAACTTATAAGAACGAGCTGGACTCAACGAAATTCCATCTCTTATAGAGGCATGGCTCAATTCATCATATAAAATCAAATCATGAGATTGTGCAACAGATGAGATAAGGCCTAAATTAGCGTCATAACCTGAGTTAAAGACCAAGGCACTTTCAGCATCATATTGCTTGGCTAAGTAGATTTCAAAATCTTTAATTAAAGGATAGTTTCCAGAAAGCAGTCTTGAACCAGAAGCCCCATGAAGCTGTCTGGAGTATTCTTTAAGTTTATCTTGAGCAAATTCAGAAATACTTTGTTTTTTAGAAAAACCTAAGTAATCGTTTGAAGAAAAATCAACTAAGGTTGGATCTGAAATCTTAAGCGCTCGGAAAGACCCTTCGTCTTTACGTCTATCAATTTTCTTTTGTAAAGTCTTAGGAAATTTAAGTTTTAGGGATTGAATCTTTTTCATTTTCACTTTCATTTTCTTTATCTTCTCCTTTTAATTCGTGGGTAGATTTATTGTATTTACCTTTCAAATCATCAATAACAGAGTCACCCCATAGCTCATTTCCTATAAAATAAGAGGTTCTACCTATAAGGTGTGCTCCCACAGGAGCAGTGATTAAAATAAATATGATTACAGTAACCACACGTGTAAACACTGAAATTTCTAAAAAGAATAGAGCAGCAGAGACCAGTAATAATCCAACACCAAGAGTTGCCGCCTTGGTGTTGACAGAAATTCTAAGATATTGATCTGGCATTCTTAAAGTACCAACAGCTGCCAATAGAACAAAAAGCGCTCCAAGTCCAGAAGTGATGCAAATGAGGATATCAATCATTTTTATTTCGTTTTTCTAAGTAATATGCAAAGGCTACGGTTCCTAAAAAAGCAATTAGAGCCAGAACCAGAGAAATGTCAAGGAATGTTGGTTTATCGCTTATGACACTATAAATCGCTATAATACCAATTCCAATAGTAATTAATAAATCTAAAGCAACAACACGATCTACAATGCTAGGCCCTTTAAAAAACCTCACAAAAACCAAAAGTGAGGAAATGGAAAGGATTGGTAAAATGATATAATATAAAAAATCGTGTACGTTCATCGTAATATTTCTAATAAGCGTTTCTCAAATCCTGTCTTAATATCTGCTATAAATTCTTGTTTATCCTCTACATACATCGCATGAATATAAAGTACACTGCGGTCTGTAGAGACATCTAAAGCAAGTGTCCCTGGTGTAAGCGTTATCAAATTTGCTAAAAGAGTAATTTCTAAATCTGTTTTGGCGTCCAAAGGGACGGCAACAATGCCAGGCTTCATATTAAATTTTGGAGTACTGACTTCGTAGGCGACTTGAATATTTGCTTTGGTGAGTTCCCAGAGAAAAAAGAAAATAAATGAAATGATCCTAGGAATGATCTTAAAATATTTTTTGCTGTTTTTATCCTCCGCGCCGCTTAAAATCCAAAGGATAATAAAACTCAAAATAAATCCAAAGAGAAAATTATTGAACTCGTAACCACCAGTCAAAAATACCCAAATGAGAGTCAACAAAATGTTAGATAAAAATTTACTTTTCATTTTGACTTATCTTTTTAAAACAGCGTCTATATATAATTCGTTATTTATTAATTCTGAAGCTATTCTCTGAGACAACTGCTGAATGTGTTCCGCTCCAAATCCAATATATAAAGTTACAAAAGTTAGAAAAGCCACAGGGAATATAAAGGTGAATTTTTGTCCCAGCCTAAGTTGGTCAAAATAAATAAACTTTTTGGGAAGACTTAATTTTGGTTGATCTTTCCAAAAAACCTCCGACCAAAGCTTGGCAATAACTATAAGAGTGATTAAACTTCCAAAGATTAAGGCTCCAAAGAACCAATATTGTTCTGCATTTAAGCTTGCTAAAATCAATGAAATTTTAGGCCAATACCCCGATAGCGGGGGTATACCAATAAGAGAAAATAATGGAATTGCCATGAGTAAACTCAACTTGGGATAATTGGCGTACAAACCACCTAGTTTCTTCATGTTATTTGTAGCTTTAATTCTATAAATCAAACCGCTTATCAGGAATAAATTCGTTTTGATGATGATATCGTGAATGAGATAGAAGATAACGCCTGCCATAGCAACTTCCGTAAATAAGGCTAAACCTCCAATCATAAACCCAATATGACAAATGATAAAGTACATGAATACCTTCTTGATATTATTTTGAATAATAGCCCCAACACCACCACTAAAAATAGTCATGATAGCGAGGGTTAAGAGCAAGGTATTCAAAAAACCATCTCCCCCATAAATCAGTGTAAAAACACGTATTAAAGCATAAACTCCAACTTTGGTAAGCAGTCCTGCGAATATTGCAGAAACTGCTGATGGCGGGGTGTGGTAAGAGGCGGGAAGCCAAAAGTACAGAGGAAATATCGCCGATTTGATCCCAAAACCAACCAGAAACAAAACAGCACTTATTTCCACTAAGTTCCTATTTTGGACTTCAGCAATCTTCAATGAAATATCTGCCATATTCAAAGTCCCTACCAAACCATACAAAACTCCCAGAGCCGTCAAAAAAATCATAGACGCAAAGAAGTTAAGTGCAAAATATTTAACAGCACCTTCCAATTGATTTTTTTCTCCCCCTATGCTTATCAAGACAAAAGAACTGATAATAATGATTTCAAACCACACATATAAGTTAAATATATCTCCCGTTAAAAAGGCTCCGTTTAGCCCTAAGAGCAAAAAATGAAATACACTGAAATACCCAAATCTCAATCTAGCTCTTATAACAGATATCGTAGAAAATATAGATACTGCAAAACCTGCAATAGCGGTAAGTAAAACTAAAGTCGCCGCCAACATATCTCCCACGAATACAATTCCAAAAGGCGCTTCCCAATTTCCAGATTGTACCACTTGTGTACCGTTATTATACACAAAAACAAAAACACAAATGGCGACAACTAGAGCTATAAAATTGGCAACTACGCTAAAGATTTTTTGAAAATCCACTTTGTTCCAGAAAAACATCAATACGATGCTGAAAAACAGGTGAACCACTAACGGTAGTATAATGATATCGTTTGTCATGAATCTTCGTCTGTAGTATTAAGTTGGTCTAAGTCGTCTGTTTTAAGGACTTTAAAAGTTCGCTTCATAAGTATAATAGCAAAGGCTTGTAACCCAAAACTAATGACTATGGCTGTGAGTATTAAGGCTTGTGGAATTGGATCTGCATAAACTCCTTCTAAAACTTTTTCTGCAGAATCTATAATTGGAGGCTTCCCTTTGGTGATACGACCTAAAACAAATATCAACAAGTTCACTCCATTTCCAAGAAGGATGATACCCAGAATAAGTTTCACCATGCTTCGACGCATAATCATATAAATACCAGAGGCATACAAAACACCAGTAATAATTGCTAAGAGTATTTCCATTTAAGCAGATTCTGAAATTGTAAAAATGATCGTTAAGGACGCTCCTATCACGACTAGATATACTCCGAGGTCAAAAAATAACGCTGACCCAATTGCGCCGATGACTGGTATTGGATTTTCCGCCCAAAGTCCGGTCATAAAAGGCAAATCTGAAAAAACCATTGGAGCAATTCCACTTAAGAAAGCCACTAAAAGACCTAATGGCATCAAAAACCCTGGATGCAATTTTAATATGGTTCTCGTCTTATCCAATCCATGGGAAAAAGCATGCAAAACAAAAGCAATCGCGGCAACGAGACCACCAACAAATCCTCCCCCTGGTAAATAATGACCTCTAAGTAAAATAAACACAGAGAAGATTAATAATACCGGAAGCAAGTAACTAGATGCTGATTTTAAAATTAAGGTCCTCATATTATTTTTTGTCTTTTGTCTTTAGCTTCAATTTCAGTAATCCAAAAACTCCTAAAGCCGCTACTATAAGTACTGAAATTTCTATTATCGTATCTGTCCCTCTGAAATCTACCAAAATAACATTGACTATATTTTTACCATGTGCTAACTTATAAGCATTTTCAGCATAGAATTCTGTGACTTCGGTGTTTTTAGGTTCACTTAAAACTTTTAAGATAAGAATCGTAATTAAGACACCAAAGCTTACGGAGATTATACCGTGTTTTATCCTAAGTCGAATATCAGATAGATTCAAGTATTTAGGTAATTTGTAAAGTACCAAAACAAATAAAATAACAGTAAGGGTATCTACAGAAAATTGAGTCATCGCTAAGTCCGGTGCACTATAAAATAGAAATAGCAAACTGAAAGATAGACCTACGACTCCCAAGGAAGCTACAGCAGCCAGCCTAGATTTGGTAAAGACAGTATATAAAACACCTAAAAGTAACATTATCAAAATTGAGATCTCATAAATGGTCAATTCTGCAAGCGAAGAGGTGTCTATACTTAAAGAAAAGTCTGAAAAGATTAAATATCCCAACAGCAAAATAAGAAAGCTTACAACTATAAAAAGATAATGCCTTAAATAACCTGTCTGAAAAAAATTAGTCCAGAATTTAGAAAACACAGCGAAGCCCTCAGATAGGTTTAATAGCAGTGTTTTGGGTGCTATTGAATCAAGTTTTGCAATGGTAACCTCCAGTGAGTGCTTTGGTTTCAAAACAAAATATAAAACGGTCCCCAAAACAAGTGTAGTAGCACTAAGAGCAAGAATTGGATTAAAGCCATGCCATAGTTTAAGATGAAACTCCTCAAACTGAAGCGCTTGTGCCATTGCAATAGGCTTTGCTACAGCGGTTTCAATAAGACCAGGAAAAAGACCAAATACCAATCCAGCAAGAGTCATTATAAGAGGTGGAATCCACATCAACGGACTTGGTAATCGAATTTTTTCAAACTTTTTAGGTAGTTTACCCATAAAAGGCTTTACTCCCGCTATGAAACCAGCATAGAACAATAACACGTTTGTGGATAGAGCTATAATGGTGAGTAAGATCGCATTATCTTTAAAATGCAAAGTAGATTCATAAATTAAGTCTTTCCCTACAAAACCCAAAGTAGGAGGAACACCACCACTAATAAGTGCAGCGATAAAGCCAGCTATAGCTACGGGCAGCATGACTTTTCTAAGACCTGCAAGTTGAGTTACATCTCTGGTCCCTGTTTCATGATCTATAATGCCGGTAATCAAAAATAAAGAAGCTTTATAAAGAGCGTGAACCACAATAAAAACTGCGGCGGCGACAAGAGCTGCTTGGGTACCAATTCCAATCAAAAACACCAAAATTCCTAATGCTGCGATAGTTGAGTAGGCTAAAATCCCTTTAAGATCTGTTCTAAAAATAATATGGATGGCAGAGTAAATCATCGTAATCCCCCCCACTACAATCAATACGGTATGCCAAATTTCTGCACCATTTAAAACAGGGGTCATTCTGAATAATAAATAAACTCCTGCCTTTACCATCGTTGCAGAATGCAAATAGGTAGACACGGGTGTTGGAGCCTTCATCGCTTCAGGTAACCAGAAATGAAATGGAAACTGTGCAGATTTAGTGAAAGCAGCACTAAATATAAAGATTAGGATTAAAACATAATGCGAGCTATCGGCTATGGCTTCTCTTGAAGATAGCATTTCGGAAATACGATAGGTGCCAGCAACATCTCCAAGAAGAATAGCACCGCCTAAAAGCATTAATCCTCCAATACCAGTTACACCAAGAGCAATTAATGCAGATTTTCTAGAATCCTCTTTATCGTTGTTAAAACCGATTAAATAAAAGGAGGAGATGCTCGTTAGCTCCCAAAAAATAAACATAGACATCAGGTTGTCTGACAGAACTAAGCCAAGCATTGCTGCCATAAAAAGGCTCAGATAGCCGTAAAACCTGTCTAAATAGTTATGATTTTTTAGATAAGCAGAAGAATATACAAAAACCATGGTACCTACACCCGTAATCATTAAAGCAAATAGAAGTGACAACCCGTCTAAGGTAAAGCTAAGATTAACTCCAAAACTGGGGACCCATTCGTGATTTTCGTAAAAAACTTTACCATCAGCTATTTCACTGATGAATGTGGAGAAATAAATAAAAAGACTCAACGGGATTAACGAAGACAATACAGCCAGTCTGCCTCTTAGATAAGAGCCTGAGAATACTAAAAATAAAGAAAACAAGAATCCTAAAAGTACTGCTTCTAGCATGTGTAAAATTATTTATGACAAATATATCGTTTATTGATGAAGAGTCTATCTCAAATAAGAAAAGCTCTAATGAATTTACATAGAGCAAAACCTAAATAAAAATGCTATTTACCTTTTCAACAGCATTTTTATAGATAATCATTAGTGTTACTGAACTAAAGCAGCATCTACTGAAATTTCAGTAGATAAAAGCTTAGAAATTGGGCAATTTTTTTCAGCTTTTTCAACTAAATTATCGAATTTCTCTTGACTAATTTCTGGTATTTTAGCTACAAGTGTGAGATGAGAATTTGTGATAGACCCCTCTTTAAGCGTAATCTCCCCTTTAGTTTCAAGACTTTCAGGAGTATACCCCTCCTCTGTTAAAAAAGCGGACAATTGCATTGAAAAACATCCTGCGTGAGCAGCTGCAATTAATTCTTCAGGATTTGTCCCTTTTCCATCTTCAAATCTAGACATAAAAGAATAAGGTGTAAGGTTTAAAATACCGCTCTGTGAAGAGAGGCTTCCTTTACCTTCTTTAATGCTGCCTTCCCAAATTGCTTTCGCATGTCTTTTCATAACTTTTTATTTTTTTTGAAAATTAAAAAATAATCATTTATCTCACTAGATTTTCAAATAACATTAACCTAAGTTACAATTTTAAAATCTACTAGCTTTTTTGAAATTTCTCAATAATCGCTTTAGCCTTGTCTTCATTATTTTTAGAAACAAAGAGTTCATACTGACCAAAAATACCAGCATAGGAGCTGTCCATTTTATCTTTTTCAAAACAGTCTATATCCTCCGACATCAACAGGTTCTTAATTCCCATTAATTCTACTTTAGACGTTGTTGTAAAAATTTTAATTTCCATAAGTTCCAAAATTTAGTTTCTAATCTTCCTCCTCCTCATTCATCCCGTTCCAGCCTCTAGCCTTAATTGGGATTTTAGTATTCATCCTAGAAATGAGATGAATCCCTTCACTTTCCTCAGCCATATGACCGATAATCGTTAAATGTGGGTTCGCTTTTATTTTTTTAAAATCATTTTGATCTACCGTAAATAAGAGTTCGTAATCTTCCCCTCCATTTAGAACCACTGTAGTAGAGTCCAACTTAAATTCTTCGCAAGTTGAAATGCACATTGGATCAAGAGGAAGTTTATCTTCAAACAGGTTTGCGCCAACTTTAGAATGTTTGCATAAGTGCATCAACTCTGAAGATAATCCATCACTAATGTCAATCATAGAAGTCGGTTTTACCTCCAAAGCAGCTAACAGTTCTACAATATCTTTTCTCGCTTCAGGCTTTAATTGCCGCTCTACTATATAATTGTATTTCTCGAGATCTGGCTGTGCGTCTGGGTTCACTTTAAACACCTCATTTTCTCTTTGCAACACCTTTAGCCCTAAAAAAGCACCTCCTAGATCACCTGAGACAACAAGTAAATCATTAGGTTTGGCACCACTTCTATAGGTAATATCCTCTTTTTCGGCTTGACCAATCGCCGTAACACTTATCGTTAAGCCTTTTGTAGCAGAAGTGGTGTCTCCACCAACAACATCTACATCGTACAACTCTGCGGCTGTCGCAATTCCACTATACAACTCTTCCAAGGCTTCCACTGTAAAGCGATTGGAACACGCAATAGAAACTGTGATCTGCTCTGCTTTTGCATTCATAGCATACACATCAGATAAATTTACCATAACAGCCTTATAGCCTAAGTGTTTTAAGGGCATGTAGGCGAGATCGAAATGAACACCTTCTACCAAAAGATCTGTAGTCACCACTGTATGCTTATCGTGTTTTAAAACTGCTGCATCATCACCGATACCAGTGATTGTAGAGGTTTGCTTAATTTTAAAAAATTGGGTCAAGTGGTCTATTAAACCAAACTCACCAAGTTCTGATAATTTGGTTTTACTCTCTTTTGTATTTTGAAACATAACATTTTCAGTTTGATTGCAAAGTTACTTAAAGGAATTGAGAAGGACAGTATATTTAAGCTGACCTCTATTGATCTAAAAATAAAACCTTGTCTTGAGAATAATTAGTTACATTTGGAAAAAAAAACATTTTGAAACACATTTACTCTTTTCTACTACTAATTTTCATTCAAGCAAACTCATATTCTCAAACTCCGTGTGAAAACGGTTTTGCTGGACAATATCCCTGTAACGATTTCGATCTAATGTCCCAAATTGACTTAAACACCCTTTCAGCAAATTCTGGAAACGACTCTTGGGGTTGGACAGATCCTCAAGATGGTAAAGAATATGCCATTATAGGATTGAGCAATGGTACAGCTTTTATAGATATTTCTAATCCAACACAGCCAGTTTATCTCGGCAAGTTACCTACACACACTCAATCTAGTTCATGGAGAGATATAAAAGTTTACAACAATTATGCTTTTGTCGTTTCGGAGGCCCAAGGACATGGCATGCAAGTCTTCGACCTAACCCGACTTCGCAATGTTAGCAATGCACCCACCACTTTCAACAATGATGCACATTACGATGGTATTGGTAGTGCCCATAACATTGTGATCAATCCAGAAGAGCCTTATGCTTATATTGTTGGTAACCGAAATAGTTATTCAGGAGGCGCTCATATCGTCGATATATCCGATCCTTTAAACCCTGACCTAGCGGGAGGCTATTCTGGTAGTTCTTACACGCACGATGCTCAAGTTGTCACTTATAATGGGCCTGATCCTGATTATGCTGGTAGAGAAATCTTTTTAGGAAGTAATGAAGATGAAGTTGTCTTTGTAGATGTTACAGATAAATCAAATCCGACATTGATTTCAGATATTTCCTACAGCAATATAGGATATACTCATCAGGGTTGGTTAACAGAAGATCAGAGGTATTTTTTCTTAGGTGATGAACTTGATGAAATGGATTATGGTTTTAATACTAAAACACTAATATTTGATTTAGAAGATCTAGATAACCCTATTATTCATCAAGAATATTTCGGCCCAACTTCAGCGATAGATCACAATGGGTACATTAAAGGTGATATATTTTATTTATCAAATTATACCGCAGGCATAAGAATGCTAGACATTTCTGGTATTGGTAACGAAGAGGTAAATGAAGTGGGCTTCTTCGATACCTATCCTGAAAATGATAACGATAGTTTTGATGGTATGTGGAGCAATTATCCCTATTTTGAAAGCGGTAACATTGTGATAAGTGACATTGACAGAGGGTTCTTTTTAATTAGAAAATCAGGCACACTAGAAACCCCTGAATTTAAAGATCAAGAATTCAAGATCTTCCCTAATCCTGCATCATCCTATGTTCAAATACAAAACACTCAACAGAACATTCAAAAAATTGAAATTTTCAATCTTTTAGGTCAAAAAATATTTTCCAAAGATTATCAAGATGAAAAGCAAATTCAAATCAATTTAGATAACTACGAATCTGGTATGTATCTGCTTAAAATAAATAATTCTTTCACTCGTAAATTGATCATCAAGTAATGTTTAATAAACTAGTCTTCGTCGTAATTTTAGGATTTATTTTTTCATGCTCGAAAGATGACGAATCAGTAATTCCAGAAGGAATTGACGACGAATTTGTTGGTGAGATAGACCTTATTAAGACCATTGGGGGCTCTCAACAAGATGATTTCTTATCTGTAGTCGCAACTACCGACGGTGGTGTTGCCGCTTTTGGTTTTACGCAAAGTAATGATGGTGACGTCATAGGTAAGCCTTCAACAGATAGCGATTATTGGCTTGTTAAATTTGACCAAGAGTTAAACATCCAATGGCAAAAGGTATTTGGAGGAAGTGATGACGATAGAGGACAAAGCATAATTCAGACTGATGACGGAGGCTTTGCTGTCACTGGATTTTCAAGAAGTGATGATGGCGATATTTCTGGGAATTTTGGATTTCAAGATTATTGGGTTGTAAAATTAGATGCTTCAGGTGGTATTCAATGGGAAAAAAGCATCGGCTTCTCTGGAAATGATAGAGGATATGATATTATACAGACTCAGGATGGCGGCTATTTTGTTACCGGATTTTTAGATGTCACAGCATCTGAAGGTGAGGGAAATGATGATTTTGGTAGCTTGAAAACTTCATTAAACCCCAAAGGAGCGAAGCATGGCGTTGGCGAATATTGGGGTGTAAAACTAAATGCTGGAGGAGATATGGAGTGGAGACGCTATTTTGGTGGCACCAATAACGACAGAAGTTATGCTGCTATACAAACCCAAGACGGTGGTTATATCCAAACGGGACATTCTGAAAGTGATGATTTTGATATCGAAAACCCTATAGGAAGTTATGACATCTGGGTGGTCAAAACTTTTGCTGATGGCGTCTTAGATTGGGAAAAAAGCTTTGGAGGAAGCAGCATTGAAATTGCATTTGACATTATAGAAACCGAAGACAATAACTTTATGCTAGTTGGTGATACTCGGAGTAGTGATAGAGATGTTTCGAACCCAAGAGGTAATGCAGATATATGGATCATCAAGTTCGATACGAATGGGAACTTGATATGGGAAAAAACCTATGGTGGACCAGAATTCGAATCTGGAAGATCTATTATAGGTATAGGAAATAATGACTATTTTGTAACGAGTAGTTCAAGAAGTAGTACAGATCAATTGGAGACCAACTATGGCTCCAATGACATTTGGGGAATTATCATAGACGGTAATGGAGACTTAAAGTGGCAAAAAACCATTGGAGGAAGTGGTCTTGACTTTGGGAATGATGCTGCAATAAATTCTAGCAAGGAGATTTTCGTCGTTGGAAACACGGTTAGCACAGACACAGATTTCTCGACAAATAAGGGTGATAACGATGCTTTTATTATAAAATTAAAGTGATATGAAAAAAATAATTTGCTTGGTTCTTGTTTTAATGTTATCAGTTTCTTGTAAAGACGATGATACCTTAGAGACAACTAGTATAGACATCAGCTTTGCTAATACGATAAATTCTCAAAACATAGAATTGAGTACCGGAGTTTATCAAACAACATTGGGTGAGTCTTACTCCATCAATGAGCTGAAATATATCATCAGTAATATCTCGTTCATTAAGGAGGATGGCGGAATTTTCACTTATCCTGTAGAAGACAGTTATTTTCTAATTGATGAAGAGGTTCCTTCGAGTAAAATTATAACCCTAGAAAACATCCCCGTAGCCAACTACAGTAAAATAAAGTTTGGAATAGGTGTAGATCAATCCAACTACCCACTTAATGGAGTAGATAACTTTGTACCTACAGCAGAAGAAAGCCAAATGCTTTGGAGCTGGTCGGCAGGTTATATCTTTTTTAAAATAGAAGGGGATTATTCTCCCAGTGGTAATCAGCCAGATGAGGGTTTTCTTTTTCACATTGGCAGCCATGGCACCAATCTAGATAATTACAAAACTGTAGAGTTATCTTCTAATTTTGGTTTTAATTTTACCGAAAATACTTTAGTATATATCAATGCTGACATACCTAAACTCTTTAATGCGGTCTACGATATCAGGATAGAGGATAAATCTGATATCCAAGTAGATCCTGTGAATGCTCCAAAAATTGCAGAAAACGCAAGTCAATTATTTTCTTCAATTCCACAGAATAAACGATAAACATGAGTAAATTAATTCTCTGCATGGTATTGATATTATGCCTTGCCTGCAGCGGGGATGAGACTAATTATGTTGAAATTTCGGAAAATAAAATATTAGACTTCCCTCAGCCAGATTTCTTTCCTCAACCTGTTTACAATTTGGAAGAAAATCCACCTACAGAAAAAGGATTTGAGTTGGGTAAAAAATTATTTTACGACGGAAAGTTATCTTCAACAGGAGTTATTTCTTGTGGATTTTGTCATGTCCAAGAGTTTTCTTTTACACACCATACCCACGAAGTGAGTCATGGTGTAGATGGTGCTTTAGGAACCAGAAATGCCCAACCTTTAATGAATTTGGCTTATTTAGAAGAATTCTCGTGGGACGGTGCAGCCCAACATCTCGATGCTTTTTCCATCATCCCTATCACTACAGATACAGAGATGAATGAAACGGTGTCTAATGTGATTAACAAACTCAAAAGCGACGAAGTCTATAATGAATTATTTGCTGAAGCATTTAACAATGGAGAGGTAAATACACAAAATATGTTCAGAGCCTTGTCTCAATTTATGGTGATGATGGTCTCTGCAGATACAAAATATGATAAGGTTTTAGAAGGTAATTCTGTCTTTAGCGAGGAGGAATCTGCCGGTCAATCCTTATTTGAAGCTAAATGTGCAAGCTGCCATGAGGGTATTCTTTTTACAGATCAATCCTATAGAAACAATGGATTATCCATTGACCTTAGGTACAACGATATTGGACGTGAACGCGTCACAGGACTTGAGGAAGATAAGTACAAATTTAAAGTCCCCACCTTAAGAAATATTATGGTCAGTTTACCCTATATGCACGATGGACGCTTTCAATCTTTAAAAGAAGTTTTAGATCATTATGACTCCGGAGTTGAATCTACACAAAATTTAGATCCTAGCTTACAACAGGAAATTAGCTTAGGGATCTCACTCACAGAAATTGAAAAAAACCAACTTATTTCTTTTCTAAAGACCTTAACTGACGACAACTTTTTACTCGACCGGCGATTTTCTGAATTTTAAGACTTCTCTACTTTAGATAAATTTATAGCCGTTTCTATCAATGCTAAATGAGAATAAGCCTGTGGAAAGTTTCCCAGCAATCGTTTTGTTTTAAAATCTATATCCTCACTCATCAATCCTAGGTGATTAGAATAACCGATTAACCTCTCAAATTGTTGCTTAGCGTCTTCCACTTCGCCAATTTTAAACAAACTGTTGATATACCAAAATGTACATATCGTAAATGATGAACTAGGCAAACCAAAGTCGTCCTTGTTTTTATAGCGATACAGAAGTCCATCATTTGTTAAATGCTCTCCAATAGCCTTTACTGTACTTATAAACTTTGGATCCTTAGCCTCTATGAAACCATAGGTTTCCATCAATAAAACAGAAGCGTCTAGATCTGTAGAATTATAAGATTGAGTAAACGCCTGCATATCTTCATTCCAAGCATTCTCCATAATATCATTACGTATAGCTTTTTCCAAAGTTTTCCAGCGTTCAAGCTTGGATGATTTATGAAAGAGTTTTGAGATTTTTATAGCTCTATCTATAGCGACCCAGCATAAGACTTTTGAAAAGGTAAAATGTCGATCTTCAGTCCTGAATTCCCAGATTCCTTTATCTGGCTCTTGCCAGTGTTTTCCAACTACCCACGCAATCCCTTTTGTAATAGTCCATAACTCTTCTTTATTGTCTAGATCTGATTTGAATTTGACTAATTCTTGATAAATGACATCCACCAATATCCCGTAGATATCATTTTGCTTCTGTGCATAAGCCGCATTACCAATTCTCACTGGTTTAGAATCTTTATAACCAGACAGATGTGTTAAATGCTTTTCCGTCAATTGTTTTTCTTTATTGATTCCATACATGATTTGAAGTTTTTCATTCTTATCTGGAATCAAATCTATTATGAATTGCAAATAGCGTTGTATCATTCTTTTGTGACCTAATTGAGAGACTACTTTCACCACCATAGAAGCATCTCTAATCCAACAAAATCTGTAATCCCAATTTCTAACCTCCCCTATAGTTTCGGGTAATGAGGTCGTAGCCGCCGCTAGGATTGCTCCCGTTTTATCATAACTCAAAAGCTTAAGAGTCATCGCGCTTCTTAAAATCATATCATCATAAGTGCCAAACTTGGGCGTCCTAGAACTCCAATTGAGCCAATATTCTTTGGTTGTTTCTAAGTCTAGAGATATAGACTCCATGTCGGGCAGCTCTATCTTTTCATTATAAGACAAAAGGAAAAAAGCATCGTTGGTAAGGAAAATTTCATTTGAATTTGCAACGGCCTCTTTGTCTAAAGAGGTGTAAAGAAACAAGGTATCAAACTCATCGGCTTCCGTAAGACCTACAATAAAATTTTCTTTGATGAATATCTCCGTGTTTCCAAGAGCATACTCCAATTTTGGATTGAAATCAACCTTTAGTTTGGGAGTTCCCTTAGTAACTTTCAAATACCTTATGAGTTCTGGAGGGGTGTGATAACTCTTATCTTTTTTAAGATAACGCGGCAAGAAATCATAGACTTCAAAACTAGCATCTTGGGATGAAAAAGTAGTTTTAAGAATAGAAGTGTCTTTGACATAAACCTGGGATATTTCGTAAGAGTCATCCACATGAAAAGCGAATTGGCCTCCCTTCTTCTCATCTAATAATTTTGCGAAAACAGAAGCGGAATCAAATTCTGGTAAACAACACCAGTCTATTGATCCTGTTTCAGAAACCAAAGCGGCTGTCCTACAATTTCCTATTATTCCATAGTTAAGATTATTCATGAATGTTGATTTTTTGGGAGATTAAAATCATATTTTTGATTAAATAAAAGGAAATAATACGAGTTTAACAAAGTTTTTTCATGAATAAAATGATAATTGTATCCAATAGGCTACCTCTACAAATAAGTATAGAAGATCATCACCTCAAAGTGACGTCGAGTGTGGGCGGACTTGCTACAGGACTTAAATCTGTCCATAAAGAGAGTAATGGAATTTGGATTGGATGGTCAGGCCTTACACAAGAGGAACTTACTCCCGAACTTGAGGATAAGGTTAAAGAAGCCGTTCATAAAGAGCAATGCGTGACTGTGGGTCTTACTCAAAGTGACCTAGACTTATATTACTATGGCTTTAGTAATAGAACATTGTGGCCATTGTTTCATTATTTTATTGAGTTTACAGAGTACGATCCCGAATCTTGGAATGCCTATAAACGCGTAAATGAAAAATTTGCGG
Organism: Psychroflexus sp. MES1-P1E; assembly: GCF_002836055.1. GTDB lineage: Bacteria > Bacteroidota > Bacteroidia > Flavobacteriales > Flavobacteriaceae > Psychroflexus. The sequence continues at coordinate 24,034 of NZ_PJBS01000316.1, forward strand.
AAGTAGTTTTAAAACATGCAGAAGATGGTGACCAAATCTGGATACAAGACTACCAACTTTTACTGGTCCCAGCCCTTGTTAAAGCTAAAAAGCCCAACATTTCTATCGGATTCTTCAATCATATTCCATTTCCTTCTTATGAAATATTCAGAACCTTTCCTAAACGTAGAGAACTTTTAGAAGGTATGCTTGGTGCCGATTTGATTGGTTTCCATACCTACGATTACGAAAGACACTTTTTAAGTTCTGTAAAACGCATTCTTAGTTTGGAAGTTAATTTCAACAAAGTTACCTATAACAACAGAATCATAAAGGTGGACTCTTTTCCGATGGGCATCGATTACAAAAAATTTAAAAATGCTGCTCTTAAGCATGATAAACAAGATGAAAATAATAAAACTGAAATTCAAAAAAGACTAGATCAGCATCTTCAGAAAGAAGTTGGGATGAAAATGGTGCTTTCCGTCGATAGAATGGACTATACCAAGGGTATCCCAAACAGGTTAAAAGCTTTTGAATATTTTTTGAGGAAATATCCAGAGTTTCAAGAGAAAATAAGACTTGTTATGCTGGCGGTCCCTTCACGATCTGAGGTACCTCAGTATCAAAAATTGAAGCAAGAAACCGACGAGCTTGTAGGTAGAATTAATGGTGAATTTTCCACGGTAAGCTGGACTCCTATTTGGTATTTTTATAGAACCTTACCTTTTGAAAATATAATAGATCTCTACACCTCTTCGGAAGTTGCTTTAATTACTCCTGTAAGAGACGGTATGAACCTCGTTGCTAAAGAATATGTGGCTACTCGAACCAAAGAGGACGGCGTGCTAGTCCTTAGTGAAATGACTGGGGCCTCAAAAGAACTCAATGAAGCTTTGCTTATCAATCCGTTCAATTATGAAGAAATTGCGGACACTCTAAAGCAAGCTTTAGAAATGCCAAAGGCAGAGCAAAAACAAAGAATGAAAGCACTGCAGAAAAGGGTGTCTAGGTATAGCGTAGAGAAATGGGCTAGTGAATTTATAAACTCTCTTAAACAAGTACATAAAGTTTATAGTATTATCCAAGCCTCAAAATTGAAATCAAAGGATATAAATAATTTCAAAGAGATATTAAAATCCCCTGAAAAAAAGATGATGTTTTTAGATTACGATGGAACTTTGGTCAACTTTACTAAAAACCCTCAAGATGCTAAACCAGATTCTGAACTTTTCCAAATATTAAAAGGACTGGAGAAAATTGAAAATCTCGAGCTTGTGATCATTAGCGGGAGAGATAAAAAAACGTTGAATGAATGGTTCAAAAACACGTCTTACACACTAGTGTCCGACCATGGGGTTTCCGTACGCGAAAAAGAGCAAACATGGAAGATCCTAGAGCATTTAAAAACTGATTGGATGGAAGATGTTCTCCCTGTCTTGGAAACTTTTGTGGATAGAACACCGGGAACACTTGTTGAAAAAAAGAAATTTTCGCTAGCCTGGCATTACCGAGATACGGATATCGAATTAGCTCAAAAGCGAGTTGTAGAAATAAAAACGGTGCTAACTAGTTTTATCTCTAACACAGACCTTACCTTGCTAGAAGGAAATAAAGTCATTGAAATAAAAAGCAGCAAAGTTAATAAAGGTAGGGCTTGCAATTATATCTTGGAGCAAAATCCTACTCAACATGTCTTTGCCATTGGAGATGACTGGACCGATGAATTTATGTTTGAGGAGCTTCCAAGGGACTCACAAACCATAAAGGTAGGTGTTAAAGAAACTAAGGCTAAATTTTATGTGGCTAGTGTTGAAGATGTGAGGAGCCTCCTAAAAGAACTGCCTACATATAACTAGGTTAATAAAAAAGTCTCAAAATCAAAATTACTAAACAAACTTATGAGTAAACAAATAAAATTAATTTGGGACTTTAAAGGTCCAAATGCAGAGAAAACGGCGGAACATCACACCATTCATTTGAATGACTATTTAAATACAAATTCCATGGATTTGAAAATAACAGGAATAGAGAAGCTAGATGACTTTCAATTTATAGCTTTTATGGTTGTTGAAGAAGTGGACATGAAAACTGTAAGAGATCGTTTAAAACCTCATAGAGGGCAGGTATATAATAGCTAACTCACCTCCTAAAAGCAACTAATTTTCGGGTCTAAGTAAATGGATTAAAATCATAAGGTATAATTAAAACCAACCCCTAAGACTTCTCTTATTTGAAAACCCCTTACGGCATTGTCATCATAAATAGCTTGGAAGGTAAAATTCGCCGAAATATATTTATTAACACTCATAATAAGATTTAAGGTATAGTCGATGTCAACATTTAGCGGATCTTCCAGATAATTAGAATATAAACCTAACACGTTTCCTGCAGTAATGCCTTCCATGACTTTAAATTTAACAAAAGCGTTTAAAGAGGCACCGAATTCAGCACGTATGCTTTCACCCTCATTAATTCCGAAAAAGTCACCGTCTACATAACTTGGAGTGGTAGTGAATTGCTTGTTGGCTGTAATGATTCGACCTGTTACTGGTGAAATGTTGACACGAATGTCATCACTTTCTTTCCATAAAGCACCCAAACCTAATTGAGTGAAGGCTGGGGACATGAATTCTGTTTGAAGCGACCTCGTTTCGTTCCCGTCTGCATCTTCTCCAAACTCATAGCCCATGTCAAACTGAGATCTAAAATTCACAAAAGCGGATGTGTACCATTTGGACTGTTCTATTTGACGTCCAATGGTTGAATTGAGTTCTAAACGATCATTTGTTTTTCTGTAAAATTCTTGATCCTTTATTTTATTTATACCATAGTCGCCTAGGAATTTAGTGTCCCAGCTATATTTTCCTTTGTTATAATAGATATCAAAGTTAACCACAATATTAGCGGAGTAGTTGGTAGTTCCACCACCTTTCCAGTCATCATTAAAGGCTGCTTGATTGATCAGAAATTGAAAGTTCCCTTCAGTTTTCCATAGGGTATCGTTTTGTGAAGAAGCTAGAACACTTGGAGATTGCGCTTTTAAAAGAAACCCTGTTAAGATAATAATGGAGCTGAAATAAAATTTAAATTTCATTTATAAATGTTTTAAAAACAAATATAGATAATATTTTAAAATAGCTACTATAGGTAAAAGAGTGTAAAATTATCTCTTTTTAGGTTTCTTATAAAGAGGAACAGCAGAACAGGCTTCACCATACATAATTGACTTGGCAATGGGCTGTAGCATTTGAAGAGCGAGTAAGTATGCATTTTCTGGCACTGGTTTATCAGAACAGCCTTTTATAATGATAGGTTTATCTTTATAATCGGTTAGATCTATTTTAGAAAGCGCCTCTTGATATAGCAAAGAATTTAAAACCTCTATAGACCCAAAAACAACTTTTTGGGCTATATTCTCAAGGTAAGTCGTTAACAAGAGATAAGCCCAACTTGGAATTATGGAGTCGGCTGAACAATGAAGCGATACATAAGCATCTTCATATTGTTTCCAGTCATGTGCTTTTAGCTCTAGTCTGAAGTCTTTTTCTTTAAGAATAATTCCTTGAAACAACCACTCTTTGATATCGATTTGTACTCTTTTCCCTTTTGGATAGTAATCCTCTAGATTAAAGGTAATCAAAGGACTATTTGCGATTTTGTTTACAATTTCAGCCATAGACTTATAACATTCCTAATTCAAGTTTTGCTTCTTCACTCATCAATTCTTGGGACCAAGCAGGATCGAAAGTCAATTCTACTTCACATTCGTTGACCCAGTCTAAAGAAGCCGCCTTTTCCTTTACTTCTTGAGGAAGAGATTCAGCTACTGGACAGTTGGGCGAAGTTAGAGTCATTAAAATTTTGACATCATCATTCTCATTGACAAAAACATCATAAATAAGTCCAAGTTCGTATATATCAACTGGGATTTCTGGGTCGTAAATAGTTTTTAAAACTCTTACTACATCTTCTCCTAGCTTTTCTGTGTTTAGTTCTTCAGCCATAATATTAAGCTTTATTTTGTTGGCTATTATATGCAATAGCGTACATTTTCATTTGTTTTACCATGCTAACCAATCCGTTAGCTCTGTTTGGTGATAAGTGTTCCTTAAGTCCGATTTCATCTATAAAATCAGTGTTTGCCCCAATGATATCTTCAGGTTTTTGTCCAGAGAATACACGAATAAGTATGGCGATGATTCCTTTGGTAATTATGGCATCGCTATCTGCTGTAAAATCGAGCTTGTCATTATCCATCGCTCCATAGACCCATACTCTACTCTGACATCCTTTTATGATGTTTTCATCAGTTTTATATTGGTCTTGAATAAGTGGAAGAGATTTACCAAGGTCGATCATATATTCATACCGATCCATCCAGTCTTCAAAAATGCTGAATTCTTCTACAATTTCTTTTTGTCTTTCTTGAATATTACTCACTTTTTTCTATCTTTTTTTCTGCCTTAATCAAGACGTTTCCTTCTTTAGATTTTAAGTAAATTACTTCAGATGAAGTATCAAATTGAGTGACTGAAGCTGCTTTTTGAAAAAATAAATTCTCAAGATCCATTTTATCATCACAATACATTTTTGTTGCTGAAGCAAAGCCTAAGTCTAAAATTCCGTCATTCATCTCATAACTGAAGTTATAATTGTTGCACCCCGAATATCCTGAAATTATTGAGTTTTCAGGATCTATCTTCAAGGTTAATCTAGAATCTACAAGTTCTTGATCCCCTAGCTGGGTTATAACATATTCTTCAGCTATAAGTTTTTCTGAAGTCATTTTTCCTTGTTGCTGGGCTTTACAAGAAACCAAAATTAAAAAAATTGAAAACAAGGCGAAGCCTGTTTTTAAAATTGAATATGGTTTCATGATAACATGGATTTCGCCTTTTTCAAAGCAATAATAAAAGAGTCAATTTCTGCTTTCGAATTGTAAAACATAAAAGATGCACGAACAGTTCCTGGAATTTTATAAAAGTCCATAATAGGCTGAGCGCAATGGTGACCAGTTCTCACGGCGATTCCCATTTTGTCGAGCAAAGTTCCTATATCATAGGGATGTAAACCTTCAATGTTAAATGACAAAACAGCCGTTTTATTTTCTGGTGTAGTCCCATATATTCTTACGCCTTCTATTTTTTCTATCTCTTCAGTTGCATAAACAAGCAACTGCATTTCATAAGCAGCAATCACCTCAAAACCAATAGCATTCATATAATCTAGCGCTGCACCAAAAGCTATACCTCCAGAAATATTTGGAGTGCCAGCTTCAAACTTATGAGGTAATCCAGCATAAGTCGTCTCTTCAAAAGTCACTTGATCAATCATTTCGCCACCACCTTGATAAGGAGATAACATGTTTAAAAGTTCCTCTTTTCCATATAACATACCTACCCCTGTTGGGCCGCAGATTTTATGAGCTGAAACCGTATAGTAATCTATATCCAAAGCTTGAACATCAGCTATTAAATGAGATGCAGCTTGCGCTCCATCTATCAAAACTTTAGCATCAACTTCATGAGCTAAATCAATGATTTCTTTAATAGGATTTATAGTCCCTAAAGCATTGGAGACATGATTTACAAATACAAGTTTCGTATGCTCATTCAATAAGTCTTTGTAAGCCTCCATTACCAATTCTCCTTTTTCTGACATTGGAATGACCCTCAATTTTGAGCCTGTTTTTTTACAAAGCATTTGCCATGGAACGATATTGGAATGATGCTCCATCGCCGATACCAAAATCTCATCTTCAGGCTTCAAAATAGAAGCATATCCATTGGCAACCAAATTGATACTATGCGTAGTTCCCGACGTCAAGATAATTTCGTAATTGTGTTTCGCATTAAAATGAGCCCTTACTTTTTCTCTAGCAGACTCATAAGCATCTGTAGCAATTTGCGAAAGCGAATGCACTCCTCTGTGGATATTTGCGTTCTTATTTTCGTAATAGTCTACAATACAATCTATAACCTGTCTTGGAGTTTGAGATGTGGCAGCATTATCAAAATATACCAAAGGCTTCCCATTAATTTCTCTATGTAAAATCGGGAAGTCTTTGCGTATGCTATCTATGTCTAAAAGTTGTTCAGAAGTATTCGTCATGTTCATGTTTCGTTTCTTAAAATTTTACTTCTTAGTAAGTTGACCCAATTGAATTCTTATAAGTTGAATCCTAATTCGACTTCAAGTTTCAATGCAATTTGTTTAGTTATTCTTTTTTTGATTTCTGGAATTTTAACACTACCCAAAACTTTATTTGCAAAAGCAAACATCAGTAAGGCTCTAGCTTCTTTTTTAGGGATTCCTCGAGTTCTTAGGTAGTATAAGGCTTCATTATTTAATTGTCCAATCGTACAACCGTGACTGCATTTTACATCATCTGCAAAAATTTCCAATTGTGGCTTAGAGTTACAAGTAGCCCCATCGTCCAACAAAATATTATTATTGCTTTGGAAAGCATTTGTCTTTTGTGCCAATCTATCTACCAGAATACTCCCGTTAAAGACGCCAACCGATTTTTCAGAAAAAATTCCTTTATAATCTTGATGACTTTCACAATTAGGCTCAATATGATGCACAAGAGTATTGTGATCTACGTGTTGTTTTCCTTCTAAAATAGTAACTCCCTTAAGTATAGAATTACAGTTCTGTCCATGCTGATAAAACCTCAAATTATTTCTAGTAATTTTTCCGCCTAAGGAAAATGTATGTAAAGAACAGGTACTATCTCTTTCTTGTTTGATAAACGTATTATCTATAAGAGAAGACGTGGTCTTATCATTTTGAATTTTATAATAGTCCACTTCAGCATTTTGTCCGACATAAACTTCTGTCACCGAATTGGTAAGCACAGGATTATCCGTCAAACTTTGATGCCTCTCAATAATTTGAACATGAGAACCATCTTCAGCGATAATTAAGTTTCTAGGTTGAATCATTAATGCTGACTCATTTCCTGTAGAAAAGTTAAGAATTTGAATAGGCTTTTCAGCGCTTACGTTTTTAGGAATTCTAATATAAGCCCCTTCTTTAGCAAAAGCAGTGTTTAAAGAAGACATACTTTCCTCAGGAACAATTTTATTAAAATACTTATCCATGATAGACTTGTATTTAGACTTGTTCAAAGCCGAAGACATCAGACAAGCATCCAACTTATCGTGAGTAGTTCTCGACAGATGAGAAGAATAAATTCCATCTATAAATACGATAGTATACGTATCTATATCATGTATTAAGTATTTCTTTATATCCTTATAATCTATGGCATCTTCCTTTTTAGGAAATATGCTGTAATCTTCCTTTAAAATAGAGTTGAGTGAAGTATATTTCCAAGCTTCCATCCTTTTAGTGGGAAAGCCCGTACTTTCAAAAAACTTTATAGCTTTGTTTCTTTCGCTATGGATATCATTTTCCATATCTACTTGCTCTTCAAAAGCAAGATAAGAAGACATTAATTTTTCTTTAAGTTCCATGTTTTAAATCTTTTGGGTTAGGGTAAAAGCTTACTTACTAAGTCATTTCTGCTCGTTCTTCCTTAAGCCAATCATAACCTCTTTCTTCCAACTCTTTAGCCAATTCTTTACCGCCTGTTTTTACTATTTTACCATCCACCAAAACGTGTACAACGTCCGGTACGACATAGTCTAGTAGTCTTTGATAGTGCGTAATCACCAATGTTGCGTTACCTTTATTTCTTAAGCGATTTACACCGTCGGAAACAATTCTAAGAGCATCTATGTCCAAACCAGAATCTGTTTCATCAAGAATAGCCAATTTTGGTTCTAGCATAGCCATTTGGAAGATTTCATTTCTTTTTTTCTCACCACCAGAGAAGCCTTCATTTAAGGATCTAGATAAAAATTTTCTGTCCATATCTAACAAGGCAGATTTTTCTCTAATCTTTTTCAACATTTCATTAGCAGGCATATCTTTTTGACCTCTAGACTTTCTAACCTGATTGATAGAGGTTTTGATAAAATTGGTCACAGAAACTCCTGGGATCTCAATTGGATATTGAAAAGATAAGAAAATCCCTTTGTGCGCTCTTTCTTCTGGAGAAAGTTCAGATATATTTGCTTTTTCAAAGAGTATGTCTCCTTCTGTAACTTCAAAATCTTCATTACCTGCAATAACTGAGGCAAGTGTACTTTTACCAGAGCCGTTAGGACCCATTATGGCATGAACTTCTCCAGCGTTAATCTCTAGATCAATACCTTTTAAAATCTTTACACCGTCTACACTTGCGTGTAAATTTTTTATATTTAACATAACTGCTTATTATTTACTTAGTCTAAGACTTTGATCATCTTTAGACTGTTCTACTTTTATAATATTTTGGATGTTAACCACTTTAGGCCAAACATCCTCTTGTGTATTGTTTTCTATTTTAACTTTTAAAGTCACCTTAAAAGACGCGTACGGATCTGGATCTATATTGCGAACATTCGCGATAAGTTCTTCAACAATTTCATTGATGACCACACCGTAAATTGCGTTTTTAGTTTGGAAAACCGCGGCAGAATCCGCGTAAATAAATTCGCCTGTCATCGTTTTTAGCGAACCTTGCAATTCTGCCTCTAAGATTTCTTCATCTACTTTTGAATCTTTAGACTCCGTTTTACAAGACCCTAAAGTAAATAGACAAACTAAAATGGATAGTAAAAATATCTTCATTTATGTATGATTATCCTACTGAACCTTCTAGTGATATTTCAAGTAATTTTTGAGCTTCCACTGCAAATTCCATTGGCAACTTATTAAGAACATCCTTACTGTAACCATTTACAATAAGAGCAATCGCTTTTTCAGTATCAATTCCTCTTTGATTACAGTAAAAGATTTGATCTTCACCAATTTTAGTGGTCGTTGCTTCGTGCTCTACTTGTGCCGTTTTATTTTTAGCTTCAATGTATGGGAACGTATGAGCTCCACATCTATTTCCCATCAATAATGAGTCACATTGAGAGAAATTTCTAGCATTAACTGCGCCTTTATTAATTTGAACTAAGCCTCTATAACTATTTTGAGAATTTCCTGCGGAAATACCTTTTGAAATAATTGTGCTCTTTGTATTTTTACCAATATGAATCATTTTCGTACCGGTATCTGCTTGCTGGTAATTGTTGGTCACAGCAATGGAATAAAATTCTCCTGTGGAGTTATCCCCTTTCAAAATACAACTTGGATACTTCCAAGTTATAGCTGATCCAGTTTCCACTTGAGTCCAACTTATTTTAGCATTTTTCTCGCAAATTCCTCTTTTAGTGACAAAATTAAAGACTCCACCTACACCCTCTTTATTTCCAGGATACCAGTTTTGAACCGTTGAATATTTGATTTCAGCATTATCTAAAGCTATCAACTCTACAACGGCCGCATGCAATTGATTTTCATCACGCATAGGAGCTGTACAGCCCTCTAGATAACTAACATAACTAGAATCTTCTGCAATCACCAAAGTTCTTTCAAACTGGCCAGTATTTGCTTGGTTAATTCTAAAGTAGGTTGATAATTCCATTGGACATCTCACCCCCTTTGGAATATAACAAAAAGACCCATCACCAAATACTGCGGAATTCAAAGCAGCAAAATAATTATCTGAAGTAGGAATTACTGAACCCATGTACTTCTTTATAAGCTCTGGATATTCCTGAATAGCTTCTGAAATAGAACAGAAAATAATACCTTTTTCAGCTAATGTCTTTTTAAAAGTAGTCGTCACAGATATAGAATCAATCACTACATCCATAGCAACTCCAGCTAATTTCTTTTGCTCATCTATAGATATTCCTAATTTTTTGAAGGTTTCCAACATTTCAGGATCTACCTCATCTAAACTATCATATTTAGGCTTAGTGCCAGGTGCAGAATAATAGGATATAGCTTGGTAATCTGGCTTTTCATAACCAATATTAGCCCAATTTGGCTCCTTCATCGTTAACCAATGTCTGTAAGCATCCAATCTCCACTGTGTCATCCAATCTGGCTCTCCTTTCTTTTTGGAAATACCTATAACTACATCTTCATTTAAACCTGGAGGAAACGTATCAGATTCCATTTCTGTATAGAACCCATACTCATATTCTTTATTCTGAAGTTCCTTCTCCAGTTCTTGTTCTGTATATGCCATTATCGTTCTCTTTTAAATTAAAGTGAAAAACTTTCACCACAGCCGCATGTTCTTTCTGCGTTAGGATTATTAAAAACAAATCCTTTTCCATTCAACCCACCAGAATATTCCAAAGTGGTCCCTATTAAATATAAAAAACTGCTTTTGTTAATAATGATTCTAACATCATTATCTTCAAAAAGTTTATCTTCGTCGTTCTGGTCTTGATCAAAATTTAGATCGTAAGATAACCCAGAGCATCCGCCGCTTTTTACCCCAACTCTTACAAAGTGGTTTTTGACATTATAGCCTACTTCACCCATAAGATTAGTTATTTTTATTTTCGCTTCTTCGCTAACTTTAATCATATTTAAGTAGATTAATTCTAAATTGATTACAAATATAAAATTAATGAACAATTTCTAGGTGTTATTTAACTAAATAAGGGAGTTAAAGTTTTTTTTAAACCAAGAAACAAGCTGATGTTAGACTCTTGGTTTAAGATAATTATAATCTTTGTTTATCTAAAACTTTTTTAGCATTTTCCAAAGAAGAACTAATAGCAGCTTTCATTTCTTCAGCTGAATTGTATTGCATCTTCAATAATTCCACCTTCGCCTTTATGCTATCTTTGTCTTTGGCTTGCAGACCAGTGTTAATCTCCGTTCTTGAAAAAGAAGAGCTGAAGTTTTTCATCCATGCCATCATAATATCATGGGCTTTTTGTAAATCTGCAATAGCCACATCATGCTTATCTACCAGCAGAGCATTCACTTCTTCTAAGCTTTCTAGTTCTTCTTTTTCACTTTCAAGCTCAGTGATTAGACTGTTAATCTTACTCATTTGAGGCATCACATCGTCATGAATTTGGATAGTTTGCTTCATTTGCGCATCAAATGCTTTAGCTTCTGCAGACTCCTCCTCTTTCTGACAGGAAAAAGAGATAAATACCATACCTATCAAAATAGGTTTTAAAATAAATTTCATACTATTAAATTTTTTAAATGATTTCAAATTGTTTACCAGGCAATGGCCTTACAAAACCTCCCAATTCCAAACTAAGAAGGATTGATGATAATTTATGGGTTGGTAAACCGCAAATCAAAGATAACGTATCAATTTCTGCTTTCCCAGTTTCTGTAAGTTTTTGTACTACAAATTTTTCATCATCATTAAGGGATACAAATAACTGGGTTTGGATATTCTTTTTTTTAGTTTCAATGTCCCAATTGAGATTATAAACCAAATCGGCAGCAGAGGTAATCATCTGTGCTTTTTGCTGCTTTATGAGCATATTACAGCCTTTACTGAATTTGTCTTGAGGACGACCTGGAACTGCAAAAACTTCTCGGTCATAGGAATGAGCTATATCTGCCGTCACAAGAGAGCCTCCCTTTTCAGCACTTTCAATAACAATAGTAGCTTCACTAAGTCCTGCAATAATCCGATTTCTACTCAGGAAATTCTTACGATCGAAGCTATCGTCGCTGCAGAAGTCTGTCAAAAAACCACCATTATTTTCTATCGAAGACACGTATTTTTGATGGGCTTTTGGGTAGATTTGATTCAATCCATGTGCCAAACATGCTATGGTTTGAAGATTATACTTGATGGCTGTTCTATGCGCTACAATATCTATTCCATAGGCCAATCCGGATACTATTACTGGTTTGAGTGGCGACAAATCTTCTATCAATTGTTCACAAAAAGCAATACCATGAGTCGTCACTTGACGGGTACCTACTATACTCAAAATAGGCTTGTTCTTAAGATTGATGTTACCTCTAGAAAATAAAAGTATAGGACTATCTATGCATTGTTTTAACCGCGAAGGATAGTCTTCGTCCTTGAAATAACTTAGCTTTATATTATTGCTTTGTATGAAGTTGAGCTCCTGTTCTGCCTCTTTCATTATAGCAGAATCTCTTAGGGTCTTTATTCGCTTACTTCCAATCCCATCTACTTCTTTTAAGTCGTTTGCACTGGCTTGAAATAAGGCTGTTGCACTGCCAAAATACTGAAGAAGTTTTTTCGCATTGATATGACCAATCCCCTGCATTTTATGCAACATCAGTAAATAAAGGAGTTCCTGTTCTTGCATCTTTAAGCTTATTAAACCTTAATTATTGCCTGCCGGCTTGACTTCTTTGATAGAGGGCTCTTCTACTATTTTTTTAGAAGGCTCTTTTTCAAAAGATTTTCCTAGATACACCAATTTAGATTCTGGTTCTACTTCTATAGATTTTGAATCGTTTGGTATTATATCCAGTTTTCCCTCTGGATTTTTGATAAACAGAGGAATTATTTCAGACTCCACTTTACTCAATTCGATTAAGCCTCGAAAATGTTCGCTGGAGTTTAGTTCTATTTCATGGATCTCAGGATAATTTCTAGTTAGGTTAACGAGTTTTATATAGTCGTCGGTTTGAGAAAATAATCCATCGTCTGGATTATTTTCCGGATCTTCCATTTCTTCTGAAGATATGACACGGAAGGTTCCTTGTTCTCCAAATTGTTTTGCAAAGTTTTCAATAGCCTTTTTATTAACAGCCGTGTTACCTGTTAAGGCCATTAAGTACCCAACATCACTCAACTCGATATTATCAATTAAATCATCGGAATAGATATTGGCATTGATAGCATCTAGCCCCATCGCTTTAGCTTTATCTATATTGCTTTTATTATTGTCAACAATAACAACGTGCCTGTCATTATCTTTTAAATATTTAGCGACTATTCTTGAAAATGATGATGACCCTACAATCAATATTCCTTGAGAATCCTTAAGAAATACGCCCACCAGTTTCGCAAAGGGTCTTGCTGTAGTCGCATTAAGAAGCACGGTGCCTAGAACAATCATAAACACCAAGGGAGTTATTAATTCTGCATTAGGAATGCCTTGGTCTACCAACTTCAATCCAAAAAGAGAAGCCACACCTGCCGCTACTATTCCTCGAGGACCAACCCAACTGATGAATAACTTTTCGCGAGTTTCCAGAGTGGATTTATAACTGCTCAAAAACACGCCTAATGGCCTAACCACAAATACAACAACAGCAAAAAGGATTAAGGTATTCCAATTGAAAACCAGCATCAGGTTTTCGAAATTAATATTAGCAGCAAGAAGAATAAATAGAATTGAGATTAAAAGAATACTAAGGGACTCCTTAAAGTAAAGAAGTTCTTTGAGGTTGGGTAAATTGGTATTCCCCATAATAATTCCCATGACCACCACAGCCAACAAGCCACTTTCGTGTGCAAAGTGATCTGCCATTACAAAAACCCCTAAAACGGTAGCTAAAGTGACCACGTTTAATAAGTAATGAGGAATAATCTTAGACTTTATTGCCAAAGCCAGAGCTTTGGCGAAGGTAAACCCAAAGGTAAACCCAAAAAGAACAATTTGACCAAACTCTACGAGCACAGTGGTTGTAAAGGCCTCGCCTCCACCAGCAGTTATAAACTCAAATACCAATACAGCAACCAAAGCTCCAATGGGATCTATTAATATCCCCTCCCACTTCAATATGGCTGAAACGTCTTTTTTAAGAGGGATATTCCTTAAAATTGGAGTGATTACGGTAGGCCCAGTGACTATGATGAGCCCAGAAAATAGAAGGGAAATTTGCCAGCTTAATCCCAGTATCCAATGAGCTGCCATTCCTGCTCCTACAAAGGTAATCACCACCGCAACGGTAATTAGCTTAACGATAACTGGGCCGACATTCAAAATCTCACCTCGTCTTAAAGTCAGACCACCTTCAAAGAGAATAATACCTATAGCAAGTGAAACAAAATAAAACAAACTTTCTCCAGGAAACAAGCCCGTCTCCCCATTCCATATAGGCTCTATAAGCTTGGATCCGTCCTCGGTATATAAAGTAGCAATAGGACCTACCATGAGACCTATAAGAATTAATGGTAATATTGCTGGGATTTTGAAACGCCAAGCGAACCATTGCGCCAAAATTCCTAATATAATTATACTCGCTAGTTCTATCATAGAATATTAGATTTGAGTAGTTAAAAATAGCACAATCTAGAAGACTCGGATTCCAAAGTTAAGACTCTTTTAGTACTTTGCTGCTAAAATAAAGCTTATGACCTTATATCCTGTAGAAACTGGAAATTTTAAACTAGACGGCGGTGCCATGTTTGGCGTTGTGCCAAAATCGCTTTGGCAACGAACTAATCCAGCAGATTCTAATAATATGATAGACATTGCTGCAACCAGTTTGTTGATTGAAAATGGTGAGCAACTTATTCTAATCGACACAGGTTTGGGGAACAAACAAAGTGATAAATTCTTTAGTTACTACTATAGATGGGGAGACCACACTTTGGATAAGTCACTAAAAAAACATGGATTCCATAGAGATGATATCACCGATGTGTTTATGACTCACCTTCACTTTGATCACTGTGGAGGTAGTATTCAGTGGAATAAAAACAAAACAGGTTACGAACCTGCTTTTAAGAATGCAAAATTCTGGACCAACCAAGAACACTGGGACTGGGCTATAAACCCCAACGATCGCGAAAATGCTTCCTTTCTTAAGGAAAATCTTTTACCGATGCAGGAGAGCGGTCACTTACATTTTTTGGAACGCACTCAAAAAAGGCATTTTTACGAGGAATTGGGATTTGAAGTCCTCTTTGTAGACGGCCATACCGATAAACAGATGATTCCAATCATAGACTATAAAGGGAAAAAATTGGTTTTTGCGGCAGATTTACTTCCTACAGCAGGCCATATTCCTCTCCCTTATGTCATGGGTTTTGACACCAGACCCTTAAAGACACTTCAGGAAAAAAAGATATTTCTAGAAGAGGCGACTCAAAACAATTATCACCTCTTTCTTGAGCATGATGCTCACAACGAAATCATCAACCTAAAAGACACTGAAAAAGGAATACGACTTGACTCTACTTTCAGTTTTAATGAACTCTTTACTAATTAATTTAATTTTAAAACATGACGACAAAAACAATTAAGATAGGCGCTTGGGGCCTTTTATTTTCAGGATTCCTAGTAGGTTGTGCCAGTGGACCAAAGATCACTTCAGAACCCATCCCCAACTTACAGAACGCAAAGGCTAAAACATCAGAACTTACAGATGATGAACTTGAAGTTTGGGGAAGCAAAGATCTTTTGAAAGACACCATCCCAGGAATGAGCGTGGATAGAGCTTACCAAGAAATCATTAAAAACTACAAAGGAGAAAGCGTCATTGTTGCTGTTCTTGATAGTGGTATTGATATTGAACATGAAGATTTTGAAGGGGTGATCTGGACTAATATTGATGAAATTCCTGAGAACGGAATAGACGATGACAAAAATGGTTTTGTCGATGATATCCACGGCTGGAATTTCCTTGGTGACGTTGTTGAAGAAAATCTTGAATACACGAGAATAGTAAGAGATTACCAAGATAAATTTGAAGGTAAATCTGAAAGCGATATCTCTAAAGATAACTTAGAGAACTTTAAATTATACAAGTCTGCAAAGGCTGAATATGACAAAGAGCTAACTAGTACTAATGCCAGTTTAAATCGGTATGTCACTATGAACAATCAGCTCCAAGAAGCTGAGGAGAGTTTAAAAATTGAACTTGATGTTGATGAGCTTGGTATAGAGAATCTAACGGCCTACGAACCTGAAGACGATACCAGTCTCAACCAAAAAATGCTACTCCTCAACGTTATGAATAATATTGGTGAAGATCTAGGTGACATAGAAGACCAACTTGCCCAAGCTATGGAGTATTTTGGCAATAGAACCAAATACCATTTCAATTTGGAATTGAATACTAGAGCCGAAATACTAGGCGACGATCCAGACGATTTTTCAACACGCTTTTATGGAAATAACCAAGTGAGTGGTCCCAATGAAGATAAGAAAGATGCCAAGCACGGTACTCATGTGGCTGGAATTATAGCAGCCAATAGAATAAATGACAAAGGTGTAAAAGGCGTTGCAGGAAACGTCTTAATTATGCCAATAAGAGCGGTTCCAGATGGAGATGAATACGATAAAGACATCGCTATGGGTATTCGCTATGCAGTCGATAACGGTGCTAAAGTCATTAACACGTCCTTTGGAAAATACTTTTCAACGCATCCAGAATGGGTCATGGAAGCTATAGCGTATGCAGCAGAAAATGATGTATTAATCGTAAATGCTGCCGGAAACGAAGGCATTGATCTAGATGAAACACGAGTATATCCTAATGATGAAACTCCAGAAAATCCAATCAATTTCGTGGATAACTTTATCAACGTGGGTTCTATAACTTCAGAATATGGAGGGAATTTAGTTTCAGGATTTTCAAACTATGGAGATAACAGTGTGGACGTTTTTGCGCCGGGATCTTCTATATATGCAACCACTCCACTAAACACCTATGAATTCCTACAAGGAACCTCTATGGCTTCTCCAAACGTAGCTGGTGTTGCAGCAATGGTCCGCTCTATTTATCCTAAACTCTCTGCTGCTCAAGTCAAACAAATTCTTATGGATTCTGGACTAAGTACAGATCAAGAGGTGGTTCTTGGAGGAGATCCAGAAAACACCCTACCCTTTGATAAGATTTCAGTATCAGGAAAAATGGTAAATATGTATAATGCTTTAATATTGGCTTCTAAAACTAAAAAATAATGACAAAAACTTTTTTAACGATTGCATTTATCTTTTCATTTTCAATTCTTTCTGCCCAAAACTCTACAGGGTATTGGCAGCAGCATGTGGATTATGAAATGGAAATTGATTTTGACGCCAAAGATTACCAGTACGATGGATCACAAGTTCTGAAATACACCAATAATTCTCCAGATACATTAAAACGGGTTTTTTATCATATGTATTTTAATGCTTTCCAACCAGGTAGTGAAATGGATGTGAGATCTAGAACGATCGAAGATCCAGACTCTAGAGTTGGAGATCGTATTTCTAAACTTAGCGATGAGGAAATTGGATTTATGAGAGCAAAAACTCTTCGACAAGATGGGGAAAAGCTAAACTTTAAATTAGTGGGAACTGTCCTTGAAGTTGAGCTCAATGAGCCTATTTTACCTAAAAAGTCAAGTACTTTCAAAATGGATTTTGAAGGTCAAGTCCCTATTCAAATTCGTAGATCTGGAAGAAATAATGCCGAAGGTGTTGAACTTTCTATGACGCAATGGTATCCTAAAATGGCAGAATATGATTTTGAAGGCTGGCATGCAGACCCTTATATTGGTAGAGAATTTCATGGTGTTTGGGGAAACTTTGATGTTAAGATCTCTATAGATAAAGATTTCATTTTGGGAGGTTCTGGATATATCCAAAACCCCAACGAAGTTGGTTATGGATATGAAGATGAGGGAGAAAAAGTAAGACGAAAAGGGAAAAAGCTTACTTGGCATTTTAATGCGCCAAATGTACATGACTTCACGTGGGCTGCAGACAAAGACTATATCCATGATAAAATCACTGGAAGGGATGGCACTACTCTTCACTTTTTATACAAGGACAATACGGAAATTATTGAAAATTGGAAGAATTTACAATCCAAAACTTCAGATATATTGGATTTCTTCAATGAACACATTGGCCCATATCCCTACGATCAATACTCTGTTATACAAGGAGGTGATGGAGGCATGGAATATGCGATGTGTACACTTATTACAGGAGAGAGAGAATTTGGTAGCTTAGTAGGAGTCACTGCACATGAAATGGCTCATTCTTGGTTTCAGCATATTTTAGCAACAGATGAAGCTCAGCATGAATGGATGGACGAAGGTTTTACCTCCTATATTTCTGCATTAGCTATGAATGAGGTGATGGATCAAAATAGAGATAATGTATTTGAAAGAACTTATAAAGGCTATACAAGTCTGGCCAAGTCTGGTTTTGAACAACCACAAACCACCCATGCAGATCGTTATGAATACAACAGAGCCTATGGCGTAACTGCCTACTCAAAGGGGGCTGTATTTTTAGCTCAGCTAGGCTATTTAATTGGACAAGAGAATTTAGATAACACCCTAAATCGCTATTTCGATGAGTGGAAGTTTAAGCACCCAACGCCAAATGACTTTATCCGCATCGCTGAAAAAGTAAGTGGAGCTGAGTTAAGTTGGTACCTCAACGACTGGACAAGAACAACCAATACAATAGATTATGCAATAAAAGGCGTGAGTGTTGAACCTGAAACCACTCTAGTAACTCTTGAACGAGTTGCTCTTACACCAATGCCTATCGAAATAAAAGTTGACTTTAAAGGAGGAACATCAGAGCTGTATTATATTCCTTTAAGGATTATGAGATGGACAAAGCCAGACGCTACTAATATTGAGGAAGATTGGGCTTGGGCTTATCCAACTTATACCTTGGAAATTCCTACAGCTCAATACGAAATTGAGAAAATTGAAATTGACCCAAGTGGTTTAATGGCAGATGTTGATAGAGAAAACAACGTTATGGTTTTGGGGGAGTAATTAGTCTCCATAGCTATTATAAGAATAAAAAGTCCATTCAAAATTGAATGGACTTTTTGTTTTAAGAAACTGTATCGATTATTTAGTACTAGACAAACTTCTTTATTCATTCTCGATTTGTCCTTTAAATATCGCGCATAATCCGTTTCTATCTTAAGGGAAGTCCTCTTTGGATACAGTTATACCAAATTAAATTTATAATGTCGTATAAATAAATTGAATTATTTTTTGATTGATTGAAGTTGAAAATAATTAGCATAGCCTTAGTTACGGTAATTATTTTTGATAAAAAGCAGGCGAAAAAGAAACGATTTATTGCGACATTATAAGTTTAATTCGGTATTAGTAAAGAACACACAAAAGAGTTTTTATACCGAATTAAATTACTTTAGGGAACGCTTCACCGTTTGAGAGGAAATATAGGAGGCTAATAAGCCAAGGCTTGTTATAGTAAAGAACACAATAAAAATATTTACGACTTCCAGTCTTACGGGATAAGCTAAACTCGGAGTAATCATAATCCATTGAAACTGAAGTTGGGACAAAACCACTATAATCGCGAGAAAAAGACCTATGATGCCCCCAGCGATACTCATTAAGCTACCTTGAAAGAAAAAGATTCGTTGTATCTCAATCTCGGTTAAGCCTAAATTCAGAAGAGTTTTAGAATTTTGCCGCTTTTCTAGCACGGCCATGATGATAGATCCTATCACATTAAAAAGGGCTATGATAATCACTAAGGTAAAAATAAGATAAACTGCCAGATTTTCTGTGTTCAACATTTTGTAAAGACTATCATTCAGCTGGATCCTATCTTTTACCAGCACTTGGCTATCAAAAATATCCTCCACCTCTTTTTTTACTGAAGCCATATCGGCTGACTTAGCAATTTGCAGTTCCAGAGAAGTCACTTCGTTTTGTTTCAACTGTAGCAATTGTCTGGCGAAATTTATATCTGTAAAGGCATATTTTTTATCCAACTCTTCATTGATAGAGTAAATTCCTGTTACCGTAGCATTGGCAGTTCTAAAAGCCTCTTTTACATCTAAAATTTGTCCCTTTCCTGGTTTGGGAACATAGAACTTTAAAAGACCTGTATAATCTCTGACCCCTACAGAAAGTTTTCTAGACAGATCGTTACCTAACACCACTTGGTAAGCATCATTTTCAATCCACTGACCCAGAAAGATACTCGACTTTATAGCGTTGATAGTTTTAAAATTAGTGTCAACACCCTTGATGAAGCCTGGCGTGTTTTTAGATTTGAAACTCAATAGAACGCGTTCTTCAATCACTTCCGAATAGCGAACGATATCTGGATTATTCGATAAAGCAGACAGTTGACTCGACTCTAACATAAACGTCTTTCCTACTTTAGAGAACACCTTTAAGTCTGGATCGAATTTGTTGGTAAAAGATAAGCTGAATTCCTTAAGTCCCGAAAAGGCAGATAAGACAACAAACAAAGCTAGAGCACCAGCGATGACACCTACAGAGGCAATCCAAGTGATGACATTTATAGCCGTGTTGGAACTCTTGGAAAAGAAATAGCGCTTAGCGATGTAAAAAGAAATATTCAATTTTTCTTCCGCTTGTTCAGTAAGTCAGGATTCTTAATAGGGTCGTTTTTTCCTTTAAAAGCTTGTTCTAAATCATTGATGTATTCTATAGAATCATCATTGAAAAATTCTAGTTCTGGCATACGTCGCAACTGGTTTCTGGTTCGCGTGGCGACCTGATGCTTTATTTTAGACTTCATCATTCGGATTTCTTCCACAATTTGCTCAGATTTTTCAGAAGGAAAAATGCTTAAATGCGCTTTGGCTTGCAGTAAATCTGGAGTCACCCTCACCTTGGTCACCGAGATGATTAAGTTTTGAGTGCCAGCCGTTTTCAGCTCGAGTTGAATCACTTCAGCTAAATCTTTTTGAAGTATTCCCGCAATTTTCTTTTGTCTATTTGATTCCATGATGCAAAGGTAGAATAATTATATAAATGCTAGTTTTGTGAATGATGTAAACTTTAGCGCATTTAAATTTAAAAATTTACCTCTTATGATCAAAAAAATAGAACATATTGGCATCGCTGTTAACGACCTAGAGGCGGCCACAAAAACCTATGAAAGCTTATTTAAAGCCTCTCCTTACAAAATGGAAACCGTAGAACGGGAAGGTGTGAAAACTGTCTTTTTTGAATGTGGAGAAAGTAAAATCGAGCTACTGGGAGCCACACGAGACGATAGCCCAATTGGTAAATACCTCAGCAAGCAAAGGGAAGGTATTCACCACATAGCCTTTTTTGTAGATGACCTCGCCTCTGAAATGAGCAGATTACAGCAAGAAGGTTTTCAGCTCTTAAGTGAGTCGCCTAAACGTGGTGCAGACAATAAATCTATTGTGTTTTTACACCCCAAAGGCAACCATGGCGTGCTTATAGAACTTTGTGAAGATCAAGGTTAATTAAAGTCAAGAATTACTTTGGTTGATAGTAAACTTATACTTATTTTTGCACTCCTTAACAATAATCAGCCTTGGTCCCATAGCTCAGCTGGTTAGAGCACCTGACTCATAATCAGGTGGCCCTTGGTTCGAGTCCAAGTGGGACCACTAGTAAAATCAAAGGCTTACAAAGATGTAAGCCTTTTTTTATTTCCTGTTTTAACACATTTTTAACACAAAAGGCATTTAAACCTAAAATATTTCTTCCCTTACCAAAATTTACTTGTTTTAACTTTAATTTCAATTATAGTTAAAATGAAAATTAATCATTTGCTTTCATTCAAGGGTATTCTGTTATTTATTTTATTGAATAACTTATATCAAGGTTTCGCTCAACAACCTGAAATCCCTAAGCTAGAGAGTAAAAAAATTGAAATTCAAAATATGATTAATTTTTTGAATGATTCAATTGTTAAAATTGATAGGGAAATTAAGAAATTAGAAATGAGTGAGTTTAATAAAGTTGTTTATGATACTACTGCCTTAAAAATTAATATTACTAATGGCGCAAAATTGAGAGAGAAACCTGATGCGTTTTCTGATTTAATAATAGAATTAAATAGTGATAAAACTGTTTATCTGTACGATTTTGAAAATGATTATTATAAAGTTTGTGCAGATTCGTTTTGTGGTTA
>NZ_PJBS01000250.1 GCF_002836055.1 Psychroflexus sp. MES1-P1E
GCCACAAGCTAAAAAAAATCCAAACTACAATGATTGAATGGATAAATGAAAAATTCGGAACAGAATTTACCGAAGAACAATTGATAAATGTTAAAGATTTCTCACTTCTTTGGAACATATTCGAAAATCTTGTTTGTGGTAATCGTTGCAATGTAAATCGTTTAGAGGAAAAACTAAACCCTATCGCATTTCAAATTGCTGACTTTCAAGAAAACTTTGAGTATTTTCAAAATAGGTATATTGAAAATGGAACAACAAACGGTCGATTTGAACATCTGAACTTTCGAAATGGAGACAGAAAAGAGTTTGTTGCAAATGTACTTTTAGGGAATGAAAATATAACTTCTGCCAAAGTTTTAGCACTAACAATTATAGTTTATCGGTTCAGAAATAATCTATTCCACGGATTAAAAAATTTTATACAAATTGACCAGCAAGAAGAAAATTTCAGAAATGCAAATCAAATTTTAAAAAACATTCTAACACATTATTAATATTTGAGCAGACTACAAGAAATATTTAGCAATAGAGAAATTTCATTATTAATATGGCTTGGAGTTTTTATAATATTTGTTCTCACACAAAAGTCAATGCGTAATTCATTGGCGGATGTTGTGAAATTACTTTTCGGGAAATATTTTCTGGCAATCTATTTAACTTTAGGTGTATACTTGTTTGGAGTATTTGTCTTTTTAAAAGCGTTAGGATTTTGGACTTCTGCTGACATAAAAAATTCTATATTTTGGCTTTTATCGGTTGCATTTGTTTTAGTTTTTAGCCTAAACAAAGCAAAAGACAGTAAATATTTTAAAGCACTTATTATCGACACTATCAAAGTCATTGCGATATTACAATTTGTAATCAACTTCTACAATTTCAGTTTAGTGACAGAACTAATACTACTTCCAATTTTAGTGTTTATCGGAATGTTACAAGCTGTTGCAGGTTTAGATTCAAAAAATGCCCAAGTGGCAAAAATACTAACGAATTTAATGGCAATATTTGGTTTCGGACTGTTAATTTATTCCATCTATAAAATGGCGAATGGTTATTCTGATTTCTTCAAATTAGGAACATTACATTCCTTCATATTACCAATACTACTTACAATCTTGTTCTTGCCTTATTTATATTTCTTATCACTCTACAGCATTTACGAATCATATTTTATTAGACTTGATTTTATGACTGTCAAAAAAGGAAAAGTTAAGAAAGTTAAAAAGTATATTAGACAAAGAGCACATCTAAATATCAATCGACTAAATAGAATAATAGAACGATTCGATAAAAGAGTGTTCTATGACGATACGAACTTGAAAAAATATGTAAAAAAAATAAGCAAACCAGATAAAGCCAGTGGCTAACACCGTGTAAAAAAAATTGCTGGTAAAAGCTTACTTACAAAAATCCTCGCGGATTTTCTTGGTTTGTGTTTTATTTACTAACTTCATTGCTTAAACCACGCAACTTTCCTTACACAAACACGTTAGCAAAAATTGAAAAGACTAATCTAATAACTTATGAAATTTATAAAATTCTGTTTTTTTGTTTTGATGCTATTATCAATATCAAATTGTTCAACTACTAGAACTAACTTAGGAAAATCAATTGAAAAAAAAATTGAATTACAATTTAATTCTTCAGGCTTAGCTCTTCTTTTCGAAGGAAATGGAATGATAGATGTCTATGAAAATAAATTGATTATAAGAATTACTGATGCAACAATAAAGTTAAATCCTAAATTTAATAATAAGAATTATGAAATTGGAGACATGTATGCTTGTTTAGGAAAGTTTACTGACGATAAAAATAGAAAGTGGAAAACATTTAACAGAAGTATAAAAAAAACCATTAATAAAAAAATTGATTCGAATACTGACTCTCTAAAAATTACGAATTACGAATTCGAAGTTCCATATTTTTCTGAAAAAGATTTGACTGACACTTGGATTGTTTTTAAAACCACTAACAAATCTCGCGAAGGTTGGACGTATGCTCATTCATTAAATAAAATGCAAGATTTTAGAAAATAAATTATTAAAAAACTTTTGCTAACCCCGTGTATAATTAATTGCTGGGTCACTGCCGACTTACGAAAATTCCGCTGGAATTTTCTATCCGTGATTTATTTGCTAAATTAGGTGCTTAACCACGCAAATAACCATACACAACAACGTTGTG
>NZ_PJBS01000251.1 GCF_002836055.1 Psychroflexus sp. MES1-P1E
GCGGTAATTAAAAAAAACATATGATAGAAGATATTTGGAAACAATCCGCAAAAGGATTTACTGATGAAAGTATCGGGAGAACGGAAGAACAAATCGTTCAAAAAGAAACCGAAATCGGATTTAAATTTCCAAGTCTATACAGGGAACATTTGAAAATCCAAAACGGAGGTTATGTCTGGAAAAGTGCACTAATTCATAACAAAGAAGTGAACGAACTATTGTATAATGGTTCTACAATTGACCCAATAATAAATCACGGTGGTTATAGCACTCTGAAAGACGTTCTACTTGAATATATGGACAAAGAAGAACTTGAAAACTCTTCTGAATTCGACTTTCTAAATTTAGACCGACTTCCTATACTTTCGCATATGGATGGACACACAATGTTGTGTTTTGATTACGGATATAATGTGGAAAAAGAATATAAAGAACCTCAAATATCTTATTTTGAACTTGAATGTGCTGAAAACGGATTTGAGGAAAGACTGAGGGTAAATTCATATGAAGAACTAATTGAAAATCTAGTCTATTATGGTTACGAATCAACATCATTTTATATAGGCTTAAAATCCGACAAAAGCATTGAAGAAATAACCGAACAATTCTATCAAGTTTACAACGAGAGATTGGAATTAAATGAAGATGATGGATATGGCTGGTATAATTTCAAAAAATGGTTTTCAGGAAAATTAGATATAAACTATTCCCTTTCGGTTAGAGTGAAATTAACACCTAACCAATTTTTAAGTAAAACTTATTTATTGCAAAACCATAAAGAATACAATTACATCCTTGAGATTGATTTAAGAACTGGAGTTGAATCCTTTGGAGATAATTCAGACTTCACTAAACCAATTATTGAAGAGAAAATGAAACCTTTGTTAAACTCATTTGATTGGAAATTTCTATTAATTCCTTACAACAAAGAAAATTCTGAGGAACTAATAAAACTAAAAAAGAAAATTAATACAACAGAAAATGACAAGCCAACCAAAGAAAAACTACCGCCAACAATGGCTATAGTTAATAAGGGTTTTTGGCATAAAATTAAAGGTCTGTTCAAGTAATAAAGTCCGCCAAAACTTTTGATTTGGCTTTAAAAAAAAAATAAAACAAAATAAAAAGTTTTGGCTAAGTGCTTAATTGAAAGATTATTACTTTTTAATCCCTTACTAACCATAGCCTAGACGTTACCTGCAAGCTGAAAAAAACTAAATGAGAAATCTATTAATAATAATCTTAATGCTAAAATTTTTAACTGGTTGGGGACAAAATAAGAATGAAGACAAATTCATTACTTGGGAACAATTCACTCAAAATTTCGGAAAAGAGATGGTTTCCGCTCAAGATGTATTCAATAATATGCAAAAAAGTGGAGTAAGTGATTTTTCTTTGGCAAAATTTGACTTTCATTTTGTTTCTAACTCAAAAGATAAACTTGAAAAGCTTCAAGAATTTCTTAACGAACATTACCCTTATGAAATCAAATCCATTAAGAAAATCAAAAAAGGACTTTGGGAATTAAATGGAGAAACTAATGAGATACCTATAACGGAGGATAATTTACTTTATTGGGGTTTAGATATGTATAAAAGAGGTTATGAATTTGATGCAAAACTTGACGGTTATGGTGCGCCATTTGACCCGAAAAATCAAAAATTCCCCAATTTCGATAAAGGAAAAGAAGATTATTATTTCAACAAAGGACTTGAATGTTATAATTCTGGAGATTTAAGTGGAGCAATATTTAATTGGACAATTTGCATTAAAATCAATCCGAAAGACCCGAATTCGTACTATTCAAGAGCAATAGTAAAAAATGAGCTTTATACTTGGAAACCATCAATAGCTGATTATGACAAAGCCATAGAAATTGCACCTGACTTTATAGATGCAATCGTAAATCGCGGGTCAGTAAAAGACGAAAATGGCGATTATGAAGGGGCTCTGAACGATTATGAAAAAGCTTTAAAGTTAAAGCCAAATGACGCTATGACTTATTTTAATATTGGTAACACGAAATATAACCAAGAGAAAAAATCAGAGGCTTGCGAAAATTGGAAGAAAGCAAAGGAATTAGGAGCTGAATATGCACAAGAACGAATTAATGAAAGATGCAAATAAAGCCAGCAGGTAACAATGTATAAAAAACATAGGGC
>NZ_PJBS01000252.1 GCF_002836055.1 Psychroflexus sp. MES1-P1E
TTTTAACAATCAAGTTGCATTTATGACTTGAATCCAGCTATTAAAAAAATGCCCTTTACATTTTTAATGATTAATTGTGAGCTGGGTAATTTTTTGAATCCTAACATAACCAATGCACCAACTCCAAATAAGAAACGCCAAAAACCTGCTTCAATGAAACCTACTTCTTTCAATATTATTTTTGCTAAGTGAAAAATTCAGTCTTAAAAAAATAGTCGCAAGAATCTAGTATAGTCTTGCTTTCATTATTTTTTCACATGTAAAGGTCTAACTTCAATTTCTACGTGATGGTAGTTAGGCGATGACACTAAACAGTGTAAAATTGTGCTTGCGATATCTTCAGGTTTTATCATATTCTCATTTGCTGTTGCACCATCAATTTCATCAAAGAAATTTGTTCGTACTGAACCTGGATATATACAGGTTACCTTTATTCCGTGGTTTCTTACTTCCTTATATAATGCTTTAGAAAGCCCTCTTACTGCAAATTTAGTAGCACAATATCCACTTAAGGTTTCAATACCCGTATTCCCAGCAACAGATGAAATATTAATAATGTGTCCATATTCTATTTTTTTCATTTGAGGTAAAACTAAACGAGAGGTATAAAAAATACCATTTACATTGGTATCGAACAATTGTTGCCATTCTTCTATTTTTAAATCTTCGAAGAGAGACGAATAACCCAAACCAGCATTATTAATTAGGATATGAATATCATTTCCAAAATGTGATGTGGTTTCTTTATAGCCATTCTCTACTGATTTGACATCACTAATGTCTACCTGAATATATTTAAAATTTGGATGTTTAATTTCTGTATGTGAACGACTCCAACCAGCTACACTTGCACCATTATCGAGTAAAGCCATTACTGTCGCGAGTCCAATTCCTCTACTAGACCCTGTAAGTATGGCTACTTTGTTATTTAAATTCATTTTTTAATTTAATATTTCGTACTATTAATGAGGCATGTATTCTTGAATTTTCAATAAACCATTTGTGAGTTTCCATTCCACCCCAAACAACTCCTGCGAGATACATTCCTTTAATATTAGTTTCCATTGTTTCATTATTGTACTGAGGTGATTTTTTGTCATTATTGGAAATTTTGATGCCTATTTTTTGAATAAAATCAAAATTTGGTTTGTATCCTGTTAAAGCTAACACATAATCATTTTTAATGATTATTGTTTTTCCTATAGAATTAATAATTACTTCATCTTCCTTAATTTCTTTCAATGCCGAATTAAAAAACACATTTATGTCTCCTGCCATTATTCTATTTATTATATCCGGTTTTACCCAGTATTTTACTCGCGAACCTATTTCTGTATCACGAATAATCATTGTAACATCACCTCCTTTTCTATATATTTCCAGTGCGGCATCTACCGCAGAATTACTCGAACCCACTACAATAACTTTCTGATGTGCATAGAAATGTGGGTCTTTATAATAGTGTGAAACTTTGGGTAAATTTTCTCCAGGAATATTTATCTTATTAGGAATATCATAAAAACCTGTAGCAATTATTACATTTTTAGCCAAGTAGGATGATCGAGTTGTTTTCACCCTAAATGCTTCGTCCTGCTTTTCTATTGTTTCTACTTCTTCAAAAAGATTAATATTTAATTTTCGAGAATGGGTAATGCGCCTATAGTACTCTAATGCTTCTGATTTTAAGGGTTTTTCGTTATTACTTATGAACGGAATATCATCAATTTCCAATTTATCTGAAGTCGAAAAAAAAATCATCCCTTGTGGAAAATTGTATAAAGAATTTACGATACATCCCTTTTCTATGATTAAATTGGAGAGTTCTCCCTTAACTGCTTCAATTCCACAGGCAATTCCTATCGCCCCTCCCCCTATGATTATAACATCTATCTTTTTCATCGATTAAATAACTTACACTTTCCTGAGTGCGAAATTAAAGATGCTTGAAATAAGAAAGATTGTCTTATGTCAACATTTCCATATTATTTAGTTTTGCTCTCAACTTACTCAACGTAGAATTGGTCATGCCTAAATAGGATGCAACTGCCTTACTCGAAATACGCGACAGTAATTTAGGTTCATGCTCCATGATCCATTGGAGTTTATCAATGCCTTCCATACCTAAAAAACTATAAATTCGCATTTGTGAATGAATAA
>NZ_PJBS01000253.1 GCF_002836055.1 Psychroflexus sp. MES1-P1E
TGAAACTCAATAAGCTTGTGGACAGGTGACAATAAAAGTATTTTTAAACAGGTTCCTTGGAAATTTAATCTGTATTTTTTTATCAATTATTTTCAATCTTTAAAAGTCTCGTTGGCAGTCAGAGATCTTGAAATAAAAAAACCACTTCCGAAGAAGTGGTTTTTAAAACTTAATATGAAATCTTGTATTATTTAATCATTTTGAAGCTTCGCTCTACGAAATTCGTCAATTCTTCTCCCTTTAATAAATTCTGAGAAAGAAGTGCTAAATCTAAACTCTGTTTAATTAGAGCTTCTTTTTTAGAATCTTCTTTTGCTTTCAGAATTTTAGAGATCAATGGGTTGTTGGTATTTACCACCAAATTGTACATTTCTGGCATATTTCCCATTCCAAACATTCCTCCGCCACCGGATTGCTGCATCTCTTTCATTCGACGCATAAACTCAGGCTGAGTAATCACTACTGGAGCAGTTTCGGAATCTAGCGCCTCCAACTGAACGGTGTAGCGTTCTTTAGGAACTACAGTTTCGAAACTCGTCTTAACGGTTTCTTTTTCTTCATCGCTAAGTTTAGACACTTGTTCAGTATCCTTTTTAATCAAGTTTTCAACATGATCACTATCTACTCTTACGAAAGAAACTTTTTGCTCGTTTTCCTGTTCTATTTTCTGAATTAAATGGGATACAATAGGAGAGTCTAACAAGACCACTTTGTACCCTTTAGCCTCAGCTCTTTTAATATAGCTATGTTGCGTATCTTTATTTGAAGCATATAGAATTACTAGCTTATCCTCCTTATCCGTTTGCAGTTCTGAAATCTCATTTTTCAGTTCCTCTAAGGTGTAGAATTTTTCATCTGTAGTTGGATATAAAGCGAAGCTCTGTGCTTTTTCAAAAAACTTGTCTTCAGAAAGCATTCCATATTCTATCACTACTTTGATGTCGTTCCATTTCTTTTCAAAATCTTCTCTATTATCATTGAATATAGATTTCAACTTATCGGCAACTTTTCTGGTGATATAACTAGAAATCTTTTTGACAGCACCATCTGCTTGTAAATAAGATCTAGAAACATTTAAAGGAATGTCAGGTGAGTCGATAACACCTTTCAACATCGTCAAAAATTCCGGTACGATGCCTTCGACATTGTCTGTGACATAGACCTGATTTTGGTACAGTTGAATTTTATCTTTTTGTGCAGATAAGTCGTTACCCAATTTTGGAAAGTAGAGAATCCCTGTCAAATTAAAAGGGTAATCTACATTTAAGTGAATATGAAATAAAGGCTCTTCAAATTGAGTTGGGTACAATTCACTATAAAATGAATTATAATCTGCATCTTCAAGTTCTGTAGGTTGCTTAGTCCAAGCTGGATTAGGATTGTTGATAATATTATCTACAGTCACTTTTTTTGGCTCATCCTCTTCTTTAGAATCCTCAGCCTTTGGAAGTTCTTTTTCCTTTGTTCCAAACTTAATAGGAATAGGCATAAACTTATTGTACTTCACAAGAAGTTCGGTGATCCTTTGGTCTTCTAGAAATTCTTTTTCATCATCATTGATATGAAGAATAATTTCAGTCCCGCGATCAGTTTTATCAGACTCTTCTAAGCTAAATTTAGTAGTCCCTTCACAAGTCCAATGGGCTGCTGGCTCATCTTTCCAAGATTTGGTTTTGATCTCGACTTTATTAGCCACCATAAAGGCAGAATAGAAGCCCAAACCAAAATGACCTATAATCCCCGTATCTTTCGAATCGGAATCTTTATATTTTTCTAAAAATTCTTCAGCACCTGAAAAAGCAATTTCATTGATATATTTTTCAACTTCATCCTTGGTCATTCCTACACCTTCATCGATAATATGAAGTGTATTGTCTTCTTTATTAATTTTGATTTCAATTTTAGGATGCTTGGCTTCAATTTTAGCCTCACCAATTCTAATCAAATGATTCAGCTTTAAAGTCGCATCAGTTGCATTGGAAATCAATTCCCTTAAGAATATTTCGTGATCGCTGTAAAGGAATTTTTTAATCAGTGGAAAAATGTTTTCTACTGAAACGTTAATATTACCGGTAGCCATATATATTATTTTTTATTTACTAATCACTAGCAAACTAAATACCGCTAATGCTTTTGTGACAATCTGACATAAGGACA
>NZ_PJBS01000254.1 GCF_002836055.1 Psychroflexus sp. MES1-P1E
ATAATTTAAAATTGATAATCTCTAAAGTCACCGTTTAAACTTTACCACATATCCCATTCCTTGAAGTACCACCCAACATTCTTTTTTATTTACATATTGGACAGTCCCTTCTATGTTTTCAAAGCCTAATTCAGTCATGTCTAATTTTTGACCTGGACGCAACTGGTCTAGTTCGTGAGACTCGAATTTGCTATCTCCTAAAATTGACCTTAAAGTATCAACTTCCACTTGAGTGACTACAGAAGGTTTGCCGTTCCAGAATAAGTAACGCATAGCCAAAGGCGATTCTAAAGCCTTTGCTCTTTGTTTATTTTCAATTTTCACCAATAGCATTGATGGCAAAACAGGCATTTCTACTTTTTTCTTCCGATCACTCCAAACTCTGACTTCAGTTCGAGTTGGGCAGTAAGCTTCAATACCTGAAGTATTTAATTGCTCTGATAGCTTTTTTTCTCCACGTGGTTTTGTGTAAAGTACAAACCATTTTTTTTTAGCGTCCTTTTGCATTATTAATTTAGGATTGAAGTTTAATTTGGTATCATTTTAAGAAATCGCAAGTTAAAATATTATCACCTTCTTACAAACTTAAATTATTTAGTAAAATGAAAGTTTACAAAGTTTTAGTCCTCATCCAACCTATTTTATATTCAATCTTCACTACTAAAATGGTAAGGTTAAATCAGATTTTTATATAAATTAAACTGCTAAATCAAAGTTGATGATGGAATTTATTAAATCCTTACCTACACTTAGTAATTTATTCGTCATCTGGGTGTTGTTGTATTTGTGGCTTCGATTCAGAACATATAAGTTTCAGCGATTTGTCTTGATTACAGGGTCTATATTTCTTTTGATTTGTACAACAAGTTATGTACCGAAATTGATAGTCACAAATATCGAAAAGCACTATTCAGTGCTTGATCCTCAAGCCTTAGACCAAAATAAAGCCTACTTTATTCATGTTCTCGGTGCTGGATATAATCAAAACTCAGATTTACCGGCACTAACACAGCTAGGGTCCACAAGTCTTTCTCGTTTAAATGAAGGGATTCGTGTCTTTCGCTTACTAGACAAGCCTATATTAGTAACTTCAGCCTATTCTAAATACGGCTTAGAAAGTCAGGCTTCAGTCACTCGAAAAGCAGCAATTGAACTGGGTGTTTCCTCGCAACATATCAGAATGTTAGAAAACCCGTCCACTACTTTGCAAGAAGCCCAAGCTTTCAAATCGAGATTTGGAACCTCTGCTCAAGTCATCATTGCCACAGATGCCATGCATATGTCACGTGCCATGGATATTTATCTTGATTTAGGCTACGAGCCGATTGCTGCCCCAACCAACTTTCAGGTTCACTTTGGTCCGAAAGCTTATAATGGACTGAGTATGCCTAGCTACCAATCTTTTCAGTTGAGTAACCGGATTTTTAGGACAGTTTTAAAGCATGGCTATTATTTGGTATTCCGTAAAAGGCGATAGCCACGATGCGGAATCTGTTTTAGTGTAACTCTTTATTTAATATTTAGATAAAATTAGTGTTTTTATTCATTTTTTCCATTGATGAAAAAACGAACCAAAAAAATCTAGGCTGACGAAATTCTTCCTAAAATCATCGCTCACCATCTAAATTTTAGAAACTCAGCTGATAAAAACAGCCTCAAACAGTCTAAAATTTTACGAGGTTCTTGCTTCAATTTTTACGGCTTAATTTAGTAGGCCATTTTTCTTTGTATTGTGGAACTTGAAGCCTTAAATTCACTATTGTCATTCCGACAGAGAAGTTCTTCTACTTCAACGAGGAATCTCTCCCATTCCGTAAAAGGCGATAGCCACGATGCGGAATCTGTTTTAGTGTAACTCTTTATTTAAGATTTATATAAAATTAGTGTTTTTATTCATTTTTTCCATTGATGAAAAAACGAACCAAAAAAATCTAGGCTGACGAAATTCTTCCTAAAATCATCGCTCACCCTCTAAATTTTAGAAACTCGGCTGGAAAAACAGCCTCAAACAGTCTAAAATTTCACGAGGCTCTTGCTTCAATTTTTACGGCTTAATTTAGTAGGCCGTTTTTCTTTGTATTGTGGAACTTGAAGCCTTGAATTCACTATTGTCATTCCGACAGAGAAGTTCTTTTACTTCGACGAGG
>NZ_PJBS01000255.1 GCF_002836055.1 Psychroflexus sp. MES1-P1E
TATCAGATGATTTAGTTTACAAGAGAATTGGTAAAAATGGTTTAAAAAGAAGTCATTTTTTAGTCATCCGTAAGTCTGATAAAACTAAAAAATATATTCAAGATTTCATTTCAAACTTTACTGATGAATTTTCAACGGACTAGTTTTTTCAGCTTGCAGAGAACGTTTAGTATATGGCAAATAGGGCAGTAGAAAGCGATAATCTTTCAGGTTTTCTCTGAGCCAAAGCGTTGTATTTTGTTTTTATCTTTTTCATTTTAAAAGCCAAATCAACGATTTGGCGGTGTTGGTAAATAGCACTGAACTTTCATAATCCACCGAACGCCCTATTTGCTATATACAGTGTTGTATGGCGTTTTAATTCTTAATCATTATTCCGTCTAACTTATCTTTATCAATCCAGAATTCCACAGTTTTCGATTCGAGTTCTTTATCAATCTTTTCATTCCGCATTTTATAATTCTGAATAACAACTCGAACCTTGATTCTGTCTTTTTCTAATTGAACTATTTCGGTATCATAAATCCGTTTACTAATGCTTTTGTCATAATTCTCTATTTCCAGAAACTGGTCATTAAAGGAACCATGGTCAACATAGATTGCCCTTCTTTCAATTAAAACCGTCTTACCATTATTTATCAATAAGTAAGCTGTGTCTTGAGGCGTAACATAATGTCTAACACTTCGCTTTTCCGGCTTTTTAATTTTTAGCCAATCATGTTTGAAGTCCAGTTTTATTTGGGTGTTCAAATAATCTGAATTAAGAGAATCAATTTCAACATATCCAATGTTCCAGCTCCCTTGTGAAAAGCAACTGGTTCCAATAAACCCAATAAATATTATGCTTAAAATATATCTCATTTGATTTTCTTTAATGCCATACAACGGTTTTAATAAAGCTAGTGCGGTTTTCCGTGATTATGAAAGTAACACAAATTTCCTTCTTCAGACGTCATGGTCAAACGAAGACCTAATGACCGCATTAGCTTTATTTGTTGTTGTGGTGTCGGCTTTTTTTATTTAAATCCTATTTCAATTTTCTTCTGTTCTGGTTCAATGTCAATCCAATCCATCGAGTCTGTAATTGGAATGCAGTCGATCATTTCTGTTCCTTTCGTATTTCGTCTCAGTGCGTATTTTCCGAATCGAATTGTTATTTCATATTCGTCTTGTCCTTCTTTTCCTATCCGCGATTTCGTCTAAATTTGCCTTATGTCGTTTACACTTTTTTTAGTCAACTGATTGTCGGAGATTCGGTTCCCAAAAATTCCGTTACACCAAAATCCATATAGGCCTTGTCGGTAAGAATTTTCAAATGTCTGTCCGGGGTGATACTCCAAATGAGTACATAATTTCTCATAATACGGAATGGCCTGATATGTCTCTTGATCGTTCATTTTTTAGCTGCACCACAACGTGATTGTGTAAGGAAAGTTGCGTGTTTTAAGCAATAAATTTATTAAATAAAACACAAACCAAGAAAATCCGCGAGGATTTTGGTAAGTAGGCTTTTACTAGCAATTTTTTTTACACGGTGTTGTGGTTAGTTTTTTATTCGTTTCAATATTTCTGTCAACTTAAGGAATTCTAAATCATATTTTTCTATAGCAGTGGTTGTTTTCATATTCAAGTCCGACTACTATAATTAGTCCTTTTTTTTAATTCGTTCTGATTTCGGAATTTTTCAAAAGACATATTACTTTTTTCTGTCTTGATACTCTTTCATTGCATAATTTATTTCTTCCTGACTCATTTGGTTTCCACAATAACGGCAAATTTGAGCTTCCATCTTAATTGATTCTTTGCATTTATAGCACTGTTTTCTAGGTTCAACTCCGTATCTTAAGATTAAAAATGCAATCCATCCAAAAAACGGGTGAATTCCAAAAAGCATCCAAAGTTTAGAAACTCCTTTAATTTTTGCCCATTTTAACCCTAACCAAATAGGAACAACCCAGAGTATAATAATAAATAGTATAACAACTATAAAACCAATTACACCTTCAAATATATTTTCCATAAACTATTCTTTATCCTTCTAAATAATTAATTTTAATCTTCACTTTTCAAGTATTTTTTTCGTTTTTTTTAGTAATTAACCAC
>NZ_PJBS01000256.1 GCF_002836055.1 Psychroflexus sp. MES1-P1E
TATTAAATTGACAACTAGAAACATCAAAAGCAACTTTACTACTAAAGTCTTAATGATTCCCTTTAAAAAAGCATCTATTACATTTTATCAAATGCAATACTCTAAAAAAGGAGGTATTCCAGCCGCACCTTCCGGTACGGCTACCTTGTTACGACTTAGCCCCAGTTACTAGTTTTACCCTAGGCGGCTCCTTGCGGCGACCGACTTCAGGTACCCCCAGCTTCCATGGCTTGACGGGCGGTGTGTACAAGGCCCGGGAACGTATTCACCGCATCATGGCTGATATGCGATTACTAGCGATTCCAGCTTCACGCAGTCGAGTTGCAGACTGCGATCCGAACTGTGATAGGGTTTGTAGATTCGCTCCTGGTCACCCAGTGGCTGCTCTCTGTCCCTACCATTGTAGCACGTGTGTAGCCCAGGACGTAAGGGCCGTGATGATTTGACGTCATCCCCACCTTCCTCACAGTTTACACTGGCAGTATGTCTAGAGTCCCCATCTTTACATGCTGGTAACTAAACAAAGGGGTTGCGCTCGTTATAGGACTTAACCTGACACCTCACGGCACGAGCTGACGACAACCATGCAGCACCTTGCAATTTGTCCGAAGAAAAAGATGTTTCCACCCCTGTCAAACTGCATTTAAGCCCTGGTAAGGTTCCTCGCGTATCATCGAATTAAACCACATGCTCCACCGCTTGTGCGGGCCCCCGTCAATTCCTTTGAGTTTCATTCTTGCGAACGTACTCCCCAGGTGGGTTACTTATCACTTTCGCTTAGCCACTCAGACCGCAATTAGTCCGAACAGCTAGTAACCATCGTTTACGGCGTAGACTACCAGGGTATCTAATCCTGTTCGCTACCTACGCTTTCGTCCATCAGCGTCAGTGAATTGTTAGTGATCTGCCTTCGCAATCGGTATTCTGAGTAATATCTATGCATTTCACCGCTACACTACTCATTCTAACCACTTCACAAGCACTCAAGAACAACAGTATCAATGGCAATTTTACGGTTGAGCCGCAAACTTTCACCACTGACTGATTGTCCCGCCTACGGACCCTTTAAACCCAATGATTCCGGATAACGCTTGGATCCTCCGTATTACCGCGGCTGCTGGCACGGAGTTAGCCGATCCTTATTCCTACAGTACCGTCAACAGTTCACACGTGAACCTTTTTCTTCCTGTATAAAAGCAGTTTACAACCCATAGGGCAGTCTTCCTGCACGCGGCATGGCTGGATCAGGATTGCTCCCATTGTCCAATATTCCTCACTGCTGCCTCCCGTAGGAGTCTGGTCCGTGTCTCAGTACCAGTGTGGGGGATCTCCCTCTCAGGACCCCTACCTATCGTAGCCATGGTAAGCCGTTACCTTACCATCAAGCTAATAGGACGCATACTCATCTATTACCGTAATCTTTAATTATCAATTGATGCCAATCGATAATACTATAAAATATTAATCCAAATTTCTCTGGGCTATCTCTTAGTAATAGGTAGATTGTATACGCGTTACGCACCCGTGCGCCGGTCGTCATCTGTAGCAAGCTACAATGTTACCCCTCGACTTGCATGTGTTAAGCCTGCCGCTAGCGTTCATCCTGAGCCAGGATCAAACTCTTCATCGTTAAATCTTATATATCTTAACGCTTTTCTTAAATTCGACTCTTACATCTTATTCTCAGGAATCAACTCTAATATTAGAGTATAATCTTAATGTTTCTAATTCTACAAGTAATCTCTTACTTGTATTGTCAATTCAATATGTCAATGAACTTTTAATTCTTGTTGTTTAAATCATATCCAAATGATTTTAAACTCGTATGCTTCTCTAAGCGGTTGCAAAAGTAATACTTATTTTTAACCTAACAAGCCGTTTTGAAGAAAAAATTAAACCTTATTTTAAAGAACTTTAATAAACTAAATCTAAACCCTACTCTACAAAACCCTATAACCTAATCTCTACTGCTCAACCCCTCTATATGACTCTTACACCTCGTTTAGCGGAGTGCAAAACTACAACCTTTTTTCCCTTCTAACCTAATCAATAATGCGATTTCTTTTTAT
>NZ_PJBS01000257.1 GCF_002836055.1 Psychroflexus sp. MES1-P1E
TTTAAAGTAAAAATTGAAATAGTATATTACTATAGATCAAATTGTGGGCAAGTATGTGGACAATCAAAGGTTATAAAATCCACAAATTATCGAAAAACAACGATTTGAGAATTTTAATTATGACTGAGGCAGGATTGCATATATTGAGAATAGTACATTATGCAACTACAACTGTCGAAATTTTAAAATAAGTCTTAGCGCTTTGAATAAAAAAATCCAATCAAGCGAATGCTTATTGGATTTTTAATATTTAAATCACAACGGAGTTGTGAGTGATTGTGACCACGGCAGAATCCGAATTAGTTTATTTTTTTTACTAAATAGACTGAATTTGACGCTTTTTAGGCACTTTTTTAGGTCGTTTTTTTAATTTTAACACAATAAGAAGGACTCAAAAGGACACATGTGGACAAACATGTGGGCAAACTTTTTAGTTTTTTTTGACCACATTCTTAATTTTCAGAAACAATTATTAACATTTAAAATTTAGAAAATGACAGTCAAATTTAAATTAAGAAAAGGTAAAAAGACAAATTCAATTCTATTGGATTTGAGACACGGAAGAGATATTAGGTTTAGAATGTCTACTGGATTGGATTTTAAAAGAGGTTCTGAAAAGTATTGGGACTCTTCAAGGTGCAAATTAAAAGTGCCTAATGATATCACAAATTCTACTTATATAAATAATAGAATTAAAGAGATTGAAAAAGAAATCGAAGAATCTATTACAATACTGATAGAAAATGAAAAGTTGACTCAAATTGGGTGCTCTAATGCTATAAAGAAAATAATTAGTAATGAACCTGATATTAACGATGAGACAATTAGCAGTACTAACAATATCGTCGAATTTTTCGAATGGTTTATAAAATATTACGCAGTTAATAATTCGCCATTTACAAATAAACCGCTAACATCAGGAACACTCAGGACCTATAGAAATAGTAAAAACTATTTGATAAAATTTCTTGAGACCAAAAAGCTCAGCAATTTCTGTTTTCAGGATATTGATGAGAAATTCTATAATGATTTTGTGTCTTACGGAAAAGACAAGGAATACACTACAAATTACATTGGTTCGATTATTCAAAAGCTTAAGACCATAATAGGCTATGCTTTCGATAAAGGCGTGCATAATAATAATGAATTTAAGAAACGTTACTTTGCTAAATTCAAAGAAGAAATAAATCATCCCTATCTCGATCAATCAGAACTTGAATCCATTGCTAATCTAAAATTAACAAATGAAGATGAAAAAACTGTAAGAGATGTATTTTTAATTGGTTGTTACACAGGGTTGAGAGTTGGTGATTTAATGAAATTTTTAAAAAACCCAATTCTAATAAATGGTGGACGTAAAGAGTTTATATACCTAAAACAAAATAAAACGGGCGGCGAGGTTTACATACCTATCAATTCAAGAGTTAAGAGCATTCTAAATAAAAGGAATGGTGATTTTCCTCCTTACGTTCATCAAAACACAATCAACAAATTAATTAAGAGTATTGCTAAGAAAGCAAAAATCAATGAAGATTTTATTTTGGAGCGAACTGAAGGTAGAGTAAGAAAAAAAGTGAAAAAACCCAAATGGAAATATGTATCCACTCATACTTGTAGACGTAGCTTTTGCACAAATGCTTATAATGCTGGTATGCCACCACATCACATAATGGTAATTTCTGGTCATAAGTCAGAAAAGGTTTTTTACAATTACATTAAAGTTGATTTAAAAAGTAAAGCAATGCAAGTCGCAGAGCATAGTTTTTTTAAATAACAGACTATTTCATAAGAAAGTGAAGCAATTAGAAATGGCCATCAAGGAATTTCTTTCATGTTTTATCACTAGCATCCGAAACTTTTTCAAATTTTGCTAAAAACAGGGTTTAAGCCCCGTAAATTGGTTTCAAAACATATCAATGAGGGTGTCGAGCTAACTAAGGAGTTGATAAAATCCAAAATGGAAACCGTCATCACTGAAAGAGAGGTAGATATTGATGAGATTAAAACCAAAGAGAATAACCAAGACTTTATTAAGTACTTTGAGTGGTACTTG
>NZ_PJBS01000258.1 GCF_002836055.1 Psychroflexus sp. MES1-P1E
TTGTTGTATGAGATTAGTTGCGTGGTTTAAGTACTAAAGTTAGCAAATAAAAACCGAATAGAAAGTCCGCAAGAACTTTCGTAAATAGGCTTTTACCAGCAATTAATTTTATACGGTGTTAGCATTTGTTTAGTTATCCCTTTTCCAATGTTACATGTATATAATCGTCAATAATCTCTTCTAAAATATCTAAAGGAACAGCACCATTTTTCAAAATAGCATTGTGGAATTCTGGCAACTTGAATTTATTGCCGAGCTCTTGTTTCGCCTTTTCTCTTAATGCTAAAATTTTCATCATCCCTACCTTGTAAGCACAGGCTTGACCTGGTAATACAATATAACGCTCAATCTCAGAGATGACAACAATGGTTGGCAAACCAGTATTCGCCACCATATATTCAATGGCTTCTTCTCGTGTCCATTTTTTATAATGTATCCCGACATCCACCACTAATCTCACAGCCCTAAATATTTCAGCTTGCAATCTTCCTAGATTACCAAATGGGTCGTTTTCATAAAAGCCTAATTCAAATGCTAATTGTTCGGTATATAGAGCCCAGCCCTCGGAATAAGCTGGAAAAAAAAGAATATTCCTAAAAGTAGGCAAACCCTCTAATTCAACTTGAATTGCTGATTGAAAATGATGACCAGGAATGCCTTCGTGATAGGCTAAAGTTTTCATACCGAATTTAACAATATCCTTTGGGCTTCTTAAATTAGCAAAAAATACGCCTCCTTGTGAGCCATCTTGAGCGGGACTCGCATAATAAGCAAATGGTGAGCCTTCTTCTTTGAATTGAGGGACTCGCTTCACTTCTAAATCTGCTTTTGGAGTAATTTCAAAAGCTTCTCCAAGCCCTTGCTTTATTTCATCTAGTATCCGGTTGTATTCTGCAATAATCATCTCGCGGCCAGCATCATTATTAGGGTATAGAAAACGCTCTTCTTTGTTCAGTATTTGAATAATATCTCCAATTGTTTTAGTAGAGTCTGCATAGCCTTCGGCTTCCAAGATTGTATTCATTTCTTCTTTGATTCTTTCGACTTCTGAAAGGCCAAGACTATATAACTCTTCAGGGTTTAGATCTGTGGAGGTATTTACTTTTAGCATAAAGCGGTAGTACTCATCGCCATTAGGAAGCTTCCAAACACCTGCATCGTTAGTTGCATTAACATTTAGCTTTTCGATATAATCAATTAACCTTTGGTAAGCAGGAAACACTATTAGT
Source organism: Psychroflexus sp. MES1-P1E (assembly GCF_002836055.1). Taxonomy (GTDB): domain Bacteria; phylum Bacteroidota; class Bacteroidia; order Flavobacteriales; family Flavobacteriaceae; genus Psychroflexus. Next base: position 1,230 of record NZ_PJBS01000258.1, read on the forward strand.
TCAATAGCCTCTACAACCTGTTTTTTATAAGTTGCTTTTTGGTCTTCAGAAATATCATCTATTGCATCCACTTTAGTTTCAAAATTGGCATAGAGGATATTTGAAGTCACTGCAAAGGTTTTGCCCATTGTATTATCAGTCAAAGAATCTTTTTGAAGTCCAATAAATTCCTTCATCTCATCAAGTACTATCGTATTAATAAATTTCGGTGGGATAATGCCTTTTGATTCTCTTATTTTAAGGTTCTCTATGAGCTGCAAAAATTTGGTGTCAAATTTTGATAGTCTGGAGATATATGCTTTAATATCACTTTCATTCTTGAGTTTGTGAGAATTTTCAAGCAAACTTGGTAATTCACTCTGTACTCCAAGCACTTGTTTTACAGGATAGTCGTGGTAAAGAAATGGTTCTCCCTGCAAACCAATATCTAGAAAGTATCCTACCTCCATGAAATGTTTCAATATTTTGGTATTGAGTTGATTATCTGGTGATTGATTGTCAAAATCATAGCTCAGCAAGGTTTCGTAATTTTCTTTTGATAGATTGAAGGCTTCCCATTTCTTAGTATCAGAAATATCGTTAAGTTCATCTTTGGTCATATCATAGAGCACAGGTAATCCTAATTCAGTAATCAACTCAGGGTTGTTTATTACAAGTCCAATCAAGGCTTTTTCATAAAAATGATTGATGTTAAAGGGTTTGAACCAGATAAGGTTTGTAAGCCATATGCCTCCAATGATAAATAGAATTAGTATCGTTCTACTTGTCCAAAATTTCCAGCTTTTTTTTTGAGTCATGATTTGTAATTCTATGTAAGT
>NZ_PJBS01000259.1 GCF_002836055.1 Psychroflexus sp. MES1-P1E
TTTATTTATACGACATTATAGGTTTAATTTGGTATTAGATGAAAAGTAGCAGATTAGTGTGTGCCAATTTTCGGTTAAAAACAAAGATAGCAAAATACAACATACCTTATGTTAAGCACTTAACTGCTGTTTTTTATTATTATTTAATATCGAAAACAAAGGAGATCCGTGTAAAAACTTATAAATGGGTAGCACTATATTCCATTTAATCTCAATACTATTTTCTCCTATATTTTTTAAATAGTATTAACAATCATATTAAAAAATTATTTAGTTAACAAGCTCTGCTTCTGTCCCATAAAAAAGATCAAAATCAGTATTATGAGAGTCAATGGAATAGGTATCACTTTTTTGCCAAATTTTGCACCCTTTTTCTTGCCATGTTTTGGGTAGTGTAGGTTTATTATTTTTCGTGTATTGTGCTAACCACAAAGGATATCTACTAAATAGATCATTCAATAAATACTGATCAGCAAAAGGGGAATCGGTATAAATAATAGGCACCCTATTACTTTCACTTTCAAGGTGTTTCAAAAAAGCAAGTAAATTGTTTTGGATAGCAGAAATTTCTTTTTTACCTTTTTCATCAAAGCTTTCATATTCAATATCTACAATTGGTGCTATATCGGTTTTACCTTGGGAATTTATTGTAGACCAAAAATGACTTGCCTGTGCTATAGGGTCACTTGAGGTTAAATAAAAATGATAGGCTCCCAGTATATAATTGTTTGATCGAATTAATTTCCAGTTAGTCTCAAACCCTGAGTCAACAAAATTTTCACCTTCTGTAGCTTTTACAATTATAAAGGAAATACTATCTTTTTTCTGGATTAAGGTTACTTCGTTTCCATTCCATTTAGAAATATCAATGCCATAAAAATTTCTTGCAATATCTGTTTTAGGAAGAGATTTTGTATTTACGAGTGTAAGTAAACTGTCGTGTTCGTGTGTTTTTGATGCTAATACAGTCATATTATCCTGCATGTATTCATGATTTTTAACTAATTTTTTAATTTTAGAATCATAATCCGAAATTTTTAAATAACCAAATATGGATAATGTAATAACAAGTAATAGCGTAATTATACTAAAAAAAACATGTGCGAATGAGGTGTTTTTTTTATGCAGTTTTTTTTCAGTGATTTCCTTTTTAGGTTTTGGTGCTATTGGATGAATAGTTGGCAGTATAGATTCCAATTTATTTTCAGCTTTTTCGCTTTCTTGTTTTACTTTTTCTTTGGTGTTGAGAGAATTTTCTATTTCTTCAACGGAACCATTGTCTTCTTGTAATAATTGTTCTATTTGCGAATTTACTATTAAATGACCTACAGTTGAAGCAATAATCAATTCATAACTATCATCTCTACTAACAATCCCTTTGTAACTAATAGCACCACTTTTGTCATGAATAGTATCTGGACTAGAAGTATAATCGCCTTTTGTATTTAGGATGATTGTATTTTGGGAAGCTTTAGCTCCTACAAACCCATCTTGAATAAAAAACATGGTTTCGTCCTTTAATTTTTCACTTCGGAATAAGGAAATATAGCCATGCTGTTTAAGGTAAGAAATAAAGGACAGTAGATTAAGGAATGACTCTAGTTCTTCTTTCTTTTGAAAAGGATCATCAAAAATTTCCTTCTTCATGAAAAAGACAGCATATCTACCTTGAGATTGAATGATTAAAGCTCTTCCAAAACTTTCTGTAAAGTAAAAATTTTCCAAAAGCGTATGTAAAGAAATAGTATTTCCTTTTTCGATAGAAATTAATCGTTTGATCAATTCCTTTTCATTATCGTTGAATATTCGCATGTCTAAAT
>NZ_PJBS01000317.1 GCF_002836055.1 Psychroflexus sp. MES1-P1E
TAAAATTTTATCCGCAGGTAAAGGACTCTTTCCCTTTATGTTATGACAAAAGAAAAGTTATTCCTTAATTAAAAAGTTCATAGAAATTAATAAATATACTATGCGTGCATAATATATTTATCTATATTTGATATCTATAATTAATTATGAAAGAAAAAACGATTGATTACATATTAAGGTCAACTTGGATAGCTGTCACTAAAATGTATAATGAAGAAGCCAATAAAAAAGGGAGTAGCATGGCTACAGGTTTTGCTTTATTAAGTATAGATCCTGACAGTGGTACTCCATCAACTGCTTTAGGACCTAAAATGGGAGTTGAATCTACCAGTTTGTCTAGAACACTGAAAACTATGGAAACAAAAGGATTGATTACAAGAGAAAGAAATCCAAACGATGGCAGGAGTGTTCTAATACATCTCACAGAATTTGGAGAAGAGATGAGGGGATTTTCAAAGTATGTAGTCCTTTCATTTAATGAAGCCATAAAGGACAATATTTCAGAAGAAGATTTAAACACCTTTATAAAGGTGACTGATAAAATCAATGAACTCATTTCAGAAAAAATGATTTTCATCAATAATAAACAATCATAAATTTAAAAACGTACATGAAAAGAAGAATCAAAAAAGTCGCAGTGATTGGTTCAGGCATTATGGGTAGTGGTATAGCTTGCCATTTCGCAAACATTGGTGTTGAAGTCCTTCTAATGGACATTGTTCCTCGCGAACTCACTGAGAAGGAAGAAAAACAAGGTAAAACTTTAAAAGATCCAAGTATTAGAAATAGGATTGTGAATGATGCCCTGCAAACGTCACTTAAGTCTAACCCCTCCCCTATCTACCATAAAGATTTTGCAAAGAGAATTAAAACTGGTAACCTGGAAGACAATATTTCAAAAGTTAAAGATGCAGATTGGATAATTGAAGTTGTTGTTGAAAGACTAGACATCAAACAACAAGTTTTTGAAAACCTTGAAAAACATAGAACACCCGGCACTTTAATTTCTTCCAACACATCAGGTATTCCTATAAAGTTTATGACTAAAGGTAGAAGTGACGATTTTAAAAAACACTTCTGTGGTACTCACTTTTTTAATCCACCAAGATACCTCAAGTTACTTGAAATCATTCCGGGACCAGATACTTCAAAGGAAGTGTTGGAATTTTTAAATGAGTATGGTGAAAAGTTTCTTGGAAAAAGAACAGTTGTTACCAAGGACACTCCTGCATTTATTGGTAATCGAGTTGGTATTTTTAGTATTATGAGTCTATTTCATATGGTGAAAGATATGGATATGACAATTGAAGAGGTCGATAAACTTACTGGACCAGTTATAGGAAGGCCTAAATCCGCGACGTTTAGAACTGTAGATGTTGTTGGCTTAGACACATTGGTTCATGTTGCTAATGGCTTATATGATAACGTTCCTAAAGATGAGCGGCATGACTTATTTAAACTACCAAGTTTCATCGAAAAAATGATGGAGCATAAATGGTTGGGTAGCAAAACAGGTCAGGGTTTCTATAAAAAAGTAAAAAATGGTGATGGCTCTAGTGATATTAAATCTTTGGACTTGGAAACCTTAGAGTATAGAGATAGAAAATCTGCCAAGTTTGATACTTTAGAAAAGACGAAATCGATTGATGCTGTTGTAGACAGATTCCCCGTCTTAATTGAGGGTAAGGACAAAGCTGGGGAGTTTTATAGAAAAAATTTCGCCGCCTTATTCGCTTATGTTCAAAATAGAATTCCGGAAATCACGGATACCTTATATAAAATAGACGATGCTATGAAGGCTGGATTTGGCTGGCAGCATGGTCCTTTTCATATCTGGGATGCTATTGGCTTAGACAAAGGAATTCAGTTGATGAAGGATGAGGGCTTTGAGGTTGCTGATTGGATACATCACCTTTCAGAGTCAAATCAAAAATCATTTTATAGTATTAAATCAGGTAAAACTTATTTTTATGATGTAGATCAAAAATCTCATCAAAAGATACCTGGTCAGGATGCTTTTATCATCCTTGATAATATTAGAGAAAGTCATGAGGTTTTCAGTAATAAAGATTTAGTTGCTCAAGATCTTGGTGATGGAATTCTAAACATTGAATTCCGAAGTAAAATGAACTCTATAGGTGGTGATGTGCTTAATGGTATAAACGCTGCTATGGATATCGCAGAGAAAGAATATGATGGAGTTGTTATTTCGAATACCGGTGATAATTTCTCAGTTGGAGCAAACATAGGAATGATTTTCATGCTTGCTGTAGAACAAGAGTATGAAGAGTTAAATGCAGCCATTAAATATTTTCAAGACACAATGATGAGGATGCGCTATTCTTCTATACCAACAGTAGCAGCTCCACATCAAATGGCACTTGGAGGTGGATGTGAATTATCCATGCACGCAGATAAGGTTGTCGCTCACGCTGAAACTTATATTGGATTAGTTGAATTTGGCGTAGGAGTAATTCCTGGCGGTGGAGGTTCTAAAGAAATGACCCGAAGAGCTGCTATGACTTTTCAGAAAGATGATGTAGAATTGAATAGACTTCGTGAAAATTTCTTGACCATAGGAATGGCTAAAGTTGCCAAATCTGCACACGAAGCTTATGATCTAAATATTCTTGAAAAAGGAAAAGATATAGTTGTTGTAAGTAGAGATCGCCAATTGGCTGTCGCTAAGGAACAAGCAAAACTCATGGCTCAAAATGGATATACTCAACCAGTCAAAACCAATGATATTAAAGTTCTTGGTAGACAAGCACTAGGAGCCTTCTTGGTTGGAACAGACCAAATGAAAGCTGGAAAATATATCAGTGAGCATGATCACAAAATCGCAAAAAAATTAGCTTACGTCATGTCTGGAGGAGATCTCTCTGAAGCTAATTATGTTTCTGAGCAGTATCTTTTAGATCTAGAACGTGAAGCTTTCTTATCGCTATGCGGCGAGAGGAAAACCTTAGAGCGTTTACAACATATGATTAAAAAGGGTAAACCCTTGAGAAACTAAAAACCATCTAAATCTTCTCAAAGGGAAGACCTGAAGAGATTAAGTTTTAAATATTAACTAAAAAAATACCCACTAAAATTCCCTTTCCTTCGGAAAGGGTTAGGGATAGGAAAATGAAAACAGCATATATAGTAAAAGGATATAGAACTGCAGTAGGTAAAGCTCCTAAAGGAGTGTTCCGCTTTAAAAGACCAGATGACCTAGCCGCTGAAACCATAGAATATATGATGAAGCAATTACCCGAATTTGATAAGTCTAGAATAGATGATGTCATGGTTGGTAATGCTATGCCAGAAGCAGAGCAAGGCCTAAATATGGGGAGATTAGTTTCTCTTATGGGTTTAAAAACTGAGGAAGTACCTGGAGTAACTGTCAATCGATATTGTGCCTCTGGAATTGAAACTATAGCTATGGCATCAGCCAAGATACAAAGTGGGATGGCAGATTGTATTATAGCAGGTGGTGCAGAAAGCATGAGTTATCTCCCTATGGGAGGTTATAAACCAGTACCCAATTATGAAACGGCTAAAGCTGGAAATGAAAGTTACTATTGGGGAATGGGATTAACAGCAGAAGCTGTTGCAGAAAAATATAAAATTAACGCAAAAGATCAAAATGAATTTGCTTACCAATCCCATCAAAAAGCGATAAAAGCTCAACAAGATAACCGCTTTAAAGATCAGATCGTACCTATAGAAGTTGAAAACATCTTTGTAGATTCTAATGAGAAAAAACAAACTAAAACATACACTGTAGATCAAGATCAGGGTCCAAGAGCAGATACTTCTGAAGAGGTTCTAAACAGATTGAGACCTGTGTTTGAGGAAGGAGGAAGTGTTACCGCTGGGAATTCTTCTCAAATGAGTGATGGTGCAGCTTTTGTTATGGTAATGAGCGAAGACATGGTTAAAGAATTAAACCTTGAACCCGTCGCTAGAATGGTGAGTTACGCCACTGTTGGTGTTGAACCAAGGATCATGGGAATAGGTCCTGTAAAAGCTATACCAAAAGCTTTGAAACAAGCCGGTTTAAAATTGGAAGATATGGAGCTTATAGAACTTAACGAAGCTTTTGCGTCCCAATCTTTAGCTGTCATCAGGGAATTGGGTATCAATAAAGATATTCTCAATGTTAATGGTGGTGCAATAGCTTTAGGGCATCCATTAGGTTGCACAGGAGCTAAATTATCTGTACAAATTTTTGATGAAATGAAAAAAAGAAATTTAAAAAATAAATATTCTATGGTATCCATGTGTATAGGGACAGGACAAGGTGCTGCTGGAATTTATGAAGTTTTTTAGCAATAAGTAATGAGTAGTCAGTAAAAACTAGATTATACATGATTACAAAAATTTAAAAGTTTTGCAAGAAACCATCAAATTAACAAAAGCTGTTTTTAAATTTTCAGATCACTTACCTAACGAAGATAAATATGGCATGACAAATTAAGTAAAACAGTCTTTAGTGTCTTTAATTTCAAAAAGTGGGGAATATGCTGAAAGACATACTGATAAAGATTGTGTAATTTTTTGAATATCAGTCGAAGCTTGTGTCTTGAATTAGAAACTCAATTCGTTTTAATCCAAGACCTTTTTAAATTGAAAATCAAAATGAAGTCATTGAAATAAAATAATGAATTTAGAATATGATATACACATTTATCATTTCTAAGTCACCTAAATAAATTGATACTGATTACTTGAAATTAAAAAAAAAATAAAAAATGGAAACAAAAGAAAAAATTGATGATATGATCCGTGGTGGTCAATTCATCGTGAAAGAGACAAAAGCTGAAGATGTCTTCACTCCAGAAGATTTTTCTGATGAGCAAAAGATGATGAGAGATTCTGTAAAGGAATTTGTTGATAGAGAAATATGGCCTAAAAAGGAAGAATTCGAGAAGAAGAATTACAATTTGACGAAAGAAATCATGAGAAAAGCTGGAGAGCTTGGATTTCTTGGCGTCTCAGTTCCCGAAGAATATGACGGTCTAGGAATGGATTTTGTATCAACGATGCTGGTCTGTGATTATATTTCAGGTGCCACAGGTTCAGTTGCTACAGCATTTGGTGCTCATACAGGAATTGGAACCTTACCTATTACTTTATATGGAACTGAAGGGCAGAAGAAAAAGTATGTTCCAAGATTAGCCACTGGTGAGTGGTTTGGAGCTTATTGTTTGACTGAACCAGGAGCAGGATCTGATGCTAATTCAGGAAAAACTAAAGCTGTCTTATCGGAAGATGGTTCACATTATAAGATTACAGGTCAAAAGATGTGGATTTCTAATGCAGGCTTCTGTGATTTATTTATTGTTTTTGCTAGAATTGAAGATGATAAAAATATCACTGGATTTATTGTAGAAAAAGATTTAGAAAATGGAATTTCCATGGGTGATGAAGAGAAAAAGTTGGGAATCCACTCCTCTTCTACTCGCCAAGTCTTTTTCAATGAGGCTAAAGTACCAGCAGAGAACCTATTAGGTGAACGTAACGGTGGTTTCAAAATCGCCATGAACTCACTTAACGTTGGTAGAATTAAACTTGCAGCTGCATGCTTAGATGCTCAACGTAGAGTTTTAACTGCAGCAGTAGAATATGCCAACTTAAGGGTGCAGTTCAACACCCCTATTTCAAAATTTGGTGCTATTCGTTCAAAATTAGCTGAAATGGCTATGTATATCTATGCAGATGAAGCTGCAAGCTACAGAGCTTCAAAAAATATTGAGGACAGAATTAACCTAAGAAAGGAAAGTGGGATCTCACATCAAGAAGCCGAGCTAAAAGGTGTTGAGGAGTTTGCTATAGAATGTTCTATCCTTAAAGTTGCTGTTTCTGAAGACATTCAAAGATGTACAGATGAAGGTATTCAAATTTATGGAGGTATGGGATTCTCTGCAGACGCTCCTATGGAATCGGCTTGGAGGGATGCGAGGATAGCAAGAATATATGAAGGTACCAATGAGATCAACAGAATGCTTTCTGTGGGTATGCTCATAAAAAAAGCAATGAAAGGACATGTAGATTTATTAGGACCAGCAAAAGCTGTGGCTGATGAATTAACTGGAATTCCATCCTTTGAAACTCCAGATTATACTCAGCTTCTTGCTGAAGAAAAAGCCATGCTTAAAAGATTGAAAAAAGTTTTTTTAATGGTTGCTGGAAGTGCCGCTCAAAAGTATGGTGAGGAATTAGACCAACATCAACAGATCTTATTGGCTTCTGCCGATATCTTAATTGAAACGTATATGGCAGAATCAGCTATATTAAGAGTAGAAAAGAACGCAATGCGTTATGGTGAAGATTCTCAAAAGGTTCAAATCGCTATAGCTAAATTAAGACTTTATAAAGCTGTTGATAAAATCAATGAAAAAGCTAAAGAAGCTATTATCTCCTTTGCTGAAAGTGATGAGCAAAAAATGATGCTTATGGGATTAAAACGTTTTACAAAGTATGAAAACTACCCAAATATCGTTGAACTTAGAAATATTATTGCTGATAAAATTGTAGAAGATAACAAATATGCAGTCTAAACAACTAATTCAATTAGTAAAAAAGCCCACTTTCCAGTGGGCTTTTTTTTATTATACCTGTCCCGTCCTAACATAACGATACACTAAAATTTTAGTGTAATGCAAACATTAGTAAAAGTGAGTATGTCAAGCGATTACTTGCTTTCATTTAAGCTTTAATACCAATTTAAACCTATAATGTCGCAATAAATCATTTCTTTTTCGACTGCTTTTTACTAAAAATAATTACCGTAACTAAGGCTATGCCAATTATTTTTAACTTCAATTAGTCAAAAAATAATTCAATTTATTTATACGACATTATAAATTTAATTTGGTACAAGTAGTCGAAGAGAATGAATCTGGTCAACTTAGTCGTTTAGATGCATGTCATAAGTATGGCATACTGGCAAAATCTACGTTCACACAATAGCTCAGAAAATATGAAACAAAGGTGCAGATAAGAGGGTTGTCATCTTTGATATGCTGCTTGATATGCTGCTTGATATGCTGCTTGATATGGCTGAAAAGGCATATGAAATAAAAGAGAATTCTTTAAATTAAGGTATGAAAATTCAAATACTATTGACAAACGGATAAGAATTGATGATGCCGATAATAATGTGACTTGTTGGGAAATCCATCAAGTATTAAAAGATTCTAATTAAATAACTATTCAAGATAGTCCTCGAAAGACCTTGAAACTTTTGACCACTAATTACTAACAGGTATTAGCACTAAATAACCAGACTAGACAATTCTTTGGCTCTAGTAATAGACAAAGAGAATTAAAGTATAATAAGCAGTATGACTATATTCATTTTTACTCTAAAAATCAAAAATAATTGATAATCCATTAAGCTATAAAAAAGAAGTTTAAGAAAATACGTGGCCCATAAGGCTAATCGTTTTAAATGAGGTTATATTTAAGAGTGCTGAAAAGGGTTTAAATAAAGAATTCCCTTTAGTGAGAAAAGGGAATTCTTTATTTATGAGATAGTACTAATTTGTTTTTTAAATGTTGTATTAAAAATTTGAATTATCTTTTACATGGTTGAAAAAAAAATATAAACATAGCAATAGTTGCAGTTCTATTTTATGGCGATTAATAAGTGAAAAACAAACTGAATCTATACGACATTTAAATGCTAAATTGTTGTAAGTTAGTAATTTACATAATCAATGATTTCAAGGCCATACCCTATCATCCCCACTCTTTTTTTATGTTTTGTGTTGGACATCAATTTGATTTTATGAACCCCAACATCGTGTAAAATTTGAGCTCCAATACCAAAGTCTTTTTCATCCATAACTACTCTAGGTGCTTTAGCAATATCACCTTCACTTTGATTTAATTTAAGAGCCTTTAACCTAGATATTAAATTAAACCCTTGTATATCTTGGTTTATAAAAACTATAGCTCCTTTGCCTTCCACATTCAATTGCTTGAACATACTGTCAAGCTTTTGATCAGAATTGTTGGTAAGTGTTCCTAAAATATCACTATTTACTAAGGTTGAATTCATTCTTACTAGAACTGGCTCATCAATCTTCCAAGTTCCTTTAGTCAAGGCCAAATGAACTTGATCGTTTGTAGTTTGGTGATAAGCTCTTAATCTAAATTGACCAAATCTTGTATTCAATTCAAAATCCTCAGACTTTTCAATAAGAGAATCGTGCTGCATTCTGTAGGCTACTAAGTCCTCTATAGAAACTAATTTTAGACCGTGTTCTTTCGCGACGTCAACTAATTCTGGAAGTCTAGCCATACTTCCATCTTCATTCATGATTTCACAAATAACCCCAGCAGGTTTTAAACCAGCAAGTCTAGCAAAATCTATAGAGGCTTCTGTATGTCCAGTTCTTCGTAAAACACCACCTTCTTTTGCTATGAGTGGAAAAATATGTCCAGGCCTATTTAAATCTTGTGGTCTTGTCTCATCGTCGCATAAGGCTTGTATGGTTTCAGACCGATCTGAGGCAGAAATACCTGTAGTCACCCCCTTACCTCTAAGGTCTACAGAAACTGTAAATGCTGTTTCCATAGGATCGGTATTATTACTGACCATAGTGGTGAGACTTAATTTTTTACAACGTCCTTCAGTTAAAGGTGAGCAAATAAGACCTCTTCCATACTTTGCCATAAAATTTATTATCTCTGGAGTTACCTTTTCTGCCGCTGCCAAAAAGTCGCCCTCGTTTTCTCTATCTTCATCATCCACAACTATGATGATTTTTCCTGCTCTTACATCATCTATGGCTTCCTGTATAGAATCCAATCTTATTTTACTCTGTTTCATTTTTATTTTTTTCTAATATTAAAAACTTTTAATTTTATATTTTTAACCAACTTATCTAAAGGAACAGCTATAAAATCTAGATTCACAAATCCTTGATCAGTTGTTGCTCTGTAAGTTAAATAAATACTCAAAGGAAAAAGAATAATGGTAGATAACCAAGACCCCAGAAATGGAGATAAACTTCCTCCTTCTGCACTATTTCCTGCAAACAATCCTATAAAATGGTAGGTCAAAAACACTATAACAGCAATAACCATTGGTAATCCGAGTCCTCCCTTTCTTATAATAGCCCCTAATGGAGCTCCTACAAAGAATAGAATAATGCAAGCAAAAGGCAAAGCATATTTACTATGCATAGCCATTTCAATCTTATTCAAGAGAATTTCTTTTTGTTTAAACTGATTTTTTTTGGAAATAATCTGAGGTGTAATACTATTTACAGAGTTTGTAGCGACATTAAAAATTTGAGATCTCTGTCTGTAAGGATATTCCCAGAACAAACTATCTATGGAGAAATCTCTATAAACATTGTATTGGCTATCTTTTTCTGGGTCTGCACTTAAAATAGAATCTCTGCCTGTTTGGTCTGCACTAGTTTGGTTGATCTTTCTTTGGCTAGAACTATCAAGTTCAGCAGCAGAGTTTAAAGTTCTTTGGAGACCACTCCTTTGGTGTATTAATCTATTGAGGCGTTCTATACCTTTTACATAATCAATTGAAAAAGAATCCAACTGAATTCTTAGCTCACTTGTATTCAGCATCTTGTAGGGATGTTTCAAGCTCTCATCATCAAGATCTACATCATTGAAACCTGATAAATCTATGTTCAAAATATATTTATCAAAGGCACTTTTCACAAAGGGGGCCTTTAGCTTTTGCTGGTAAGTTTTTGTAAGGACTTCATCGTAATAGTTTCCATCGTATAAGACTAAAGATAAAACACTGGAAGTTTCTGCAGATTCCAATACACCATGATCTGCCTTTATCACTGTGTAATTTCCAACTCTGTTATCTGATTTTTTATGAATAATGACATCGTCAAGGTTACGACCGTCAGGACCACTTTTTTTATTCACTTTTATATTGATATTTCCCATATCATTAAATGCTCCCTCTATAATAGCCAAAGACGGTTTTACTTGAGCAATATTTCTACGCATGTTCAACACCTTGCCTTCAGCATAGGGAATAACTGTATTCGCAAAATAAAAAGTGACTGCCCCTAGAAGCAGAATAAATACAATTAGGCTTCGCATAGCTCTTTGAAGAGAAATACCAGCAGACTTCATCGCTGCAAATTCATATTGCTCTGCAAAACTCCCAAAAGTCATAATGGAGGTTAGCAAAATGGTTAGCGGGAGAACCATGGGAATAAGGTTGGGAAGCAGGAAGAGTAAAAACCTCGAAATGATTTCCAAGTCGATGTCTTTACCAGCAAATTCCTCGATAAACCTCCAAACCGATTGAAGAATAAAAATAAGCATCAAAATTGTAAAAACAGATAAAAATGTTTTTACAAAAGAAACTAGAATATAGCGGTCTAAAATTTTCAATACTTAATTTTTAATCTAGTTCATTGATATAATAATCTGCATATTTTGATCTTTGGAATTGAAAATGATTTGCTGAAAGTGGTTCGTTAGTTTTAAACTTAGTCACTCGGATCTCAATTTTCGTATCCCCAGGCTGAACCTGGATTAGGTTAAAAATATGCTTGGTTTGTCGATCTATTCCTAAAAGGATTTGCTTCATTTCATTTTTTGAATCCATAGGAATCAATTCCACATATTGAATCTTTCTTCCTTTTACATCTTGGATAATATCCATTTTGAAACGGTATCCTTCTTTGTAAAAAGTCAACATTTTAGAGGGAGTGATTTGTTCTGTATCCATTTCATCGTATAAAGAAATAGTCACTTCTTCGTCTTCTGGAACAATGGTATATATTTTCTTTCCATCAAAAATTTGAGTTGTTCCCATCAAGTTCAAAACATACTTGTCCCCTTTTATACTTACATCTCCTCTGGTTTCTTGTTTAAGATTCTGCTCTTGGTTTTCTAAAGTATAACTAAAGTCGATAACTAGATTATCGTAAGATTCTACTTTATTAAGAACCTCTTTTACAAGCTTTTTAGCTTCAGGATCATCTTGGGCTACTGTGCTATGACTTAAGAAAAAAGTAAATATAATAAAAGTTGATAGTGCAATTTTTTTCATAGATTATGAATTTCGTTCGTTTTTAAGTAATTCTTCTAGGGCTATAAAATCTGGAACCAAAACTTGTCTGGCTTTACTTCCTTCAAAAGGACCTACAATCCCTGCAGCTTCCAATTGATCAATAATTCTTCCAGCTCTGTTATAACCAAGTTTTAATTTTCTTTGTAAAAGGGATGCTGAACCTTGCTGTGCATTAATAATAACTTCTGCAGCGTCTTTAAATAGCTTGTCTCTATCTTCGATATCATTATCAACACCTATGCCAGAGTCCTCGCCAGAATACTCGGGTAATAGATAAGCATCAGGATAGGCTTTTTGTGAGCCAATAAAGTCTGTAATTCGCTCTACCTCAGGGGTATCTACAAAAGCGCACTGCAATCTAATTAAATCATTACCTTGGGTAAACAACATATCTCCTCTACCTATAAGCTGATCTGCACCTCCAGCATCTAAAATTGTCCTTGAATCGATTTTAGACGTAACTCTAAACGCCATTCTGGCTGGAAAGTTAGCTTTTATCATTCCTGTAATAACATTCACAGAAGGCCTTTGGGTGGCGATAATTAAGTGTATCCCTATCGCTCTTGCCAATTGGGCTAATCTTGCGATTGGCGTTTCTACTTCTTTACCAGCAGTCATTATTAAATCTGCAAATTCATCGACGACCAACACAATATAAGGAAGGAATTTATGTCCATTTTCTGGATTTAATTTTCTAGCCTTAAATTTTGTATTGTACTCTTTGATGTTTCTCACCAACGCATCTTTAAGGAGATTATATCGGTTGTCCATTTCGATGCATAATGAATTTAAAGTGTCAATTACTTTTGTGTTATCTGTAATAATAGCCTCTTCAGTATCAGGAAGCTTAGCTAAATAATGCCTTTCAATTTTATTGAAAAGAGTTAATTCTACTTTCTTGGGATCTACTAAAATAAATTTCACCTCAGCAGGATGTTTTTGATATAAAAGTGACGTCAAGATTACATTTAAACCAACCGACTTACCTTGGCCTGTAGCTCCGGCCATAAGCAAGTGTGGCATTTTAGCAAGATCTACTGTGTAGGTTTCATTGGAGATGGTTTTACCCATAGCAATTGGTAACTCCATCTCTGCATTTTGAAATTTATTGGAGGCAACAACAGAACGCATAGGCACAACCGATGGGTTTTGATTTGGAACTTCTATTCCTATGGTTCCACGTCCTGGGATTGGAGCTATAATCCGTATCCCAAGAGCAGAAAGTGACAAAGCAATGTCGTCTTCAAGATTTTTAATTTTTGAGATTCGGATACCAGCTTCTGGAACAATCTCATATAAAGTAACTGTAGGACCAACGGTAGCTTTTATATGAGCAATTTCAATTTTATAATTCTTAAGCGTATCTACAATATTATTTTTATTCTGTTCCAATTCTTTTTGATCGATAGTAATGCCTCGACCAGAATTGTAATCCTTGAGCAACTCTATACTGGGAAACCGATAGTTTGCAAGCTCTAAAGTAGGATCAAATTCACCAAAATCTTCAACAAGTTTTCGACTAAGTTGGTCAGTTTCCCCCTCATCTTCAGTGGTTTCTACTTCCATCTCAACATCGTCTTGTTCTTCAGGTTTTGTAACACTTTCCTCTTTTTCTTCTTTGGACTCCTTTTGAATTTTCTCGCTGTAAGAGTTTTCAATTTCTACATCTTTATCAACGTTAAGCTCTTTTGTAGAGTCTTGATTATTTTTATGAATGGCAATTTCAACCTCTTTGTTGATATCTTCTGAAGTAGGTTTACGTTGGAACTCCACTTCAGAAACCTCATCTTTAACTTGTTTCTTTTGCTTTGAATACGATTTTGATAAAGCATCTGGAGTGAGGTGTAATCTAGAAACCAAATAAATGATTAGCGTAAAAATCAAAATAAGCGTAACTCCGAGTTTACCGATATAATCTTGAAGAAAATCGTTCAGTTCAAAGCCAACTACTCCTCCTAAAATAGGGTTAGAAGAAGCGAAAAAGCCCAAAAGAAGTGAAAACCATAGAATAACATATGCCCCCCAAAACCATAAAGTTCTCAGTTTAAATAATTTTAGATTCAGAAATAAGTACATCCCGGTAAAAAAGAGCATGACAGGAAGACTCATGATAGATATACCAAAGCCTTTGTAAATAAATGAATGACTGATATAAGCTCCAAACTTATTGAGCCAATTATCAGAAGATTCGCTTCTATCTAAGACATTAGCCATTAAGGATTGATCTGCTTGCCAATTGAAGAAATAAGAAACAAAAGAGATGAATAATCCTATTGCAAAGAGCATCAAAAAACTCCCAAAAATAATTTTGGTACGCTTTGAAACCTTGAATTTAACCTTAGGTTTAGTTTGTTTAGTCTTGGACTTAATAGGACGTTTAGTTTTGGTCATAAAGATAATATCGCAGGAGACAAAAATACAAATATTAAACGCTTAAACTAATCAAAATAGTGCGACAAAATAAGGAATATAAATCACCAAACCCATAACCAATGCAAATAGACCTGCAATCAAGACTGCCCCTGCCGCAAGATCTTTCACTTTTGCTATAGCCTCATCCTGATTAGGCTGGACAAAATTTGCTAACTCTTCTATCGCTGTATTTAGTCCTTCAAGACCTAGAATCAGAGCCATAACACCCAATTGAGCTAACCATTCAGCTTTAGTAATTTCAAAATAAAAACCAGCTAAAAAAGCTAAAAGACAACTTAAAAGTTGGTATTTAAAACTGTCTTCTTTTAAAACCAATATCCACAATCCTTTAGAAGCGAAGACAAGAGATTTTAGGCGTTCAACTATTATTTTCTTGCTAAACATTGATTGACTAATCTAATTGATTTCATGGATCTAAAATAGGTACAAATAAAAAAAGAAACTGAATATCAGTTTCTTTTTTTATTTTAGGATTAAGATAAAATCTATTTGTCTATAGAACCCAAAACTCGTTTTGCAAAAGTATTGCCTGCGTCTTTTTCTGACATGCCCTCTTTAACCATTTTATCCATTTCTATGGCTCCAGCGATATTTGTTATGATTTCGCCTATAATGTCCATTTCTTCGTCTGTAACAGATCTATGTTCACAAAAAGATTCTAAAACCTCAATAGTATGCTCTAATTTCTGAGCATCGTTGTTCTTCTGAAAATGTTTAATTACTGGTAACTTCATCTACTAATTCTTTTAAAGATTCAAATTTATTAGTTTGAACTTGATTTTTAAATTCTCCATTTTTAAACGTCGCAAAAGTTGGTAAGTTATCCACAGTCGCCAATTTTCTAGATTCAGGGAATTTTTCTGCATCTACAATAATGAATTGAATACCTTCATTCTCTTTCGCTAATTTTTTAAATTTTGGCTTCATCAATCTACAATTCCCACACCATGTTGCTGAATATTGTACAACAACTGTGTCGTTATTTTTTAGAGAATCCGCCAAATTATCTTGATCTAATTCTAGAAACATAATTTATGATTTTAAGTTAGGCTAGACCTGGTTAGGCCTAGCCAAAATTATTTTAATTACTTGATAAATAAGAAGAAACTCCTTTTCTATCTGCTTTCATGCTTTCTTTACCTTCTTCCCAGTTTGCAGGACAAACTTCTCCATGTTTCTGTACGTGAGTATACGCATCAATCATTCTTAAAAATTCATTGACGTTACGCCCTACTGGAAAGAAATTTACACCTTCGTGAAATACCAATCCTTCTTCGTCGATTAGGTATGTTGCTCTATAAGTAACATTATCTCCATCTACTGTAAGATGTCCATCCTCATCGTCATATCTTTCATTAGTAATGTCTAATATACCTAATCTAGAACTTAAGTTTCTATTAGAATCCGAAATAATCGGGTATGTAACACCTTCAATACCTCCATCATCTTTAGGAGTATTTAACCAAGCAAAATGAACTTCTGCAGTATCACAAGATGCTCCTATTACTATAGTATTCTTTTTCTCAAATTCTGGTAAAGCGTCTTGGAAGGCATGCAATTCTGTTGGGCACACATAAGTAAAATCTTTAGGATACCAGAAAAGCACTATTTTTTTATTTTCTTTTTTTGCTTTCTCTAAAATATTAATTTCAAAAGTATCCCCCATTTCATCAATGGCATTAACTTTTAAATCTGGAAATTTTTTTCCTACTATAGACATATTGTTTAATTTTGTTTGTTATTAACTTCATTACAAAAATATAACATAAGTTAGATTTAAACATGGAAGTTTTAAAATCTATTCTTATAGCTAGATAAGTTTAGTTTATAGCTATAACCTTCTCTAATGATCTGAAGAAAAAGCCATTAGCAAATCTTGCTTTAGATCTTCAGTATCTTCAATACCTACAGAAAAACGTATAAGATTAGATTTAATGCCTTGAGCATGACGTTCTTCAGCAGTCAACAAAGAATGAGATGTTTTTTCTGGAGATAAAACCGTACTCTCTACTCCTCCTAAGCTCAAAACGTTTTTAATCATTTTTAAAGAGTCAAAGAATTTGACAGTATCACGCTTTTCATTTAATTCGAAAGATAGCATTCCTCCAAAACCCAACATTTGGTCTTTAGCTAATTGGTGATGAGGATTTGATTCTAAACCTGGGTAATAGACTTTATCTACAAAACTAGAAGTCTCAAGAAACTCTGCCATATCCATGGCATTTTGGGTTTGCTGTTTAACTCTTAGGTTAAGTGTTTTCATACTTCGCTCAAGTAACCAAACGGTTTGGTCCGCGAGACTTCCTCCAAAATTCTTTGCTTTAGAAAATACTTTATTCATAATAGCTTCTGTAGATGCTACAGCGCCAGCCGTAATATCACTATGCCCCCCAAGATATTTTGTGGCACTGTGTATAACGATGTCAATTCCAAGATCGATTGGTCTTTGATTAATAGGACTGGCGAACGTATTATCGGCCATTGTTAAGATACCTTTTTCCTTTGCAAATTTAGATACTAATTTAAGGTCTGTTATTTCCAATAAGGGATTTGAGGGAGTTTCTATGTAAAGTAGTTTAGTCTCAGGTTTTACAGTAGACTCCAAAAGTGTCCAATTATTCACATCGATGAAATCGAAACTTATTCCATAGCGATGACATTCTTCAATAATGAAATTACGAGTTCCCCCATAAATCTGATTTTGAAGGATAACGTGATCTCCAGATTCCAATACACTCAACATAGCTGTAGTTATGGCTGCCATTCCACTTCCAAATATAAGGGCTGACTCAGCATGCTCCAATTCAGCTATTTTTTTCGCCAAATAATATTGGTTGGGACTATTAAAATATCTAGGATAGATAGAAGTTTCTAGACCTTCATAAGCATAAGCTGTAGACATATATAGTGGAGAAACAGCTCCTTTATAAATGGTGTCTTTTACATCACCACTATGAACACAAATTGTATTTAAGCCTTTTTGCATTTTCTTTTTTTTTTCAAATTTAATGGGTTTACCCGTAACTTTAAATTGAGAGCAGTTTAATTTCAGGATTAACACTTTTTTATATATTTACCAACTATGGAACATTTATTTATAAATATCAAATCTCTTTTACAAGTAAGAGAACCTGGAGGCAAAATTTTGAAGGGAGGAAGTATGTCGAATCTCCCCAAGATAGACATGGCATTTTTGCATATAAAAGAAGATAAAATTATCGATTTCGGATCTATGAGTTCTGCTCCTGATACAATTACGGCTGAAGTCATAGATTGTAGCGGTAAGTTTATTTTGCCTACTTGGGTAGATTCTCATACTCACTTAGTCTATTCGGGACATAGAGAAGACGAATTTGCAGATAGGATCGATGGCTTATCTTATGAAGATATCGCTCAGAAAGGTGGAGGAATTCTCAATTCTGCAAAAAAGTTACAAGCGACTAGTTTTGAAAAATTATATGCTGAAACAGAAGTGAGACTTAAGGAAATCATGCAGCTAGGGACTGGTGCTGTTGAGATAAAATCTGGATACGGACTTACCTCAGATGCTGAGTTGAAAATGTTGAAGGTTATCAAAGCCTTAAAAGATAATTATACACTTCCAATTAAAGCAACATTTCTTGCCGCACATGCCGTTCCTAAAGAATACAAAGATCAAAAAGGGACTTATGTAGACATGGTTATTGACACTATATTGCCCAGAATTGCTAAACAAGGTTTAGCCGACTACATTGACGTTTTTTGTGAAAAAGGCTATTTTGATTTAGAGGATGCAGAACGATTGATAAAAGCAGGTCAAAAACATAACTTAAAAGTTAAAATACACGTCAATCAATTTAATAGCTTTGGAGGAGTGAAATTAGCCTCAGAGCTTGGTGCACTTACTGTAGATCACTTGGAAGAATTAACTGAAGATGATGTTTTAGCCTTAAAAAAAGGAAATACAATCCCTGTAGCTTTACCAGGATGCTCTTTCTTTTTGCAAATCCCTTATACTCCGGGTAGACAAATCATCGATAATAATCTACCTTTAGTTTTGGCTTCCGATTTTAACCCAGGAAGTTCACCCTCAGGAAATATGAATTTTATTGTCGCTTTAGCTTGTATTAAAATGAAACTCACTCCAGAAGAAGCTATAAATGCAGCCACATTTAATGCTTCTTTTGCCTTAGACTTACAAGATAAAGTAGGGAGTATTACGCGAGGAAAATTAGCTAGTTTTATCATCACCAAAAAAATTCCATCTTATCGTACACTTCCTTACGCGTTTGGTTCTAACTGTATTGAAAGCGTTTGGATTTCTGGACAACTTATTTCTTAATCTATGGAAAATTTTACTTTTTTTAATACCTCAGATATTTCTAAGTTTATTATACCTAGAGAAAACGAAACAAAGTTTGGTGAAGGTGTTAAAACCCTTTCAGAACTAGATCAGCTAGGTGGATGCGGTGCCGGATATGTTTTATTTGGAATACCAGAGGATATTGGAGTTGTAGCTAATTTTGGGAAACCAGGAACTTCAAAAACATTTCAACATGTTTTATCTTCCTTATTAAATATTCAAAATAATAAATTCAATCGTCCAGATAACCTTGTTCTCCTTGGCCAAATCAATTGCGATAGTTTTTATGAAGAAGCAGAATCTTTAAATCCCAAATCTGAAAATTATGAAAATCAATTAGGAGATATTGTTACCAAAATAGACTGTGTGGTAACTGCAGTAGTAAAAGCTATCGTAGAGTCGGGCAAAACTCCTATCATAATTGGAGGTGGTCATAATAACTGCTATGGCATTATAAAAGGGACTTCCACTGCTCTAGATAAATCAATAAATGTTTTAAATATCGATGCCCATACCGATTTAAGAATGCCAGATTACAGGCATAGTGGCAACGGCTTTAGGTATGCCTTTGATGAAAACTATTTAAACAAATACCATGTATTTGGGTTGCATAAGAACTATACGTCACAAGAAATATTTGACCTTATAGATCACGAAAAAGTTTTCAACTATTTTCTATACGAAGATGGCATGCACCTTACTACACTGGATAAATGCGTCAGGCTAAAAAACGGAGTCGATTTTTTAAATAGAACGTTTGGTTTCGAGTTGGATTGCGATGCTATTGGCGGAATGAATTCTAGCGCAGAAACACCCTCTGGATTTAGCATTAGAGACATTAGAACGTTTATTAAACTCGTCAAAAAAGAGCAAGTTCATTATTTTCACATATGTGAAGCAGATGCTTCAAAAGATAAAACCATAGGAAAGGCTATAAGTTATTTTGTTTCTGATTTTATAAGAGATGATGATTGATTATTGAAGATTTATATTCAATCCAAAAAAACTTGAACTTGCAGCTCTATTGAATCTTGCGTAAGAATAGCTAAATCTTAATTTATTAAGTTTAATACTCACTCCTCCTGTAAGTCCAGAAAACGCTCTTTGATCTTGTATTCTTAATTCTTCACCCCTTCTAAAATTATATCCCAACTGAATGCTAAATCCTCCATCGGGAAATAGTTCTGCACCAAGTATAGTATGTCTAAGTGCGTTATTAATAAAACTAGGATCGTCTGTCGTTACGTTTCCAGTTAAATCCTCAATATCTCTTGCCGTGTTTCGGAATGAAAGATTCCATTGTTGTAAGTTTTCTAAAGTAACGTGCCATCGGATTGGTGCTTTTTTTAGTTTTTGGGAAATTCCTAGAACAACTTCAAAGGGCATTGATTCTCTTACATCGTTAAAGGCTTTAAATTGAGTTCCAAAATTCCTCACCACACCAGAAATAATTAAATCCCATTCTGGATAAATATAACTTACCCCAACATCTGC
Organism: Psychroflexus sp. MES1-P1E; assembly: GCF_002836055.1. Taxonomy (GTDB): domain Bacteria; phylum Bacteroidota; class Bacteroidia; order Flavobacteriales; family Flavobacteriaceae; genus Psychroflexus. Next base: position 19,335 of record NZ_PJBS01000317.1, read on the forward strand.
AGCTCCTGCAAAGGAAGAATATTGTTCTAAACTAGAGGAAATGAGTTTAAGATTCACCCCTACATAATAATCAGACCTGCCAATTCGCCTAGAATATCCTACGGATAGTGCAGCTTCAGACCCACCAAATTTTGATGTTGAATTACCAGCTTCATCAAATCCTTCAAAACTCCCGTAATCAATGAAAGTCACTCCAGCTTGAATAATTTGGGTTCTTCTTCCAATATCATAAGCATAAGAAGCAGTTCCGTAGTTGACATCTGCAAAATAGTTCATGTAATTCACTGACATTTGGTTGTGCATATCAAAATTGATTAAGGCTGGATTTGCCATTGCATCTGAAGGGTCAAATGAATAGGAAGTGATATTTTTCCCACCAAGAGCTGAAACTTTTGGTGAAACAGGCAAGTTTAAAAATTGATAGGTATTTTGCCCACCAATTTGTGCCTTAGCAAACCAAGTTACACTGCAAATAAATAATAAAAAAAGTAATTTGAATTTCATTAAAGTCTATACTGCTCAGTATTGAAACGTATTGCAATGTAATTTATTTTGAAATGAATCAACCATAAAAAAACCAGATGATTTAATCATCTGGTTTTTAAAATTAAAGCTTGAGTAAACTATAAAATTTTAGCGTCTTTTACCTTTTGCTTAAGGAGAGCTAAGTCTAAAACCTCATGCATCTCACTGACATAATTAATCTTAAGTCCCTTGAGATAATCTTCTTTGATTTCCTCAATATCCTTACGATTATCTTCGCATAAGATAATCTCTTTAATTTTGGCTCGCTTAGCAGCAAGAATTTTCTCTTTTATACCACCAACAGGAAGTATCTTACCTCTTAAGGTAATTTCTCCTGTCATGGCTAAATTCTTTTTGATTTTACGCTGAGTAAATAAAGAGACTAAGGAAGTTAACATCGTTACACCAGCACTAGGACCATCTTTTGGAGTTGCCCCTTCAGGAACGTGGATATGAACATTATAATTGGTGAAAATATCTGTATTCAAATCAAATTTTTCAGCATTGGATTTAATGTATTCCATGGCAATAGTAGCCGACTCCTTCATCACTTTACCCAAATTACCTGTAATGCTAAGGTTTCCTTTTCCTTTAGATAAAATGGATTCAATAAATAAGATTTCACCACCTACACTAGTCCAAGCTAAACCAGTGACAACACCGGCGACATCATTATTTTCGTAAGAATTTCTTGGGTGAGAAGGTCCTAATATTTTTTCAACAGCTCCATCAGAGACTTTAACGTCATAGTCTTCTTCCATCGCAATATTCTTAGCGATATTTCTAATTACTTTAGCAACCTGTTTTTCAAGGTTTCTAACACCCGATTCCCTTGTGTATCCTTCTATTATTTTTTCAAGCTGTTGTTTTCCTAGCTTGATATCTTCTTTCTTAATTCCATGTTCAGAAATCTGTTTAGGTACTAAATGACGCTTAGCAATTTCAATTTTTTCCTCTACTGTATATCCACTAACGTTAATGATCTCCATTCTATCCCTTAAAGCAGGATGAATTGTTGCAAGATTATTCGCCGTTGCTACGAACATAACTTTAGATAAATCGTAACCGACTTCCAAAAAGTTATCATGAAAATCATTATTTTGTTCTGGATCTAGTACTTCTAGCAATGCAGACGAAGGATCACCTTGGTGACTATTCCCTATTTTATCGATTTCATCTAAAACGAAAACAGGATTACCGGTACCCGCTTTTTTAAGACTCTGTATAATTCTACCTGGCATTGCTCCGATATAAGTTTTTCGATGTCCGCGTACTTCTGCTTCATCTCTTAACCCACCAAGAGAAACTCTAGCATATTTTCTACCCAAGGCTTCTGCAATAGACTTACCCAAAGATGTTTTTCCTACACCAGGAGGACCATAAAGACAGAGAATTGGTGATTTCATGTCTTTTCTTAATTTCAGGACAGCAAGGTATTCTATAATTCTTCTTTTAACATCTTCTAATCCATAGTGATCTCTGTCCAAAACTTTTTGAGCTCGTTTTAAATCAAAAATATCGTCACTGTAGTGATCCCAAGGAAGATCCAAAAATAAATCTAAATAGTTTCGCTGAATGGAATATTCGGCCACTTGGGGGTTCATTTTTTGTAATTTACCCAATTCTTTATTGAAATGGGTTTCAACAGTTTCTTTCCATTCTTTTGCTTTAGCTCGTTCGCGCATGTCATCTACTTCTCCTTCGGAAGAAACCCCTCCCAATTCTTCTTGGATGGTTTTCATCTGTTGATGAAGGAAGTATTCACGCTGCTGCTGACTCATGTCATTTTGCACCTTTGACTGTATGTCATTCTTTAGCTCGAGTTTTTGAAACTCCAGATTCATATATTTCAAAGTGGAAAGCGCTCTTTCTTTTAGGTCACTGGTTTCCAAAAGTTTTTGTTTATCCTCAACATCTACGTTCATATTGGAAGAAACAAAATTGATTAGAAATGAAGAACTCTCAATATTCTTGATAGCAAAGGAAGCCTCTGACGGAATATTTGGACTATCCTTTATAATTCTTAAAGAAAGGTCTTTTACGGAGTCTATAATAGTTTCGAACTCGTTGTCATCAGACTCTGGTTTAAGCTCTTCAAATTCTTCAACTTTACATTTTAAATACGGTTGATCACTAACCAGTTCTGTAATTTTAAAGCGTTTTTTTCCTTGAATAATGACCGTTGTATTTCCATCTGGCATTTTTAAAACCCTTAGGATTCTAGCCACCACTCCTACTTTATGAATATCTGCATAGGAAGGGTGCTCTTCATCATCATTGGTTTGTGCTACAACACCAATAGTTTTGTTTCCGTTATTTGCATCGTTAATCAACTTAATAGATTTATCTCTCCCAGCCGTGATCGGAATTACAACCCCTGGAAACAACACTGTATTCTTAAGAGGAAGTATTGGTAAATCATCGGGAAGATCCTCCCGATTTATTTCTTCTTCGTCTTCAGAGGTCATTAGGGGTATAAGCTCAGCATCCTCGTCTATGTTCTGGGATGATAAATTATCTAAATTAAATAGTCCTGATTTCGCCATAATTATTTTTTTGTCAAAATGTCAGTTACAACTGACTCGTCTTCTTTTTTTTATATTGATTTCTTTGGAAAAGACTGATTCCCAATAGAAATTATCTTTCTTATCATATAAGTTCAATTCCTATGCCACGCTAAATTACCAGTATTTATAGTTTTGTTTTTGTAGTCTATCAAAATTAGTCGAAATTTACCTTTCGATTAGAAATTATGACCACAAACCAAGAATTTGATCAAGTCATGGAGACCTGCCGAGATCTCTTTGAAATGAAAACTAAAGATTATGGAACAGCTTGGAGAATTCTTAGACTTTCTTCATTGACCGATCAGATCTATATAAAAGCATGTAGGATACGAAGTTTACAAGAAGCTAATGAGCAAAAGATTAAAGAAAATGAGGATTCCGAATTTATTGGAATTATCAATTATTCCTTAATGGCTTTGATTCAAATTGAACTTGGTTTTGCCGATAAAGCCGATTTAACGAGCGAAAAAGCTTTGACTCATTATAACGTTCAAGTCAAAAAATCGAAAGATTTAATGATTGATAAAAACCATGATTATGGAGAGGCTTGGAGGAAACTCAGAGTCAGTTCACTAACGGACCTTATCCTTCAGAAATTATTGCGCGTTAAGCAAATTGAAGATAATCAAGGTCAAACTTTGGTAAGCGAAGGTATAGATGCAAATTATCTCGATATTATCAATTATTCTGTATTTGCTTTAATTCATTTAACCTCAAAACAAAATTAAATGAGATATTTAGTAGGTTTATCAAGAATTCTTGTTGGTGTTTTATTCATTTTCAGTGGATTTGTAAAGCTGAATGACCCGATTGGATTTTCTTACAAGCTTCAGGAATATTTTGGTGAAGGGGTCTTAAATCTTGAATTTCTGGTGCCATATGCACTAGTAATTGCTGTTTTTATTGTCATTTATGAGTTGCTTTTAGGAGTAACTCTTCTTATAGGATATGCTCCAAAGTTTACGAAATGGAGTTTATTACTTATGATTATATTTTTCACCTTCCTTACTTTTTACTCAGCTTATTTCAATAAAGTAACGGATTGTGGATGCTTTGGGGATGCCATTCCATTAACACCGTGGCAATCTTTTGGAAAAGACGTCATCTTGTTTATTCTTATCTTAATTCTGTTTTTAAATGACAGCTATCTAAAACCACTATTTAATAAAGCTTCATTAAAATGGGTCGTATTTGCTACTGCTATAGCTTGTCTGTATTTTGCTTACCACGTGTTAATACACTTACCTGCTATAGATTTTAGAGCTTATTCAAAAGGAACAAACATTCCTGAAGCTATGTCCTTTCCTGACGATGCACAAGAGGCCGTATATAACTACCAATGGACGTTTGAGGTGAATGGTGTTTCAAAAAAACATACCACTAACGGAAGCTATCCCAATGTTCCAGGAGAATTTATAACTGTGACTACAGAGTTGATAACTGAAGGTTATCTTCCTCCTATTCATGACTTTTCAGTGATGAAAAATGGTGAAGACTTTACAGAATCATTAATGCAAGAAGAAAAACTACTTATCCTAGTTGCTTATAATCTTTCAAAAACTGAACTTCAAGGTTGGGCTCAAATTAAGTCAGCGTTATCAAAGGCTAAAGCAGAAAATTATAAAATAATAGGATTAACAGCTTCTGGACCATTAGCTATTTCTAAATTTAAATCTAAATACGCTCTTAATTTTGATTTCTATTTTGCTGATGAAACCGCTATTAAAACTATTATAAGAGCAAGTCCAGGTTTAGTCCATATTAAAAAAGGAACTATCGTAGACAAGCTAAATTGGAACGATGCAGATGATTTTTAAAATTTCTAAACCGTGCTAAAATTGATTTTTCAAAAGGTAGGCTATGCTCTTTTAACTATTTTTGGGGTGGTTACTGTCATCTTTTTTTTATTTAGCGTTTTACCTGGAGACCCTGCACAAATGATGTTAGGGCAAAATGAAACCCAAGAACAACTTCAGAAACAAAAAGAAAAATATGGGTTCGATAAGCCTATAAGTCAACAATATCTATTCTATCTCAACGATTTGTCTCCATTATCTTGGCATAGTCAGGAAACTTCAGATTTCACTTACTTTGAGAATGATAAATATTCTGGGATAAAATTACTAAACATCTCCAAAGGAAGTTTGTATTTTAAATATCCATACCTAAGAACTTCATTTCAACGACAAGATCAAGATGTTATCGATATTATTAAGCAAACTTTGCCCAATACAGCGATTTTGGCTATATCGTCGATCATAGTGGCTTTGTTAATTGGTATTTTCTTAGGGATTATTTCTGCCCTTCAAAAAGATACTTGGATCGATAAAGGCATACAAGTCTTAAGCACTCTTGGAATGAGTTTACCTTCTTTTTTTAGTGCTATTCTTGCGGCTTGGCTTTTTGGTTTTGTACTTCAAGAGTACACAGGTCTCAACATGACAGGAAATCTGTATGAGTTGGATGATTTTGGAGAAGAAAAGCGTTTGCATTTCAAAAATTTAATTCTTCCCTCTCTGGTACTAGGTATTCGTCCGTTGGCTGTTGTAGTACAGCTTATGCGGAGTTCACTTCTAGAAGTATTTCAACAAGACTATATTAGAACCGCAAAGGCAAAAGGCTTAAGTACTTATTCTATAATTATAGGACATAGTCTTAAAAACGCCCTTAACCCTGTTATAACTGCTATTTCTGGATGGTTTGCTTCTATGCTTGCAGGAGCTGTTTTTGTAGAATACATCTTTGGATGGAATGGATTAGGAAAAGAAATTGTTGATGCTTTAAATACCTTAGATTTACCAATTATAATGGGAGCTGTGTTAACTATAGCTATTGTTTTTATCATTATTAATATATTCGTTGACATCATATATAAATTATTAGACCCAAGAATTACTTAAAAATATACCTATGAGAACTCAAATTGTAGCAGGAAACTGGAAAATGAATTGTGATTTAGATGAATCGCAACACCTTTTAAATGCTTTAAAACAAAAAGATTTTTCTAAATCTAACGCAGAAGTTATTGTTGCACCACCCTTCACCAACTTGTATGCAGCTCACAAGACCTTAGAAAATTCTTCTATAAAGATTTCATCTCAAAACATCAATGAAAACGACAAAGGCGCTTATACTGGAGAAATCTCTCCTAGTATGCTGAAAAGTGTTGGTGTAGAATACGCTATCATTGGACATAGTGAGCGAAGAGCCATCTATGAAGAGAGCGATGATTTACTTGCAAAAAAAGTGACTACCGCTCTGAAGCATGACCTTAAAGTGATGTTCTGTATCGGTGAAGACCTAGAGAAAAGAAAAGCTGACAACCATTTTGAAGTGGTAGAAGAACAATTGAAGAAGGGTCTTTTTCATATTGACGCTTCAGAAATGAAAGATGTAGTGATTGCTTACGAACCGGTCTGGGCCATTGGTACAGGGGAAACAGCTTCTCCAGAACAAGCCCAAGAGATTCACGAACACATCCGCAAGATTTTAGCTAAACAATACAGCCAAGAAATTGCCGATCAAACCTCTATTCTTTATGGAGGAAGTGTCAAACCAAATAATGCTAAAGAAATTTTTGCTAAAAAAGATGTTGATGGTGGGCTTATAGGGGGTGCCTCTCTAGATGCAGATAGTTTTGCAGAAATTGTGATGTCTTTCTAATATGACATATATAGAATATAATTTTAAAGTTCTCCCACTCCAACCTGGTAGAGATATTATTCTAGCTGAGCTGGGTGAGCTTCCTTTTGAAAGCTTTGAAGATCACGAAAGTGGTCTTCTTGCTTATATAGAGGAATCTAAAGATGAAGACGATTTAGTAGAGAGTTTATTTATTTTAAAATCTGATGAATTTAAAATATCGTATACTAAAACGTCAATTCCTCAAGTGAATTGGAATGAAGAATGGGAAAAAAACTTCCATTCTATTCATATAGATACACGGTGTACGATAAGGGCTCCTTTTCATCCTAAAACAGAATCTGAAATTGATATTATCATAATGCCTAAAATGTCTTTTGGTACAGGACATCATGCAACGACTTATCAAATTTCTGAAATGCTCTTGAAAGAAGATTGCAAAGGCAAACGTGTTTTAGACATGGGATGTGGCACTGGAGTGTTGGGCATATTAGCAGATATACAAGGAGCACAATCTGTAGATTATATAGATATAGATACTTGGTGCGTAGAAAATACTGAAGAAAACCTAGAAAGAAACTCATGTAAAGGAAATGTACTATTAGGGGGAGCAGAAAAAATTGAGAAGGAGTATGATCTCATTTTAGCGAACATCAATAGAAACATTTTATTAAGAGACATGTCAATATATTCTTCTCACCTTGAATCTGAAGGGGTGATCTATTTTAGTGGGTTTTATAATGAAGACCTAGATTTAATAAAGGAAGAAGCAACGAAACAAGAGTTGACATTCGTTAAGAATCAGATAAAAGACAACTGGGTGGCTGCCAAATTCACTAAAAATTAAAATCAGCCTTAAGAATTCTCTATATATTTGTAAAAATTTAAAAAAATGAGTGTTAAGGAAGAAGTTTTAGAAGAAGTTGACGTTGAGGAAAAACTTACAGATTCACATGAAATTATCGTTTATAATGATGAGATAAATACCTTTGATCATGTTATAGAAACACTGATTAAAACCTGTGACCATGACGCCATACAGGCAGAGCAATGTACCCTACTCATACATTATAAAGGAAAATGCGCTGTAAAGTCTGGAGGGTTTGACGATCTAAAACCTCGATGTTCCGAAATCCTGAAAGCAGGAATTAGCGCTGAAATAGTATAAAAGAAGCCTCGATGTTCGAAGCTTCTTCTATATTTATAAGAATCAATACGCTTATCCTATTATTTTTAAAATTTCAGACGTAATATAATCAATCTGTTCCTTATCTAATTCAGTGTGCATTGGAAGGGAAATGACTTCATCTACCAACGTATTGGTTATTGTAAACTCCTCTTCGTCATATCGCTCATCTTTATAAGCTTTTTGTAAGTGAAGTGGAATTGGATAGTAAACTCCGTGTGGAATATTTTGTTCTTTAAAATGGTTGACTAGCTTATCACGCTTACCATTTTTTATCTTGATGGTATACTGATGAAATACGTGACAATCGCAAGTATCACAAATGCCTTTTGAATTATCACAAGCTTTATGAGTTTCTGTCTTTGGAATTTCAATGTGTTCAGATTTACTTAAAGCCTCATTATATTGACGAGCTGCATTTTGTCGGCTAGAGCTAAAATTGTCCAAATGCTTTAGTTTAATATCCAAAATAGCAGCTTGGATGCTATCTAGTCTGGAGTTAACTCCAACGACATCATGATGGTAACGCTCGTACATGCCATGATTTACTACTCCTCTTAAGGTATGAGCCAACTCATCGTTATTTGTGAAAATAGCACCTCCATCTCCATAAGCTCCTAAATTTTTGGAAGGAAAAAAAGAAGTAGCACCAACATCACCAATGGTCCCAGCCTTTTGTTGAGTACCGTTTTTAAACGTGTAATTAGCACCGATGGCTTGTGCGTTATCTTCAATAACAAACAAATTATGAGCTTTAGCAATTTCCATAATTTCCTCCATTTGTGCAACATGCCCAAATAGATGAACGGGAACGATTGCTTTGGTCTTGGGAGTAATCGCTTTTTTTAGTTTTTCCAAGTCGATATTGAACGTATCTTTATCAACATCAATCAAAACAGGTGTTAGATTCAAAAGAGCAATGACTTCTACAGTTGCAGCAAAGGTAAAATCCACAGTAATCACCTCGTCCCCTGGCTTTAGGCCAAGTCCCATCATAGAAATCTGTAAGGCGTCGGTTCCATTTGCACAAGGAATGACGTGCTTTACTCCCATATAATTTTCTAGATTCTCTTGAAATTGTTTGACTGCTGGACCATTAATATAAGCTGTTGAGTTTACAACTTCTATGATAGACTTATCAACTTCATCTTTTATCTTCACGTATTGACCTTTAAGGTCAACCATTTGTAGTTTATTCATAGTTTATTTTTTCTGTCACAAAAATAAGAATATAAAGTATTCAAGAAGCCAATTCGACTAAAAGCTTATTTTTGAAAAAAATAAAGTTTGAAATTATTTTATCAGATCCTGATCCACTGTACTCAATTGATTTTACCGACTTTCCGTTTCATCAGTCCTAAGTTGAAATTATTTGTGGAAGGCAGAACCCAATGGAAACAAAAACTGGCTGCCCAAGTTTCTGAAAATGATAAGATTATATGGTTTCATGCTGCATCGCTTGGTGAGTATGAACAAGCCGTACCGCTTATAAACCGATTAAAAATATCACATCCAAACCATAAAATTGCTGTTAGCTTTTTTTCACCCTCGGGTTATGAGGTAAAAAAGAAAGATTCTAAATTAGATATTATTACCTATTTACCCATTGATACCCCTAAAAATGCCAAAGCTTTTTTAGATATCCTTCAACCTGAAATCACTTTTTTTATCAAATATGAAATTTGGATAAACTTCTTGGATGAAATAGCTAAAAGAGAAATTAAAACATATTTGGTTTCTGGACTATTTAAAGAAAACCAACTTTATTTCAAACCTTTGGGACGTTTTATGGCTAAAGCCTTGGGTAAATTCAATCATATTTTTGTACAAAACGAAGACTCTCTTCAATTATTAAAACGCCATCATTTTGATAATTCTAGTTTATCTGGTGATACGCGCTACGACCGAGTCATCTCTCAGCTAAGTATGGATAATAGACTTGAATTTATGGAAGAATTTACAAATTCATATGTACCCTTAGTAGTCTTTGGAAGTTCATGGCCAGAAGATGAGTCTTTATTTTTGGACGTTATTGATAAGGTATCTCTCAAAATTAAGGTGGTTATTGCGCCTCATCAAATTAAGCCTATACAAATTCAAAAATTAAAGAAAACCCTTACCAAAAAAGTCATCTGCTACACAGAATTAGAGCACAATAATTTAGCTGACTTCGATGTCTTAATTGTGGATACGATAGGCTTATTGACAAAAATATACAGTTATGCCGATGTGGCCTATGTAGGAGGCGGAATGGGAAACAGCGGCTTACATAACGTCTTAGAGCCTGCTGCATTTGGAATTCCTATCATCATTGGAGATAACTTTAAAAACTTTCCAGAAGCGGTTTCCTTGAGAAAATTGGGTGGTCTTTTTAGTATATCCAATCAAACTGAATTTGAAAAAATATTTAAAAAACTGATAACCAATTTAACTTTTAGAAAAAAACGTGGACAGATTTGTAGTCACTATGTAAATTCTGAGGCTGGTGCTACAAAAACTATTTTGGATTTTATCAAGCTTGGAGAGTAATTTTCTTAATTTCCTAAGCACCAAAAAACCGCTCAACATCTTTCTTCTTAAAAGACTTTTTCCCTTCATCGACCCTTATCACTTCTGCCGCTATACTTTTCTTCTTGTCTTGTAGGTTTAGGATTTTCTCCTCTATGCTATCTTTACAAATCATGCGATAAGCCATCACTTTTTTGTCTTGTCCAATGCGATAACAACGGTCTATGGCTTGGCTTTCAACTGCTGGATTCCACCAGGGGTCAATCAAATAAACGTAGTCAGCTTCGGTTAGGTTAAGTCCTGTACCACCAGCTTTTAGGCTGATTAAAAACACACGCACTTTTGGATTATTTTGAAAATTATTAACTTTTTGCTCACGCTTTTTCGTTTGCCCATCTAAATATTCAAATTTGATGTCTTCTTCATCAAGTCGTTCTTTTACCAATTGAAGCATTCCTACAAATTGAGAAAATACCAAAACTTTATGCTTTGCTACTTTTTGCTTAAGGTGCCTAACTAATTCGTCTAATTTAGCTGAATCATTGCCGTAATCCTTCTCCTTATCCGCTAAAGCAGTAGAGTTGCAAATTTGCCTAAGCTTAGTCAATCCTTGTAAAATATATATTTGAGACCTGTTTACACCTTCATTTTCAATTTGATCAAGAATTTGCTGCCTGAAATAATCTTTAAATTGGTCATAGACTTTTCGTTGTTGTTTATTCATTTCGCAATAAATAATAGCTTCTGTTTTACTTGGCAATTCAGTTGCCACCTGAGGTTTGGTTCTCCTCAATAAAAAGGGGTGAATGATTTTTGCCAATAATGCTGAAGTATCTTCGTCTTGTTCCTTGTCAATAGCATCAGAAAAATTAGTTCTAAAATGCTTTATACTTCCAAAAATACCGGGGTTTAAAAAGTTAAACTGACTGTATAAATCGAAAGTATTATTTTCTATAGGAGTTCCTGTTAAGGCTAATCTATTTTCACAATTGAGTAATCTCACAGCTTTATACCGTTGAGATAGTGGATTTTTAATAGCCTGACTTTCATCTAGTACAATATAGCTATAGACTTGGTTTTTATGAAATTCAATATCTTTAACAATAGAACCATAAGTGGTTAATATCAAATCATATTGATCAAAACTTGATTTATGTTCATCTCTATTTCCACCAATAAAAGCCAATGCTTTTAACTTTGGAGCAAATTTTTCTAGCTCCGCCATCCAATTAAAAATTAAGGACGTTGGAGCAATAATTAAATGTGGTTTTAATTTGTTCTTAGAGTTGTTTTTCAAAAATTGAAGAAAAGCTATGCTTTGTAAAGTTTTGCCTAGTCCCATATCATCTGCTAAACATCCACCTAGTTGGTTTTCGTGAAGAAATACCAACCAATTAAGGCCCTCTTGTTGATAGGGTCTGAGTTTTGCTATGAGATGTTTTGGCGGATCAACTTCTTTTAACTGTTTTAAGTTAGAGATTCGCTTCTTTTTTTCATAAAGCTCTTTAAGGAAATCTGGCGAAGTTTCTAAATCTTCGTAAAGCTCATCAATAATATTAAATTGAAAATTAGAGACTTCAATTTTATCTTTTTTGATTTGCCCAAACTGGAAATATTTTTTGTATTTCTCAATCCATTTTTCAGGTAAAATTCCCAAGCTGCCGTCTTTGAGTTCAACATAGTTGGATTTTTTAATAATTGATTTTTGAAGCTTCCTTAAATCTACTTTTTGATCGCCAAAGCTGATGTTCATTTCCATATCAAACCAATCGGTTCCAGAACTCAAAACAATCGAGAAGTTTGGTTTATTGAGGTTGTATTTAATTTTTTTGAGTTGATTTAAGCCTAATAAGACAATGCCTTCTTTTTTTAAATCTTCCATACATCCCATTATCCACATCGACTTCAATGCTTCAGCAGCTTCAATATAAAAATAATCGATTTTATCATTAAATTTCGGATGTAACTCTTGTATCAATTTTAAAAATTCTTCTTCTAGCTGTTGATCCCTTTTTAAACTTAACATCTTTTCTTTATTAAGCCAAATTTTTTCAGAACTTGATGGGCTAACTAACTTTTCTCCATATTTCACGATAGGTTGGAACACCAAATAATTTCCTTCTTCGGCTTCACTTAGATAGACTTGTCTAACGGGAATGAGTTTTTTATTAGCTGAGCTTTTTTCTTTAAGAACTTTATAATTAATTTCAAAATACTGTGAATAAGGCTCTATGATCTTAGCCTGAAGTTGATCTTGTCCTTCATTAATCAAACTGAAATCAGATATTTCTTTAAATTTAATAACGGCTAAGGCATGTTGTGGAGATTTATACAGGAAAAGTTTATTTTTGAAAACAACTCCTAAGGGAGTAAGGAGTATTTGCTTGGATTGTAATTTTAAAAGCTTTTCACTAACTTTTAATTTGACCTCAAATTTATGAAACTTATCATTGGATTTAATACTTAAAATTGGTTGTACAGTTTCGCTGGTCATTTCAATAGGCAGCAAATGCTTTTTATTGAAATTATCTCGATCCTCATGCTTAAAAAGCTTGATTGTACTTAGCTCCTTTTTGTGTTGATGGACATAGTTTATAAAATTAAAAATGTCTCTATCCATTAAATCATCGTAAGTTAATTTTTGAGTTTCATTATCTATATGAATTAAAATTTTAAGGAGTTTTAGGTCAGCGTCATCTATTTTAGTTATGACTTCCTCTAAATTTATGTCCTCAATCACTTTTATACCGGAACTTATTTCGGTTTTGTTTTTATTGAGTTTACCGTAGATAGAATCAACACCCAAATAATCATTATGAATATATCTAATACAAAGACCAATACTATAGGTTGAATCCTGACTTTCAAAAGGTTTAGCTAAAGCTTTCCTTTCTTCTTCAGTTTGAGGTTGAAAAATGAGATGAGCGTCACTCATAATGTTTTTTACCTTTTCCTCAATAACAACACCTTTTGGATTAATTTTCAACTTAAAAACATCATCAAAATGAACTTTTCCATATAAATCCATTGAAATAAGATGATCTTTTTTGATTTCATCTTTAAAATTAGGAGAAAAATAATCAAGGCTAAACTCATCTTTCAATAATTCAAGAAGTTTATATTTATGGGTACAGTTTTTTTTTTGTAAACATGTACACGTCAGTTTTAATTCTGTTGAATTTATTTCTTTGCTCAGTTTTAAATAAAATTCATCTTGATAATCTTTATAAATAGCCTCAACTGATGTTTTATTGAGTGATGTAATTTCAACATCACCGAAAAAAGCTCTCGAATTATTAAACGTCATCTTTCTTAAGGCATCTTTGTCCATTACACCAAGATTATGAGGAATAAAAAGCACTAAACTTTCTTTAATTTTAGGTTTTATCAATAAACTACTTTCAATTTGATTGGTTTTAAGGAGTCGGATAAGTTCTGTGAGGGAGGCAACAGTATGTTTACAAATACCTTCGTAAGAATATTTACAATTACATTTTGTTTTAATATGATGAATATCATTGAGGTCTATTATAATTTCATAGGGCTCAATTTGAGTACCAAAAGTGTTGAACTTAAATTTAAAGCTATCATGATCTCTGAGAAACGGGAAATAGGTTGATGACCGATTGTTACTTTCATTTGTGGCATTATCTGTAACGAATTCTCTTAATAAGTCTATAACCATAATTGATCAAAATAATTTATAAAAATAGTTGCGCATACATAATCATTCCAATATTACGGAATAATTCCTATATTTATCAAAATTCAAGGTCTAATATATGGATATTTTTTCATTTGCAATCCATTTTACAAACGAGCAGAATTGTAAATTACATTATAAAAGACAGCTTGACAAAGAGGAATTTTTTTGAAATAGATGCTAGAGTTTCTAGCATAACTTAGAAATAAATGGGCTTATCAGTGCAAATCTTGAGGCAGGATCTACTCAGCATATTTTAAATGAGATTGAATTTTAAGAAGATCCCTACATGCCCTTTTAATGCTCATTATTTCTATAGCGATTTATCACATCTATCATGAAAAATAGAATGAAAATAAAACATAAGAATAAGAAAAAAAGCGAGCTTATAACTAAGATTTTCTGAACAGCCTCTAGCGTGTTTTCTGCGCGATTAGTTTGACCTAAAACTAGAAATCCCAAAGTAATAACAAACAAACCTATTCCCCAAGTGATCTTATGAAGTCGAGAAGGATGAATACTCATTAGATTAGAAAACATACCTAACACGTAAATCGCAGAATCTATTGAGGTGATGAGAAAACCGACTAATAAAACCAAAGCCAAAATAACGCTGACACTCCCAAAAGGATACTGTTGAAGGAAAACAAAAATAGAAGTAAACACATCATTAAATGCATTTATTTCAACTGCTCCTTTACTAATGAGCTGAAAAGCAGAATCCCCGAAAACTGAAAACCAAATGAAGCTCCCTAAACTAGGGATGAGAAGTACCCCAGTAATGAGTTCTCTTATGCTTCTTCCCTCTGAAATCCTTGCGATAAAAATACCAGTAAAAGGGGCCCATGCCAACCAAAATGCCCAGTAATAATACGTCCAATCGGATAGGAACTCTTTACTGAAATCGTAGGGTAAAAAAGCTAGACTCAAGGAGAAAAAATTAATCACTAAATCCCTAATAGCCTCTACCATAGAAAAAAAGATGGAAGTCTGATCACTAAACAAAAAGACATAAAACATTAAAACCAAAGTGAGACCGATATTGATTAAAGAAAGATTCTTAATTCCTTTGGAAAGTCCCCTGACAGAGGAAATGATGGCGGCTAAAAAAACAGTGATACAAATGCATAAAATGAGGGAAAAATTAAAAGCTGTATCTGTCACATAAGCAATACCACTTTCAATTTGTGAAACTCCAAGGGCTGCGGCACTTACCACACCAAAGACTATTGTAATGACTGTCATCAAGTCTATGGAATTGTTTATTTTATTATTTTGAATATGAGGAATAAGATGGCTAAGTTGAATATTCTTATTCTTAACAAATAGAAGGTATGCTATAAACAAAGAAAATAGGCCATAAAACGCCCATGCTGTAAATCCCCAATGATAGAAAGTCATCATTAACGCATGAGTTTCCTCAGAGCCTTTTATGTTGACTCCAGGATGCTGAGAGAAATAAACTGGCTCTTGGACTGCTCTTAAAATAATACCTGCTCCCATTCCTGTAGAATACATCATCGCAAGCCAAGAAATTGTTGAATACTTTGGTTTGGACGTTCCCAGTTGTATTTTACCGATTGGACTTAAGGCCAATAAAATTAGAAAGCATAAAATAAAAAGTCCTGCCAAAAGATATAATTGACCGAATACGTCCAAAACATAGGAGGATAATCTATCGATAATTATATAAGACCTATTAGGAAGGGTGATGAGTAAACCTCCTAAGACTAGGAAAAATAACACACTGTAAACAAAAACCTTATTTTTAATTTGGAAAGTTTTCAAAGCTCTTCGTGTTATACCGTCACCGCTTTATTTAAGTACCGCCTGAAGGGGAGCAAAACTTTATAAGCTTCTATGACCTCTTCCATAAAGTCGTCTGCCAAAATTTCTTTTCTATTGAAGGGTTTCATAGCTGCAAAGCTTTTTAGACGAAGTAAGTCTATATGCTTATGGTCTTGTGTAAATCCTTTGGGAGAAGTTTTTAACTGGTCCTCAACTCCCATAAGACGATCAAAATGGTTTCGGAAAGACTTAGAATTGATTATTTTTTTGAACTCATCTCCATTATAATCAATAGCTTCTCGTATGCTTTTTAAAAGTTCGGATTTTGGTTTATAAAAACCCGCTGCCACAAAGCATTCTTCAATACCCAAATGAATATAAAAGTCTCCAGTTTTGGGTCTCTTGTCCAATCCTGCTCCAAAGTGATCTTTATAAGTAGGCTTATTAGGATGGTATAATAAATTGTTATTAATCCTATTGATGGCTTTTTTGCCTGTGGAGGAATAGTAATTTTCATCGAGCTTAGACAACTGAAGGTCCAGATCTTCTAACCATTTAACATAATCTGCTTTTACGGCTTCATACTGTCCTCTGTGTTCATCCATCCACTCTTTACTATTGTTGGCATTCAGTGTCTCCAAAAAATCAAATAGGCGTTCAAAATTCATTTAATTGGGTTTTAGTGTATTGAGTTGTATTTTGAGATCTTCCATAGACTGCTCTAACTTTTTAAGCATACTATTTTCTGAATTTTCATTAATAGAAAACGTGAGTTTACTGGTTACTTCCCAAATCTCT
Source organism: Psychroflexus sp. MES1-P1E (assembly GCF_002836055.1). Lineage (GTDB taxonomy): Bacteria > Bacteroidota > Bacteroidia > Flavobacteriales > Flavobacteriaceae > Psychroflexus. Next base: position 36,052 of record NZ_PJBS01000317.1, read on the forward strand.
TGGATTTCTGAGGTTTCAACCTCATAGGGAGGATAATAAGAGTTTGTAGAAATTAGAGAGATTTTATGCGAATTAGGATGCTTGTGTAATTTCTTGACCAAGACCGAATCTTGAAGTACAAATACATACACTTTATGATTAAGCGCTTGTTGTAAGCTTTCCACAGATTTTCCCAAAACCCAATCTTCAGGATGTAAATTTGGCTCCATACTATCTCCTTCTACCTGAAATCCTCTGTATGTCGCATTTCTAAATTGAGGTATTGGCATCTCAAAAGCAGGGAGTTGATGATACCATTCTGCATCTCCAATATTTTGAGGATAACCGGCTGCCGCTTTTTGATTGACCAAAAGCATATTTTCTCTAGAATTAGTGTCATCCATAGAAATGATTTTAGGCATAGAATTGATGTGGTGAACATCTAATTTCTTTTGGAAGCTTTCGCCGTATAACCAAAGTGGGTTTACTTCTAACACCTTCAATAGCATCATGATAACTTGGCCCGAGAGTTTGGTTTTGCCTCTTTCTATATCTGACGTGGAATTTTTAATATTCAGGATCTCAGCAAATTCAGATTGAGTAAAATTATTTTCTTCACGAATTTGTTTAAAACGTTTAATTTCAGGAGGTAAATCTGTTTTCATATTAAAAAAGATTAAATTAGGAATATTTCCATAAACTTAAGGAAAAAATCCTAATCAAATATAATATTTTGACATGAATAATTTTAATAAATTTGAAGACTAAGCTAAAGCTCATGAAAATACATATCATCAACGGTCCAAATCTCAATATTTTAGGTAAAAGAGAACCTGAAATCTATGGTAAGTCTACTTTTAAGGATTACTTCACAGAACTCCAATTTCAATTTAAAGAGCTAGAATTGTCTTACTTCCAATCCAATATTGAAGGAGAATTAATTTCAGAATTACAAGAAGCAGACGATAATGTAGATGGTATTATTTTGAATGCAGCAGCTTATACCCATACCTCCATTGCTGTAGGAGATACAGTAAAAGCAATAGGAACCCCTGTGATTGAGGTTCATATTTCCAATACTCATGCTAGAGAAGAGTTCAGAAAACAATCTTATATTTCACCTAATGCCTTTGGAGTTATTCTTGGTTTTGGCTTAAGAAGTTATGAATTGGCTATACTGAGTTTTACCCATTAATAAAAAGAAGCTATGTCGTATTATTTGAGATTGCTATTTATTATTTTTAGTGTAACCTATGGTGTTGCACAAGAAAAAAATGAAATAGAAAAAAGGGTGAAAAAAGATGAAATCCCTAATCAGGCCAAAGAATGGCTAGAAGATGCTTTTGAACAAGAGCGAAGAACCAAATGGTATTATCAAACCGATGGAGAAAAACAAGGCTACGAGGCTAAATTGAAACAAAACAAACACCTCCACAGTGTTGAATTTGACATGGAAGGCAAGGTTGAAAATATTGAAATTAAGATTAAAGAAGATGAGATCAAGGAGGAAGCTTATCAAACCATTTTTGACTATTTCAAATCAAATTATATTCGATATTCCCTGAAAAAGATACAAATCCAATACACAGGCGAATCCGATGATCTTAAAGATTTAATCGATGAAGGTGAAATAGAAAATCTAGTGATTAATTATGAAATTGAGTATTATGGCAAAACCGACAAAGACAATACCCTGTGGGAAGGTTTATTTGATGCCGATGGAAGACTAATAGAAAAACGCTATGTCAACTTAAAATTAACAGACAACCTAGATTATTAGCATGAGAATTTATATATATATAATAGGCTTATTATTATTTTCTTCATCTTATGCTCAAGAAAATCAAACAACTTTTGGACTTTTTCCTGAAGCATCTCTCAGTTACAAACTTTTAAAAAATTATTCAATAACTCATAAGTTTGAATCTCAACATGGATTTTATGATTCTGAAAATTTAAATAAAGAGCTTGAGTACGAACATACTTTAACAGACTTACAAACCTTTATAGGCAGGCGAATAACTCCTTTTATAAAAGTAGATATAGGATACCAATATAGGATTGAAGAAGGAGAAAATACCCATAGAACCATACAACAGGTCTCTATTTTACAACGAGAATCCCATTTTAGGATTGGTCATCGAGTGCGGATCGATCAGACATTTTTTAACAAGGCTTCCCTCTTATTTAGGGCTCGTTATAGAATTAAAGGTCAAATTCCGTTGCAAGGGGAAAGCCTAGACAATGGTGAAAACTATCTTTCTATTTCCAATGAATTAATTTATATGATACAAAGTGGCGAGGATGATCTTGAAAATAGATTAACAGCTGCCTTAGGTTTTTACATTGATGACAAAAATAAATTTGAAATCGGATTGGATTACAGAACCGATGATTTTTTAGTCAAAGACCGATTTAGACATCGGATATGGCTTAAATTCGGATATTATAAAACTCTTTAGTTACATTTATGAGGATACTTCATACCGCAGACTGGCATATTGGAAAAAAGCTTCATAAGAAAGAATTATATCAAGATTTTGATCTTTTTATCGATTGGTTGTGTCAGTTTTTACCTGAAAATGACATAGATATTTTGCTCGTGTCTGGCGATGTTTTCGACTTTTCGAATCCATCAAGTGAATCCAGAACTCAATATTATAAGACGCTCATCAAGTTAAAAAGGTTTGATCTTAAAATTATTATCACTGGAGGTAACCATGATTCTCCAAGTGTTTTGGAAGCCCCTAAAGCTATTTTAAATGAATTGGATATACATGTCATTGGGCAACGCCCAGAAAATTTGCAAGACTGCCTCATTCCAATTTATAAGGAAGAAAATGTAGAACTAATTATTGCAGCCTTGCCTTATCTTAGGAATAGAGATTTGCAAGAACGTTTCGATGCAGAAAATCATGACAGCAAACAAAAAGCTGTACAACAGAGTATTGCCTATCATTTCCAAGAAACGGCTAGTTTAGCAAAGAAAAAACACCCTGATGTTCCTCTTATAGGCATGGGGCATTTGTTTGCTAAAGGTGTGAGTTTGTCTGACAGTGAGCGTGAAATTCAAATTGGAAATTTAGCGGGCCTAGATGCTTCTCATTTTGGAAGCAATTACAGCTACATCGCCTTAGGTCATATTCATAAGCCTCAACGTCTCAACTCAGTAACCCCCATCTATTATAGTGGTTCCCCTATCCCGCTTTCTTTTAGCGAACGGAAAAATGAAAAACGCATTTTACTTATAGACACTTCTAAATCTTTTGAACCCGAAAGTATTTCTATTCCAAAGTTTAGGGATCTGATCTTAGTGAAAGGCAGTCTAGAAAAAATCAAACAGAAACTTTCTGAAATTACAAATATTCACCCTTTGCAAACACTTATTGAGATTGAAATGGAGGAAGAACACTTTTCTCCATCCAAGACTATTGAATTAGAAGAATACATTGAAACCTTTGAAGCTGAAGCTTGTGAGATTGTAAAACACAAAGTAAGTTTTAAATATAAACCTGAAGGCCTTCGGGGAATTACATCAACTGAAGAACAGATCTCAGACTTTACACCACTAGAAGTGTTCCATAAAAAATTAGAAAGTGTTGATGAAACCGAAACTAGCAAAGAACAACTCATCTCTGCCTTCGAAGAAATTTTAGATGAATTGAACCGTCCTGAACAATGAAAATTGAAAGTCTCTCCTTTAAGAATATCAACTCCTTAAAAGGTGAACATAAAGTTCATTTTGACGAATCACCCTTAAATTCTGGAGGTTTGTTTGCTATCATAGGATCTACAGGGAGCGGAAAAAGCAGCTTACTGGACGCCATATGTCTGGCCTTGTATGGGCGTACGCCCAGAATCTCTAGTGTGACTAAAAGTAAAATAGAACAAGACGGCAGTATCTTGACAAAGTACCAGAAGGAAGCCTACGCTAAGGTTAAGTTTTCTTGTAATTTTGGGACTTACGAAGCAACCTGGTCTATCTCCACCAATAGAAATGATAAGCTAAGAGAATGTGAAATGGACCTCTGGAATGTCGCTACCGAAACTTCTTTCAGCGAGAAAAAGACAGAAGTCCTCACCGAGATAGAGCGTTTAATAGGCTTATCCTACGATCAATTTGTAAAATCTGTATTACTGTCTCAAGGGGATTTTGCAACTTTATTACAGTCCAATGAAAAAGAACGAAGTGAGCTTTTAGAAAAAATCACAAACACTTCCATCTACAGAAGTATCGGCAAGAAAGTATATGAAAAATACATGAGCCTAAAATCTAAAATACTCACTCAAAAAACCATTTTAGATAATCTTCAAGACAAACTAATTTCAAAAGAAACAGAAAGGGATTTTAAGCAGACTCTAAATCAGCTAGAGGAAAAAGAAACTATAGAACACAAAAAGCTTTCTGAATACAAAAAGGATTTGGATCAACTCACATTAAAAGAGAAGTTAAGTTCCGAAGAAAATGTGGTGAAAACTGATTTTAAAACTTTGTTGGACCATAAGCAAAGCTTTAATAATGAAAACCAACACCGATTAGAACAACATCAAAAGACATTGGAGTTTGAAGACGATCTGCAAGAATTCAACAGTCTCCAAAAAGATGGAGACCGTCTAAAAGCTTCGATAACCAGAGAAAAAGAAGAAATTACCAAAATAAAATCTAATATTAATGGCCTTCACCAAAAAATAGAAGATCTTCTAAAAACAAAAGTAGACCCTCAAGCAGTTGAATCGGAATTAGAAAAATTGCAAGAAACTCACACTGAACTCAACACCAGAAGGAGTTCGAAATTACATGACTTTTCTGCCAAAAAACAGCTTCTTAACAAGGAACTTGAAGGCTTAGATTTGAAGTTTCAAAAGCAAGAATTGGAGAGTTTTATCAAAGAACTAACTCGCAAATCGGAAATAAGCTCTGAGCAAATCCAAAATCTTGAAAAAGAATTAAAGGATGTCGAAAATCTGGAGGAGCGTATCCAAGAACAAGAACATCTTCGAGATACTTTTAAGGAGGCTGCTCATGAAAGTAGAATCCTTAAAGATTTAGGTGATCAATTTCTTAGATTGGAAAATAAAAGTTCTATACTCCATAAAAAGAAAAGTGAGTATCCTGAACAAATCAATTTAAAGGAAAGTAAATCAAACGCTGCAGAAAAAGAGTTGGACCATCTTCAAACTAAAAAAGATAATCAAAAATTAAGATTAGAAGTGGAAGATCTAAGGCAAAAGCTTCAAAAGGACGAGCCCTGCGCAGTCTGTGGAGCTATAGATCACCCTTATTCTGAACATTTACCGGAAGTTATTTCAGATCTTGATAAGACAATTGCTAGAGCTAAGGAAATAGCCAAACAGCTGTCTAAAGATTTACAACACTCAAACGCTGAATTTGTCTCTCTTCTAAAACAAATTGAAGGTCTTGATAAAGAGGCTAAGGAGCTTCACTCTAAGCGCTCCTTAAATCAAGAAGAATTCGATTTTAAATTCAAAGAGTTAAGCTTACTAAATGAGGGTGAGAGTTATTCTAATCTGGAACAAAAAACCAGACAAACTATTGAAAACTACAAGGCCTTTGAACACTACAAAGTTGAACTACAAGCCTTGCAAAGTTCAATCTCAATTTTAGAAGAACTTCTTCATATTCAAAAAGAAGGAAAGCGCATCAGTGAAAAAATGAAAAGCCTTTACAAAGGTGATGATTTGGGGAGATTGGTGTCGAGCTCTACAAAAGCATGGAATCAATTATATTCGGAATTAAAGTCAGCCTCATCCTCTCTGGACAAGCAAACTAGTGACAAGACTATACTTGATAAGAATGTAAGTCAACTTCAACAAAGCTTGAAATCAATACTTGAAAGTAAAGGCTTTGCTCATATCGCCGAGGCCAATGCGTCTAGGATGAAATCTTCAAATTATAATGAATTACTTCTTAGAAAAAGTGATATTGACAAAAACATAAAGGTCAAAGAAGAAAAACTCAAGGGACTAAAAAACCAACTAAAAAGCTTAAAGTTCATTCACTTTACAGAAAAAAACAAGACTGAAATCGCTATTGATGACATCAAAGTAACCTTAAATTTCACAAGAGAAAAACTCGAGGATATTAGACGAGTTTTAAACAATCAAAAAGAGAATTTAACCGAATATAAAACCATCCAAAACTCGATCGTCGAAGTGCAAAAAGCAAATAAAAAATGGGAGGTCTTGAACAGGCTTATAGGAGATGCTACAGGAACAGAGTTCAATAAATTTGCACAGGACTTAAGTTTACAACGCCTTATTTTATTGGGTAATAAACGGTTGAAACAACTCAATGATCGCTATGAACTCGATAGATTTATTTCTGGTGAGGATAAAAATCAATTGTACGTGATCGATAATCATATGGGCGGACTTCGACGCTCTGTAAAGACCTTATCTGGCGGAGAAACATTTTTGATGAGTTTAGCCTTAGCACTGGGTCTGTCTGACTTAGCTTCAAAAAATGTAGAAATCAAAAGCCTATTTATAGACGAAGGTTTTGGTACTCTAGATCCAGAAACTTTGGATCTCACACTCGACACATTAGAACGCTTACAGGCAGAAAGCAATAAAACCATCGGTATTATAAGTCATGTAAATGCCTTAAAAGAACGTATCCAAACTCAAATTGTGCTGAATAGAAACACACAAGGCTATAGTCAACTGGAAGTCATAAGCTAAATTTTAACCTATAACTAGTGTTTGGGGTTTCCTTTAAAATACGGAGTATTATTTATTAACGTATTATTTAATTTTTGATATTAATTTGATCATATTTTGAATAAATGTCAGTATTTATGTTTAAAATTCTGAAAAATGGAATATGCCATCTAGAATGGAATAGCTTTTATCATTGAAAATTAGTATCTTCGCAAGAGTCAAAAAAATAATATAATGCAAGATAAAATTCAAAAAGAAGATATTTCTTTTGAAGATTTCAAAAAAGAAGTATTAGAAGATTATAAAATGGCCGTCACTAGTCGTGAGTGCAGTTTGTTGGGAAGACGTGAGGTATTGACAGGTAAGGCTAAGTTTGGAATATTTGGGGACGGTAAAGAAATTCCTCAACTGGCTTGGGCAAAATGCTTCAAAAACGGTGATTTCCGCTCAGGCTACTATAGAGATCAAACCTTTATGATGGCTATTGGTCAATTATCTATACAACAGTTTTTTGCAGGTTTATATGCTAATACAAATCTTAGTGATGAACCTATGTCTGGTGGTCGCCAAATGGGTGGTCATTTTATGACACACAGTTTAAACGAAGACGGTAGCTGGAAAAACCTTACTGAGCAAAAGAATTCAAGTGCAGATATCTCTCCTACTGCTGGCCAAATGCCAAGACTACTTGGCCTTGCTCAGGCTTCCAAAATTTACAGGCATGTAAAGGGCATTAAAAACTCAGATCAGTTTTCAATAGATGGAAATGAAATCGCTTGGGGAACTATTGGAAATGCAAGCACAAGTGAAGGCCTGTTTTGGGAAACTTTCAATGCCGCTGGTGTGATGCAAGTTCCTATGGTTATAAACGTATGGGATGATGATTATGGGATTTCTGTTCATGCTAGAAAACAAACTACCAAAGAAAATATTTCTGAAATCCTTAAAGGTTTTCAAAAAGAAAAAGATACGAATGGGTACGAAATACTCGTTGTTAAAGGGTGGGATTATCCAGCTTTAATTGAAGCCTATCAAAAGGCTGAAAAAATAGCTAGAGAGCAGCATGTTCCTGTTTTAATTCATGTTGTAGAAGTCACTCAACCCCAAGGTCACTCGACTTCAGGGTCTCATGAACGTTATAAGAGTGAAGATCGGTTACAATGGGAAAAAGAACACGATTGTAATCTGAAAATGAGAGAATGGATAATTTCTAATGGATTCGCAATAGACGAAGAGTTAATCGACTTAGAAAAGTCAATTAAAAAGCACGTTAGAAAAGGAAAGCAAGACGCATGGACTGCCTTTGGTAAAACAGCAAAATCTGAAAATAAGACCGTTATCCGTTTGTTGACAAATCTTGCCAACTCTACAGAAAACAAAAGTTCCGTCATGTCTTTAGTTGAAGAATTAAAAAATAATGATGAGCCATTAAAATCTGTAGTTCTTGCCTCTGCGAGAAAAGCTTTACGCTATGTGAGAAGAGAAGAGACTAGTGCTAAAACTCAATTAATCCAATGGATGGACGATTTTGTTGAGCGAACACAACCTGACTATAGCAGCCATTTATGGAGTGAATATAAAGGCAGAGCGACTCAAATTGAATCTATAGAACCTACCTATGCAGACGATGCAAAGGAAGTTGATGCTAGAATTATTTTACGAGATAATTTTGATAAGATTTTTGAAACACGTCCAGAAACTCTAATCTTCGGAGAAGATTCAGGAGAAATTGGAGATGTCAATCAAGGGCTTGAAGGCTTACAAGAGAAATATGGTGAATTAAGAGTTGCAGATACAGGAATACGTGAAGCCACTATTTTAGGACAAGGTATTGGAATGTCGTTAAGAGGCTTACGTCCTATTGCAGAAATACAATATTTAGACTATTTGCTATATGCATTACAGATCATGAGTGATGATTTAGCAACTACAGCTTATAGAAGTAAAGGGAAACAAAAATCACCACTTATTGTGAGAACACGTGGACATAGGCTAGAGGGTATATGGCATTCTGGATCACCTATGGGAGGGATTTTAAATCTTATACGTGGTATAAATGTATTAGTTCCTAGAAATATGACTAAAGCCGCTGGGTTTTACAACACGATGTTGGATAGCGATGAACCCGCACTTATAGTAGAGTGCTTAAATGGTTACAGACTTAAAGAAAAGAAACCTAACAATTTTGGAGAATTTAAAACTCCAGTTGGTGAAGTGGAAACTATTCGCAAGGGGAAAGATATTACGGTTGTTTCTTATGGTTCTACATTGAGAATCATAGAGCAAGCTGCTAAAGAACTAGAAGATGTTGATATTAACATAGAAATAATTGATTGTCAATCCCTTGTTCCTTTTGACCTTAACCATGATATCGTTAAAAGTTTAGAGAATACCAATAGACTATTAGTTGTAGATGAGGATGTACCTGGCGGTGCTTCAGCTTATATCTTACAACAGATCATAGATGTGCAAGATGGGTACAGGTTTTTGGATAGCAAACCTCAAACGCTTACT
>NZ_PJBS01000260.1 GCF_002836055.1 Psychroflexus sp. MES1-P1E
TATAAATATTTTGCTTTTATCTTTTCTTCTATAAACGCCAAATTTTATATTTAGCGGACTTCATTAATATGCCCAAACTTTCGGTTAAGCCATAAATGCCCTATGTTTTTTATACCGTGTTGTGGGTAGTTTTTATTCTTTTAATTTCCTTTTCTAACTCTCTTATTTTTTCTAAATAATAGTCGTATTTCGTTTGTTCATATTGTTCTTTAATGGAAATCAATAGCTTTTGTAGTTTTTCAATAGCTAATTCGGTTTTTCCTAATTCAATTGCTGTATACGCAATAAATTTATTCCGATTTGGACTGTCCATATTCCCAAATCCCCAAGTGCCTTTCATATCAATTTGGTCTTCCAACAAAATCCGAATTACATTTTCTTTAGATTCAAATTGCTTATACCAATCAAAAGCTGTTTTTTGGATTTGAGAATTACAGTCGGAAACTACACAAGATAAATTTCCTCCGTCATTATTTACAAACCAAATATCGTTTCTTGGAAACTCTTTTTGGTCAATTCCTTTTTTTATTCCACCACGAAAATGACCTTGATATTCCGCTGGTTTTTCTATTCCGTCTTTTTCTTTGATTTCAGTATCAGAAGGAATATATTTTATATAAGTTGCAAGATTAACAGCAAAAGAGAATGTCGTGCAACCCATAACATCAGCATTGTATGAGTTAAAGGATTGAAAATTCAGAATGTCAATTCTATCTGAATTATGTCTCCAATAAGTTCGTCCGTTAAATTTATTAAATCCATTTTCTTTTAAGACTGGACGAATTATTGAATTTATCTCTTTTGTTACTTGTTTACTATCCATTTCTTAAACTCTGACTAACGCCTAATTTAGTTGTTGAAAGTCAATTAGTTAATATTTTTAAAATTAACCAAATTTCACTTTCTAAGATCTCAAAAAATTTGGCGTTAGCGATAGAAATTAATTGAGATTTCTTAATGTGGGGAATTACCCACAACGTTTTGGGTATGGTGCGTATCCCGCAGGGTATGCACTATACCTGTTGTTGTGCTTTCGTTTTTTCTTTTTTAAGTTCTATCATAAGTATTGTTGGTAATCTATTTCTTCTAATAAAATCAGTTTCTCTTCGTCACTTATAATTTTACTCAATTCATTCTTTGCCTTTTCTCCTTCTTCGATAATCACTAACCAATTTTTATCGCTTAATATGGCTTCAACGTCATAGTCATCTTTTTTTGACGAGTCGTATTTATCGAGTAGTTGGTGCCATGTTGAAACCGTGTCTAGTTCAGTTCTTGTAATCCAACCTTGCTTCAATTGATATTCGTAGTTATTATCAATTCCTAAGTCGTCAAAATAACTACACATAAATTCCACGAATGACCAATGTGGATTTGAGTTCCTTTTATCGAACCACGACTGTCTTTGAAGATTCAATGATGTCAATTCATTAATACAACTTAACCATCTATTTCTCCAAAGCTCATTGCCCATTTCGTTTTTATTTTTTAATTCTCAATGGCCATTTCTTAGGCTCACTATCTATGTTAATCTCGACTGATTCACCTTTTATTTTCATTAAGATGATTTCTGGACAATTCTCAGGAGTAACGATTACTTCTCTATTCAATATGTTTGAAACTCCTTTTAAATAGTCAATTAGCTTATTGTGGTCGTCAATAGCTTTAAATTCCCTAGGGTCAATATCATTTTCAATTTCTGTCTCGTCAAAGAAATGAGCATTAACTTGAATGTCTTCAATAAAAACTTTTGCAGTCGAAGTAAGGTCGTGATTTCCGTCCCAAAATTCCTCAACCACTGAAAAGTTAATCTTGGTTTCGTCTTTTTCTGTTTTACCATTGTACCACTCAATTTTAAATTTCTGATTTACATATTGAACCCATTTCTGCCAATCAGTTCGTGTCGTATTGTGAACATATATGTCCAACCAACCACCGTCCCAAACATAAATCTTACTCTTTAATTCATTCCAGTTCATCGTCTG
>NZ_PJBS01000261.1 GCF_002836055.1 Psychroflexus sp. MES1-P1E
TAAACCATAGAAAATGAGAGTAGATAAACTCATAGAAGATCTTGAATTATCATTGGAATTACTCCGTAAATGCGAAGTTGAAAATGATATTGCTATGGTGCGTTTACAATGGTTAACGTGCTTAACTCTCTTAAGAGCAGCGGGGCATGTTCATAATTCAGAAGTTCAAAACACCAATAAGAAGCAAATTGCCAATAAGCTGTTTAACGATAAAAGGAATGATAAAGTTTATTCCGAATTCATTAAAAAAGAGCGTGACCTTCTATTGAAAGAGTATGAGTATTATGTATCAAATGAACATAGCATCAGGTTTGATCCGATCTACCTTGTTACTGAAGATGGTTTTAATTTATTAACTGAAGACGGCAATAAACTCATTCTTGAACAAGATGAAAAAGTACTGTCGAACTTCAAGAAAAACGATGGTTACAAGAAAGACCTTCCCCCAAGTGAATTAGTAAGAGAAGCTATTGATTGGTGGAAAGCATATTTTAAGGAATTTAACGAACTATGCGGCTCATAACATACACTAAGCGTAAGCATAGGCTCTATCCTTCGTGTAATCAGTTAAGTGTAAGAATCTATTCCTATCTTCGATAAAACAATTTTGGTTGGAAGCTATGCCTACGCCTAGTGTCAACCGTTGTAAGCCATATAAAAAACCGCATTGAATGAAACAAAATTTCTCATCTGATAAACCTGTCGAAAATGAAGAACAAGACAGATTTCAACGTTATAATTTTTCCAAAAGAATAGCGGATACAATCATTCAAAGAGAAAACGAAGAAGGAATAGTAATAGGTATATATGGTGCTTGGGGAGAAGGGAAAACTTCTGTATTGAATTTCATACAAAAGGAACTCGATAAACAAAAAACAATACTAACTGTAGCATTAAACCCTTGGATATAACGATGAAGAAACCCTTATTAAAAATTTCCTAAAAAAAATTGCCGAAGTTTTAGGTCGAGAAATAAACAGTAAAAAAGAAAAAATTGGCGATTTCGTAGCAAAATATGGAATTTTAGGCTCTTTAATCGGAAAAGATATATCCCAAATTGGAAAGATATTAAGTGAAGCTGATTTAGAAGAACTTAAAAATCGTCTTGATGAATTTTTAAAGGAAAGTAAAAGTAAGCTTGTAATATTTGTAGATGAAACAGATACACCATTTGCTAAACACTTAGCATCTAATTCCTCTTTAGTGGATTCATCTAATCGTAAATTGAGTATTGATTTTTTCATAATTAATAGTTTAAATTTTTATATGTTTTTAAATTTCAAGATCATCCAGTCTTTACATTGAATACCTTTTCCATAGCATCTCGCCAATTTCTGCTACAGTTATTCGGTTAATTTCTTTATTGCTTCTTTTGGGTAAATAGTCCTTGTTTAAATATTTACCAATTCGAGCATACAATTCTGTGAGCTCTTCTTTTGAAAGAACTTTAGCAATAGTGTATACAGAATCAGCTGTTAACAATCTATCTTAATTTAGAATTGAAGATGGACTTAGAAACTGGATTAAAAATACTGTTATTGCTCAGCAAATAACAAAACAAGCAGTATCTATTTACAACAATTTAAGAACCCATTTTAGCCTAGATTTAAGAAAACCTACCGAAGTCCATTTGAATCCGAATATAAAATATAAATCATATCGTAGAAATAACGTAAATTTAACTGAAATTCTAATTTAGAAAATAGCTAGTTCAAATTAAACCTAAAAAAGGTCAACCTATATCAGTATAATACAGTGAAGGTGTTACTGCAGATCTTATAGCATTTTCTAAAAGAGACATGGTTATTAAATATGCCTCAAAAATAAATCTGCTTTAAGCTTTGATTGTGTAGAATTTATGCGTTTTTAGAATCTTGTTTTTCTTTGAATTGATTTTCAAATTTTTGTTTACCAATTGCAGAGATGGCAAGACCTACAGAATATAAGCCTATAGACCTAGCGAG
>NZ_PJBS01000262.1 GCF_002836055.1 Psychroflexus sp. MES1-P1E
ATTCGAAAAGTTGGTAATTACCCTTATAAGTATAGACGTGCATCTCAGGATTATGCTTTTTTTTTTAAAATTATAAAGCATTTTAAAGCTGAAAATTATCCGGAAATTCTGGTTAACTATATTTCAGAGCCAAATTCCATTTCGACCAAAAAAAGGAAACTTCAAGTATATAATAGAATTCTAATAATTATCGATAATTTTTATTTTGGATATTATCCAATCAAAGGAGTTTTCAGGAACGTTCTTTTATTGCTACTTTCAAGAACCTTTACTGACAGAATAAAAAAGTTATTAAAAAAATGAAAAATGAACTTTTCCTAAATAAAATATATCTTTTACTTTGGGTTGCTTTTGCTTTTTTCCTGCCATTTTCAAAAGCTCTACCTAATTTGCTTTTAATTCCTATTTTAATACTTTTTCTTTTTTTAACCAAATACAAGGAAATTCATTTTTCATGGAAAAATGGGTTTTTATTTTTAATCATATCTGTTGCATGGATTAGTGTTTCAATGATTATTCAAGGAGGTGTAGATGAGACCTTAAAACTAATCTTAAAATTTTATTTCCTTATAGGAATCTTTTTCCTTTCAAAAAGTTTGAATAGGAATAATTTTATTATACTATATGGATTTATTGGTGGATGCATTATTCAGTTTTTGATTTCTGCCTTTAGTATTATCAAATTTTATCTAGAGAATGGATATATTAAGTTAGATATAGGGGGAGGGGTAAACGAAATCCTTCATGGTGAGAGACCATATATTGGATTTACGTTTGCCCTAAGTATTCTTTTTAGCCTATTTATTATTAGAAAATTCAAATATCAATGGCTTTACATTTGGGTTGGCTTAGCAACAGGTTTCCTTTTTTACATTTCCGCCAGACTAGCAACAGGAATGTGCATTTTGATTTTAATTCATCATATTTATGAGACTTTTAAAAAGCGTAAAGCCTTTTTTTTTATAATAAGTTTCGTTCTTGCTTCGTTAATAACTGTTGGGTTTTTTTTCAACGAAAACTTTCAAAAGAGAATGCGTTTGGAGAATGATTTAGGATCTACTTATGAGAAATTTAAAGTTTACGAACCTAGGTTCATAATATGGAGTTGTGCCATAGAGGTAAGTCATAATATGAGACCCATTCTTGGACTTGGAAATTTAGAAACAATCGAAAAAAATTTACTAAACTGTTATTCGTCTAAGATACCTAATAACCGAAAAAATAAATTGAAATACTATCAGGAAACGGCTTTTAATACACATAATCAATTCCTTAATTTTCTTTTGTTAGGAGGTTGGCCAGCCTGTTTATTATTGATTTTGTTTTTCTTGGTTTCTTTTTATAGGTCAAATAGTATTTTATATACCATAACTCTTGCCATGTTTCTGATCTTCTTTATTTTTGAAAATGTTCTTTACCGACAATTAGGAATTCATCTAGCTGGACTTTTATTTGGATTATTAAATACAAACTTATTAGCAGAAAATAAAAAATTTAATACGTAAAAAATGCAAAAATTAAAGTTGCACATATATTGCATTATGTAGGAGGTATGGACGTTTATTTACGACTTATACCAGGGAATTTAAATTATAACCATTTTGAAAATTTTGTAATTCATTGACAAACTCATATAAACCGAGAATTTAAAGATCATAACTAAAAAACTCTTCCAACATTTCAAACAAGCATATCAAGAAATATTAATCTAATAAAAGTTCTTAAAGCTTTACTGGACATAATTCTGTTTTTAAAAAAAGAAAGATCAGATTTAATGTGTCGTCATAGTTCTAAAGGAGTAATTTTAGGTAGAATTTCATTTTTTTTCAGAATCTCCTGTTTCCATACACCTCAGGCATACTCATATCTTGGTGAAGAAAATAAATTAAAAAAGGATTGTTTTTAGGTGTAAAAAAATTTCTTCCTATTTAAACAATAAAATATTAGCTTCTTCTA
>NZ_PJBS01000263.1 GCF_002836055.1 Psychroflexus sp. MES1-P1E
TGCCAACTGTGCTTATACTATTCTTTATTTGCAGATTCAATTAATTTATCAAATTCAGTTACAATATTATTGTCCAAAAATTTATTTTTATAAAAAACCGATATTGTTTTAATTAGTAGTTCTATGACTTTATCCATATAGACTTTTTGAGTAAATAAGTTTTTAAAATCATTAAGTTTATTTTCAGAATCTTTATAATGTGTAGTTAGTTTGAAGAAAATATCATCAATAACAGCTTCTCCTTCAAAATTTTCAGGTCGCGTTACATCTTCTGAATTTAATTTATTTATTTCAGATTCTCTAATTTCTGATAGCCTAGTAGTATATTCTAAACCTACATCATCATTTGGGTTTACTATAAGCGATAAAGTGTCAACAAGAGAGTAGGTATTTTGAATTATATCATCTGAAATTAATGCTAGAAGATTTTCTGTTACTGTTTCAGAGTTAATAGAAAATTTCAAAATACTATAAACATCAACTAATTTATTCGGTGATAACATTAGCCAATCTTGAGATTTAGGGAACTTCTTGTTGTATGCCACGTGAGTTTCAAAAAACGCTCTATCCCAAGTTAAGAAAACTGGTTCTAGAGGATGGACTTGCACATCATCATCCGCTAGGAATTCCAACATAACACTATCATTATTCCGAGTGAAATTTGATTTTTGTTTGTAGAGTTTTAGTAAAGAATCGCCAAAAATTTTATTTGCTTCTTCAATATCATAATCCTTTTCTATTTTCTGTTGTTCAATTTGAATTTGAGAAAGTGAATTGACAATGATAGAGTGAAATGATTTATAGCCACCTCGTTCTCTGAATCCAAATTTTTCAAGAAAATCTCTAAAACCAACATCATCGCATATATTATCTGTAGACTTTAAAAAACTATAGAAGTTATAAAAAATATTTCTAGAAGAACCAAGGTTTTTAAATTGAGGTATTAAAGTAAATGGTATTAAATTAAAGGCGTCAGTTATGTGATTTTGCATCTCCCAAATATATCTTTCAGAAATATGAAGTTTAATGTTTTCACTTTTTGCAAACTCAATTAAATTCTTCGTGGCTCTATAAAAATAATTTTTAAACTCTAGTTTAGGATTAAAGTAATAGCACAAGCTATTTAAACCAACAGCAGTATCAATGAAAATCTTTTTTTTGTTATTTAAGTAGGTTTCAAGGCGAGAATTTTCAATTCTACTTGAATAAACTTTACTAGCAGCAATTTTTTGAATGAATTTGTTATCAATGCAAAATTTAAGAAGTTCTTTTGATAACTCTTTCGATTTACTTTTACTTTTTAATTTGACCTCAATAAATTTTAGAAAATCCCTGCACATACTAAATATGTGGTATTCTTCATCATTTTTTAAAGCATCGGATAAATCAGTATTGAAATTATCTATGTATAGTTGTTTAAGTTGTATAATATAATCATCAATCTCTTTTTCTTGATTATACTTGGTAAGAATTTCATTTACATTTTGAATAAACAGTTTTTTTTCTAACTCAAACTCTTCGTTTCTTGAACCCAATCTATTTTTTTCCTCACTCGTCAGACTGTAATTTCCTAACGATTTGTCTTTTCTAATTCTTTTTTCAGACAAGAATCTATTTAATAATTTATCGTAAAAAACATTGTTTTCCTTTACCTGAAATTGATTTTCACAAGCTTCTTTTACTTCTTCTTTTTCAAGATTTTCATTTTTAAAGAAAAGTTGTAAAACGAAAGAATCAATAATTTGAGTTTTAAATTCAGTAGGTTTTCCAAATGATAAAAGGTCGTAAAGTAGACTGTTGTCAAATGAACTATTGTCAACTTTGAATTTGTCTAATTCGTTAATTTTATAAAGTTCAGATTGAATTTCAATAATGTTTTCAGCTTCTTCTGCAATT
>NZ_PJBS01000264.1 GCF_002836055.1 Psychroflexus sp. MES1-P1E
CAAGTCCTGTAATAGTTGGAGTAGGATCAGAATCATCAACACAATAAACTGAGGCTGAATAATTAAATGAAGCATCATCTATAGGTATAGCTGTTACCGTAACTGAGGCACAACTTCCAGGTGTTACACATCCACCTTCTCCTCTTATATAATATGTTGTTGAAAGTCCAGATGGTGTTACCACAAAAGTATTGCCAGCCGTTGTTCCTATTTGAGATCCACCACATGATCCTGTATAAATATGCCAATTGGTAGCATCGTTTAAAGTTCCTGAAATATTTAATGTTGCATTACTCCCTGTGCAAATTGTACCAGGTGAATACGTTACTGAAGGAATAGTTGGATCTGTACAAGATACAATAATAGAAATATCATCTATTATTGCAAAATAATAATCGCCACTAAAAGTGAATTTAATTCTACATTGTGTTAAATTTGGAATCCCTTGAGTAGAATTAGAAGGTAATACTGCATTAATAAAACCTTCTGTTAAATCAGCCTGTAGAGCTGTATAATCGATTGCATTTCCCCAAGTTACTCCATCATCACTTGAAAAAGAAACACTTAATTCTGATATTTGGAAATCTCTATAAAAGGAATAGAATTTCACTGCAAGAGGAACATCAGTATTTCCCGTTAAATCAATTCTTGGTGAAATTAACTCTCCATGATGAGCAGCAGGTGCTGAGCCTGTACCAAATGCTCCTGGAGTACCGTTATTATCCATAAAATCAGAATCAAAAACAGCAACACCATTAACTTGCGATGGAGAATTGATAGGCGTAGTATCTTGCCAATATGCTCCTTGTGAATATCCAAGAGTATTTCTTGTCCAGAATGCATCACCTGGGGTTACTGCACCATTACTTTCACTTATAGAAAGTGCAGTCCAATTACTAATAGAATAATTACTAGCAGTTCCTGTTTCTGTAAAAGTATTTTGAAATTCAGCATTAGCAACATCAATCGAAGCATCAACTCCCCAAAGGTTTTGGGCATTTAATGAAAGAATAGACATAAACAATAAAGTTAAGCTGACAATGTATTTTTTTTTCATTTTCATTTGATTTAACATTTATTTATCAAATGTAGTGTTTATTTACTTTAATTGTTATACAAGTTTAATGTTATGGGCTTTTATTTTTACTAACTTTTAATGTAAAATGCATTTTTACACATTGTGTTTGCCTTGAATGGTAAATATAGTTTTCTTACAAGACTCTCCCAACGGGTGAAAGTCCTCAATGCGCGGAGGTAACGCTCTTGAACCCTTAGTAAGCTGCAAGCTTGTTAAGGGAGACCTTAGAAGTGAAGGAAGCGAGACTACAAATTCTAGTACTGACCCTACGGTTACGCTCAGGACAGGCCAAGTAGGAATCGTATACAGAGGCATATTTACTTGGGTAAGCAAGCACATCATTGTAAAGTCCAAAACACGTAAAGTGATAACCGAAATAGTAGATAAGGCAGGGATCAGAAGAAAGAAGACGCTCTTACCCCGATAAAAATCTGGGCAGGCTCTGGGGAGGTCTCTACAACTACGAGTTAGTTAGGTAGAGAAGTCAGCCGATGTGATAGTACCCACGAGAAACGAGTTGCATAAAACTGCATAGGTCTCACAAGTGTTGAAGGACTGAAGGCAGTCCTTCTGGAAATTATTCAGGGAGCATTAATTTTCGTTAATGGGCAACCCCCAGAAAATCCGTAGCCCTTTAAAAAAGTACAGAATAGTTTCAATTGGTGTAAAGAGCGATTGAAAAGATGGATTGCGAACCGCCGTATACGAGACCCTTACGTACGGTGGTGTGAGAGGCGCAGTGGCGACTTTAAGTCGTCACCCGTCTACTCGATGTGTGCTGTGAGATGTCGAG
>NZ_PJBS01000265.1 GCF_002836055.1 Psychroflexus sp. MES1-P1E
GTAATGTTCTAGACGGCACAACAGCAGGTGATATGCAATATTGGAACGGAACAGCATGGATAATCGTAGCACCAGGTATTACAGGGCAAGTTTTAACTTTCGTTAGTGGCGTGCCAACATGGAAGCCAATTGAAGGCAAAACAGATGTAACCAACCCCATCACCGGAGAAATCTGGATGGACCGCAACCTGGGCGCTTCACAAGTAGCCACCAGTAGCATCGATGCTGCTGCTTATGGCGATTTATACCATGGTGACGTGGTACTGACGGACATCAAATAAGGACATCTGCTACAACTACTACATTAAGTAGTAGCGATGACCCCGGACATGGTGATTTTATTTTAGCACCAAGCAGCCTTAACGATTGGCGAAGCCCACAAAACGAAAATTTATGGCAGGGTGTAAACGGCATTAACAATCCATGTCCAAGTGGTTACCGCTTACCAACTGTATCAGAGTGGGAAGCTGAATTTGCAACTTGGAGTAGTAACGATGCAGCCGGGGCTTTTGGCTCTCCGCTTAAATTGCCCGTGGCAGGCAGCCGCGACTACAGCGATGGTTCGCTCAATAATGTGGGTTCCAGCGGCATCTATTGGTCAAGTTCCGTTGATGCTTCTTACTCGCTTTACTTGTACTTCAGCGGTAGCAATGCCAATGCCGGTATTAGCAGCGACCCCCGGGCGTACGGATTCTCTGTGCGTTGTCTTAAGGATTGACACTTTGAAAAGCGAAGCGATTTGACACTTTGATATTTTACACTGCCATCTGCTAAGGCGGAATGGCAGTGTTTAAATACCGCCTATGGCGGTCGAGAAATATTTTTAAAAATGAAAATATCAGAAAAAATAAGAAGCAGTGCAGATAAAACAGTGTTTACGTTCTTTAAAGAGGGTTTGTTTTATAAATGCTACAATGATGAGGATGCGATGGTTTTTGTAAAAAAATGTTCTATTTAGAAGTAGATAGACAATTGAAGAGCATTGAGCTATTTCGCAATCGTATTAACCCCAAACTTCTTTAAAACAGTGTCCATTATCTTTTTAGTTCTTTCTACATCTTTAGGATTCACTAAAAAAGCATCAAAATTGTAAATGGCATAAATCTCATTTCACTTTAATTGAAGTAACACCTCTGTCATTATTTTAGTCTCTAAAGTGAATAGCTTCAAACTGGTTTCTTTGTAGCCTTTCTCTTTTTTTTCATTCAATATGTTGTCTAACATGATTGGTTCCATATTCTGATAATATTTGAAAAGTGGTGAGTGGTTCATACCCAGAAAATCCTTGTTGAAGAAGCTCAAATGCTCTTTTTTAGCTTCCTTTCTGTCTATCCCCAGATACTCAGCTACTATATCATGAGTAATATCTTTACCAGTACCTCCATAAATCTTATTTGCTAGATTTAGATGCAGACAGCTTATATCTACTTCCATTAACTGTAGTTCTGCTTTAATTAATGAGGGTAATAAGTTCAGACTTGTATATACTCTACCTTCTGCATTACCTGATATTATAGGAATAAAATAATCCTTTGTTAAGTAATCAAAGATGGATAGATAATCTTCCACGTAAACAAATTTATTTTCTTGTTTTTTCTTTCCTAACTTCTTTAAAGGCTTCCCTTTCTTGTTTGTGTAACCCTCTCTTTTCTACACAGATTTCTGTACTCCCGATAGATTCTTTGTTAATAATCAAGTGATATTTCAATTTATTTAATTAATATTAACATCTTAAGGCAACTATAAGTTAGCCTGCAAGGGTGCCTCCGCATTCGTGTGGTGTACCCTTTTTTGATGATAGTCATTTTCATAGGGATTCTGGTTTTTATCTATTACAAAAATAAGTTCAAGCA
>NZ_PJBS01000266.1 GCF_002836055.1 Psychroflexus sp. MES1-P1E
ATATACAAGTCGAACCAACGAATAAACAATTGAACTAAATGAGAAACAACACTTTACTTATACTTTTAATTCCTGCCCTTTTTATTACAAACATTACTAATGCTATGTCTTTTAATATAGACCAAGAATTAGTCGAAGGAATGAGGCTTGAAAAAGCATTATCAGCATCTGAAGAACATATTTACACAATCAGTTTAGAAAATGGTATGTCAATACTAGCTGAAATTAATCAAATAGGAATTGACCTTGTTATTGATATTCACAATCCTAATGGTAAACTTATAAAACAAGTTGACAGTCCAAATGGAGAAGATGGTATTGAACCAGTTGATTTTACAGCCAATAAAACTGGAAAATATAAACTTATTGTACGCACACTTGACAAAAAAATAAAAAAAGGAAATTACGTTTTAAAAGTAGACAAGATTTTATCATTAGAAAATAATGCGAAACGCATTGCAAAAAAAGAACTTCCAACCGAAACTTTGTATAATTTATGGGAAGCATCTCTAAACGATAAAAATGCAATTGATAATTTCATCAAGAAACAAACCGAAAAACATATTATTGAGCCAATAAAAGGAAACGATTCAGATATGCTAATCACATATTTTTGTGTGCCTGATAAAGATACCGAATATGCTATGCAAAGTGGAGGTCGTGATTTTTTAGGATTAAGATTTCGTAGGTTAGGAAAAACAAAACTCTTTTTTGTGACACAAGTAGTAGCAAACGATGCTCGTTTTAATTACGGTTTCAATTTTTTTAAACTTTATAAAGCAGGCCTAAATGGAGAAATCGAAACTCGTGATGTAGTACATTCTTATGATGGTTTGGTTGTTATGCCAAACGCACCTAAACAGCCTTATATTATTGAAAAAGAAGGTGTTTCTAAAGGTAAGGTTTCCGAAACGTCTATTAAAAGTTCATTTTTGAATGAAGAACGAAAAATTACAGTATATACACCTGCTAATTACAATGAAAAACTACCACACAATTTATTAATTGTTTTTGATGGAGAATCTTATGGTGGAAGAATTGGAAGAAGAGCAAGAATACCAACACCAACTATTCTTGACAATTTAACAGCCCAAAATAAGATTACGCCAACAATTGCAATTTTAGTTTGGAATATGGGTAAAAGAGGTAAAGATTTAATAAGTGAAGAATTTTCAAATTTTATTGCTAAAGAAGTGATTCCTTGGACTCGCTCAAATTATAATATTAATTCAAATTCAAATAATGTCATCGTTGCAGGTTCAAGTAGAGGTGGTTTCTCTGCAAGTTATATCGCTCTAAATAATTCTGATATTATTGGAAATGTCCTTTCACAATCTGGTTCATATTGGATAAAAGGAACTAAAGATGAAAATCATTGGATATATCCAAAAGATGAAGGAAAGTTGATTAAAGCATATAAAAGTAGTGAACTACTACCTATAAAATTCTATATGGATATTGGACTTTATGACGCTGGTGCATCAATGCTTGGAATGAACAGAGAGTTTCGAGATATTTTAGAAATAAAAGGATATGAGGTAGATTATAACGAATTTAATGGAGGACACAGTTACGTAAACTGGAGAGGAACATTTTCAAACGGACTAATATCATTAATCGGAAAAGAATAAACCTGTACATAACACCGTATAAAATTAATGGCTAGTTCTAGCCTACTTGGAAAATTCCTGCGGAATTTCCTCTGGTTCGTTCCCTTTTCACTAAATTAGTTGCTTAACAACGCCACTAATCTTATACATAAACGTTGGCATTCATTACGAAAC
>NZ_PJBS01000267.1 GCF_002836055.1 Psychroflexus sp. MES1-P1E
AGTCTTATGATGTAAGAATAAATGAGTAATAATTGATTAATCAACGGCTCTATCAACGGCTTTACCAACGGCATCAACGGTATCAACGGCTACCAACGGCTCTATCAATGCCAATACCGAAATCATTGAAGAAAAAAACTACTATCCTTTTGGACTTGAACATAAAGGATACAATAATACCGTTATTAGCGAGCATCCTTACGGGTTTAACGGTAAGGAATTAGATGAAAGCCTAAGTTTAAATGTTATTGAAATGGATTGGAGGCAGTATAATCCTGCTATTGGTAGGTTTAATGTTGTGGATACGTTTGCTGAATTTATGTATAATCATACTCCATATCATTTTTCTTATAGCGACCCTATTTCCTTTTCAGATCCTACAGGATTATGTCCAAATGATGATTGCGATGAAGATGCTATAAATGAAGATGATCCAATAGAATTAGATACAGTTGTTCTAAATGTACCATCTGAAAAAACCAATAATTCTTCTGGCATAAGTTTTTCTGGAAGGATGCCTCATTTTTTAAGATATGGTGAGCAACCTGTAACGTGGGATAGTCCATATGAACCTGGAACTTTGGATCAATATAACAAGGACTGGGGAACTAATTATACAGACGATAACTCTTGGAATCAATGGTATTATGAAAATCATTGGAAGCCACAGTTTGATGATCAGAGGAGGAGCATACATAATGCAACTGCTGAAATGGCTGAATTTTTAATGTACTTTATACCTATATCTGGTGGTGCTGGAGATGTAGCATTAAATTTACCAAAACTTATGAGAGGTGCTAAAACTGCTAATGCTATAGCCAAGACTATAACAACCAAATTTAGTATCAGAGCTAATCATGTATTAAATCTTGAAAAACAATTATTAATGGATGGTGTAAATGTAAAAATGAGTTATTCTACGATAAGAAGATTTCAAAGACCCATTAGGTTTTTAGATAATGTTTATAAATATAAATATGATTTTATGAATACTGAAACAGTATACAAAACAACTAACTTTATATTGAAATATGGATCTAAACTTTATAAATAGGAATAATGTAGATGAAAATTTTAAACATTTTTCATTCTCACTAATTGAAAAATTAGAGGGAACTTATTCTAATTCTGATTTAAAGAAAATTAAAATTGAAAATCTAAAACAATTGATAAATGATCTCGAATCTTACAAACCTCAAAGCCATATTAGAGATGAGAAATTAAACTTAATAAAATATTTAAAACATTTTTTAGATATACCAATAAGTGAACATGACGAAATAGAATTAACTAAGTTAGAATCAGTGTATATATTATCTATGTTAAATAAGTATCTTAAGAAGCATGGTCATACGCTCAAATGGGCATGGCTATTGACCATTACTTTACCACTTGACATTATATTGTGGTTTTTAATCGGAGAATATTATTTTTATATACCAATAATATCAATTCCTTATATCGTAAAACAAGTTCGAGCAGAGGAAGTAGCAAAAAAAAATAATCGGTTGTGGTGAAATATTAGTTGCAAATTTTCAAAACCATGATTAAAGTGTAGAGATATAAACACTGTTTGGAGTGGTTTTTTTATGCGTATGCTTTTTTAGTTTAAAAATCCCTTAAATACTATATTAAAGCTATTGTATTAAAATTGTTTTGATATGTAATTCAAATAGGAAAGCTGTTAAGTATTATCCAAGGGTTTAATTTACGAACCGATGGTAATAAGGGTTGATTTTGTGTTTAAAG
>NZ_PJBS01000268.1 GCF_002836055.1 Psychroflexus sp. MES1-P1E
GTTTGCTGTCTAAATTTTAGAAACTCGGCTGGAAGACAGCCTCAGACAGTCTAAAATTTTACGACACCTTCACTTTAATTTTTACGGCTTAATTTAGTAGGCCGTTTTCTAGCTATTGAGAAACTTCTCATCTCGTGTTTCAATAAAACTACTTTTTGAATTAAAAATTCTCAATTATAAATTAATAATTATTTTAACTCACCTCTCACGACTCGTCACTCACGGCTATTTACTCCCTTAGGTTTAGTCGAGCGGTAGTTTTTATAAAAATTGAATTGTTGATTTTGAAATTTTAAATATCAAATAAGATCAATCTTTTAAATTTTTAATGACCAATTCAAAATTAGTCTACGGGTCTTTTTTTACTCTTTATAATCTTTATCTTTGATGAAAAATTGAGAGCAATGAAAATATATACTAAAACTGGAGATAAAGGCACTACTTCACTGTTTGGCGGGAAACGTGTTGCTAAACACAATATCCGTATCGATAGTTATGGAACAGTCGATGAGCTAAATGCAAACCTTGGCTTGGTCCGTGATCAGGATCTTGATGCAGATTCTAAAATGGGTTTAATCATTATACAAGAAAAGCTATTTACCGTTGGTGCTATTTTGGCTTCAGATCCAGGGAAAGCCTCCAATGCAAATAAAATTCCAAAGCTTAAAGAAGAAGACATTTTCTTTTTGGAGAATGAAATCGACAGGATGAATGCAGACTTACCAGAAATGACTCATTTCGTTTTGCCAGGTGGACATGCATCAGTGTCTCATTGCCATGTTGCCAGAACAGTGTGTCGACGTGCAGAGCGTATTTGTACTGCCTTGTTCAATTTAGAGCCTTTCGATGATAAGGTACTTCAGTATTTAAATCGACTATCAGATTACCTTTTTGTCTTAGCAAGATGTATCGCTAAGCAGAAAAATGCCGATGAGGTAAAGTGGATTCCTGATACTTCTAAGTAGGAGGTGGTTTCGTAGTGGTAAGTTTGCAAGTTAAAAAGTTTCGATTTTTGTTTATTCGAGTAGTTGAATGTTTTTGCTTTTATAAAACAGAAGTGTAATTTTAAATTTCTTTACTTCAATATTAATTATTCGTTATTTTATCGAGTAGAGGAGTTTTGTGTATTCGAGTAATCGCATAGTCGGATGATGAATATCGAATATTAAATTTCTCTAATTCACTATTCTGTATTCAGCAATCTTTATTCAATAGGCTGTTTTTCTTTGTATTGTGGAACTTGAAGCCTTGAATTCACTATTGTCATTCCGACAGAGAAGTTCTTTTACTTCAACGAGGAATCTCTCCCATTCCGTACAAGGCGATAGCCGCGGTGCGGAATCTGTTTTAGTGTAATCTTTATTTAAGATTTAGATAAAATTAGTGTTTTCATTCCTTTTTTCCATTGATGAAAAAACGAACCAAAAAAATCTAGGCTGACGAAATTCCTCCTAAAATCATCGCTCACCCTCTAAATTTTAGAAACTCGGCTGGAAAAACAGCCTCAAACAGTCTAAAATTTTACGAGGCTTTTGCTTCAATTTTTACGGCTTAATTTAGTAGGCCGTTTTCTAGCTATTGAGAAACTTGTAATTTTGAACCTGAAATTGTCATTCCGACAGAGAAGTTCTTTTACTTCAACGAGGAATCTCTCCCATTCCGTACAAGGCGGCAGCCGAAATACG
>NZ_PJBS01000269.1 GCF_002836055.1 Psychroflexus sp. MES1-P1E
TTGTATGCCGTTTATTTCCTTTCCCATTCATTCAACAAATATTCTAGCGCATCTATCAATGCTTTTTTCGAAGGTTTGGGATTAAATCCTAATTCTAGTTTAGATTTTGTGATATCATAATCTTGTTTTAAGCCATAAAACATATCTAAGTAATGTCTTTGTAATTGGGGTTCTTTCCCAGTTATTTTACTTGTAAATTCCATTAAACCTGCTACGGAGTACAATAACCATTTAGGGACTTTTTTAGGTGTTTTTAATTTTAATTCAGGGAATAATTCAGAAGCTATTTTAACACTTTCTTGTAAAGTGGTATGCTGTTCGTTTGATAATATGTAACGTTCGCCATCATTGCCTTTTAGCATTGCTTTGTATGCCCCAAAAGCTACATCTTTTACATCTACCCAATTTAGGGTGACATTGGTATCTACAGGTATTTCTCCACTTAAAATTTGATAAACAAGATTGTTGGAATAACTCAATTTGTAAGCTTCACTACCGATCATGGCTGAAGGTAAAATTACTACAGTTCTGATTCCATATTTTTCCCCTAATTCAATTGCAAGTTTATCAGAATCATTTTTAGAATTATAATACCAGTTTCTCCTGTCTTTATTATACCCATTATCTACATTTCCTGGCAATTTTGTAAAGTCCAAAGATGCTACTGAACTTACGTATACAATATTTTTAACACCACATTCCTTTGCGATATCAAACACGTTTTGAGTTCCCTGCACATTGTTGTCATAGATTTCAGTTTTAGGGTCTTTAGCCCACATACTAAAATTTGCACCTACCGCATATAAGTTGGTGATTCCTTTAAATGCTTTTTTTAGAGATTCTCTATTCGTAATATCCGCTTGTACGACTTCACAATCTAATCCTTTAAAAGGTTCTTTATTACTAACGTTTCTTACCGTTGCTCTAACCTTTTCGTTTTTAGAAAGTAATAATCTAACCAAATTATTACCTAAATGTCCGTTTGCACCTGTTACTAATGAAATTTCGTTACTCATAATTTATTTTTTTTGCTTGAGCAAAGTTCAATAGTAATTAAGGGTTTAAAAATAACATTTGTTAGAAAGTGATTTGTTTGCGAATACGACTTAAAGATTGAGGTTCTATGCCTAAGAAAGAGGCGATGTTCTCTATAGAAACATTTAAAGCTAATTTTGGATTTTGTTTTAAAAATTTCAGGTAGCGTTCTTTAGCAGTCAAAACCTGAAAATCTTTAACACGTGCTACCTTGCCGCTTAAGTGCTCATTGGTTACATCCTTTACAAAATCACTCCAAAAAGTGGTATTTTCTTGTAAAAGTTGAAAATCAGGCTTAGAGATTTTCACAAGTTCACAATCAGTAATGGTTTCGTAATAGTCAAAGGAGGCGGTTTCGCTCATAAAGCTATCTAAAGATGTGAAAAAATTCTGTTCGGATACTAAATGCTGAACGACCAATTTACCATCTATGTTTTGATACCCTTTTACAATTCCTTTGCTTAAAAAATATACGTATCGCTCTACATTTCCGGCCTTTAAAAGGCTTGTATTTGACGGAACATCAATTGAAACAAAATGTTTCTCAATTAGCCTAATTTCATCGGTGGTCAGAGAAATTCTTGATTTAATATAATGCAATAAGTTTATCATTTGATTTATTTAATGGCATACAACG
>NZ_PJBS01000318.1 GCF_002836055.1 Psychroflexus sp. MES1-P1E
TCTATAAATAATTATACAATTGAAATGAATTCTTACATTGTGCCTAAACAAAAAGTAAATAATTATAATTTAAAAACTAAATCTATGAGTCTCCTTAGAATCCTATTTGCGATCATTTTGCCTCCACTAGGTGTATTTTTAACCGTTGGCATTCGCGGAGCATTTTGGCTCAATATTTTATTGACACTTTTAGGCTTTGTCCCAGGGATAATTCATGCTGTATGGATTATTGCTAAAAACGATAAATAGAAATTATGGTCACCACCATTATTATTTACCCCATCCTGATGTGTTTGTTCACATTTATAACCCTCATCAAGATTGAGCATTGGGTGGTTAGATTATTTTACTTTCCTAAAATTTAGGTTTAGCTTTGAGCCTTTTAAGGTAGTTCTTCGTGCACTTCTACTTCAGTTGTGATTCTATAGTGCAATGAATGGTATGGTAACACTGGCTATTGTCTTTCATTGTATAAATCTAATTCCATACACTGTATTTTTCAAAAAAGAGGGCATCAGAACCGTTGCCACTGACTCCTCCATTTGTTTTAGCTTTATGACAAATAATCCAGACTACGAAAAACTGCTGAACAAAATAGAGACGTATCGACCTGATGTATTAATTCCTTTGGAAAATGATACAATAGCAAGATAATTTATAGGGAGTACATCGCTATTCCAGACTAGAATAGAAAGATGTGCAAATCCATCATTTCGCAAAAGAGGATATTCCTTCAATTGAGGCTTATCTCCGCATAGATAAACAGCATCGGATCAAAATTTTTACATTACTTCCCAAACCCCTTCAGTCCCAATGAATCCAAAACATCGACCAACTGAGCTGCAAAATAACTTTTAGCTACAAATCGTGTAAAAAAAATAAAAATTCTGCTATTGTTTTTGAGGATTTGAACGATTTAGCGTGATGTAAGAATGCATTATTATTTAGAAAAATAAGTAGTTTATTAAAATTAAGAAGAGGCTGGGGTCCCCGCAGTACTTTTTGTAGTCCATATAAATTTTTAAGATTGCAATTGGATCACTTTTTCATAGCGAAGAGTTTAGCCTCGCCAAAATGCAAGTGTTAACTGAAATGGAGTTCGATTATTTTCCTATTTACGCCAAACTGTACCTAAATACAAAAGCTAAAACCCAGCAAGAAGGGTATGAATATAAGACTGTGAAAGAAAAAATGGCTGATGATAAAATTGAATAGGCTATTAAGACTACTGAAGTTTATATTCCAAATTAAATTCATACTAGCTTTGCCGTATAAATTTCAGAAAACTATATTTGTATCATGGAACATTTTATTGTCTCTGCTAGAAAATACAGACCCGAAACTTTTGAAGATGTTGTAGGTCAGAAAGCAATCACCAACACACTTCTTAACGCAATCAATAACGATCATTTGGCTCAAGCCCTATTGTTTACTGGCCCAAGGGGTGTGGGAAAGACCTCTTGTGCTCGTATTTTGGCCAAAAAAATTAATCAAGAAGCCACAGACAACGAAACTACGGACTTCGCTTTCAATATTTTTGAATTGGATGCCGCTTCCAATAATTCTGTAGACGACATCAGAAATCTAACCGACCAAGTTAGAATTCCACCTCAAACTGGAAAATATAAAGTTTATATTATAGATGAGGTACACATGCTTTCTCAATCAGCCTTCAATGCTTTTTTAAAAACGTTGGAAGAGCCTCCAAAACATGCTATTTTTATTTTAGCAACAACAGAGAAGCATAAAATTATACCTACTATATTATCGCGTTGTCAAATTTTTGACTTTAAACGCATCACCGTTGGGGACATCAAAGAACATTTAGCTAAAATTGCTGAAAAAGAAGGCGTTATAGCCGATGAAGACGCGCTTCATATCATCGCTCAAAAAGCAGATGGAGCCATGCGTGATGCTCTTTCTACTTACGACAGAGTTGTGAGTTTTAGCGGTAAAAACCTTACTACGGATGCTGTTACCGAAAACTTAAATGTTTTAGATTATGACACGTTCTTTAAAACAACAGATTTACTTTTAGAAAATAATATCCCTGAAGTACTGGTCTATTTTAACCATATCCTTTCCAAGGGATTTGATGGACAACATTATATTGCGGGATTGGCCTCTCACTTTAGAGATTTAATGGTGTCTAAGTACTCAAAAACTATAGAGCTTCTCGAGGTTGGAGAGCGTTCAAAAACAAAATACTTTGAGCAGTCGCAAGCAACTTCGTATTCTTTCCTACAGGAAGGTATCGACTTAGCCAATACCTGTGACTTTAATTACAAGTTGAGTCAAAACCAACGTTTGCACGTTGAATTGTGCTTGATGAAACTGGCTTCATTAACCGACCCAGACTCATCTCAAAAAAAAAAGACTGAACACCAGATCTTAAGCCCTCAACAGGTTCAAGAGCAAGACGGACACTATTCCAAGACTTCTGAAATTGAAATAAATGATAAGCCCAGTGTCCAAGATGCTTCAGAAGATCGTCATCTTAAATCTGCAGATTTACATTCAGAGAAGCCTAAAACCCAAGACGCATCAACTAAGCCCTTGGAATCTAAAGTTTCTGCTGTCGAGGACAACACATCAACGGGAGCGAATTCAGAAGGAAAAAAAGAAGATGTACCTGTTGAAATTGAGAAAAAGGCAGAAAAACTGACTCCCAAACTTGAGGATAGGCCAAAAAAAGTGAATAGCCTTTCCATAAAGAGCATTCAGGAAAAGAAAAAATTAAAGGAACAGCTTAAGAAGAATAAGCCTGAAAATACTGAACTCACCGGGCATTTTACAGAGGTCGACTTGAAGAAAGCATGGAAAGATTATATTGAAATTCTAAACCAAAGAGGAAGTAAAATCGTGTCATCGGTGATGTCTACAGATGAGCCTATATTGGAGGGGAAACAGATAAAAGTACAGTTGCCCAATGAGTCTATGAAATTGAATTTGCTCCAAGACCAAGGCGATTTAATGAATTTTTTGAAAGACAGACTAAAGAATACTCAAATCAGTCTCGATATTACTGTAAATCATAAGTCTGAAAAGAAGTATGTGTATACACCGCGAGAGAAATTTGAAAAATTGAATGAGAAAAATCCAAATTTAGAATTACTAAGAAAAACTTTTGATTTAGATATCTAATAATTATGCTAGGACTAAAATTACCAACAGATCCACGATGGGCAAATATCGCTGAAAAGAATATTGATGACATCTTGATAGACCATGCCTATTGCGAGCAAAAAGCAGCATCTACAGCTATTTCATTAATTGTTTCCTTCCCTGAGTATACCGAGTTAATTACAGCGATGACTGGATTGGTCCAGGAGGAAATGAGTCACTTTAAAATGGTCCACGATCTTTTAAAAGAACGAAATGTAACTTTAGGACGAGATCGTAAAGATGCTTATGTAGCTAAAGTTATCACTTTTTTCCCTAAAGGAGGAAGCCGACAAACGCAATTGGCACATCGTTTACTTTATGCTGCACTTATTGAAGCTAGAAGCTGTGAACGTTTCCGCCTCTTGTCTGAAGAGTTAAGCGATGAAAAGCTAAGGCGCTTTTATAGAAAATTAATGATAAGTGAAGCGGGGCACTATACTATGTTTTTGAAGTTTGCAAGGCAATACCATGATGAAGCCGAAGTGAATCAAAAGTGGTCGGACTTACTTGATTTTGAGGCAAAAATACTAGAGTCATTTCAATCTGGAACTTCAGTACACGGTTGGTAATCAACTTAATTTAGCTTAAGCTGAAAAATAATAATCCCTGAAGATACATTTGCATTTTCAGGGATTTGCTTTTATACCAATTTAGTTTTTAAATGCTGTATTAAAAATTTGAAATATTTTTTACTTAGTTGAAGAAAAAATAGAAGCATAGCAATAGTTACGGTTCTATTTTATGACGATTACTAAGTGAAAAAGAAACAGATTTTATACGACATTTAGATTCTAGGTTGGAATTATACCAATTTAAATTTACAATGTCGCATGAATAAATTGAATTATTTTTTGATTGATTGAAGTTAAAAATAAAAAGCATAGCCTTAGTTACGGTAATTATTTTTGGTAAAAAGCAAGCGAAAAAGAAACGATTTATTGCGACATTATAGGTTTAAATTGGTATTATATGTTACTCGTCGTAAATATTGAAATACTTTCCATCTGAAGTTTCGAAAAATTTCCCGTTGACGTATCGATACTGATTATCAATAGATTTTAGACCCTTCATGTCATCTTCATCTAAATTAAGCTTTTGACTATCTAAGTTTTCTTGAATTCTTTCTTTATTGGTGGATTTAGGAATAGTAGCTACATTTCTTTCAAGGTGAAACTTGATAAGTATTTGTGCAGGAGAAGCATCATGCTTTTTGGAGATGGCAGTGACCACTTCATTTTCCAAAAGAGAAGGTTCATTGTCTGCTTTCATGGCTTCGATTCTATCTTGGCTGCCCAAAGGTGAAAATGCCGTAACGTTAATACCCTGTTTATGGCAAAAATCTACGAGATCGTCTTGATGAAGATAAGGATGTAATTCAATTTGATTCATTTCTGGAGTCACCTCTGAATTGGACATTAACTCTTCTAATTTCTTTTTGCTGAAATTGGATACACCAATATGTTTTATAAGACTTTGATTTTTTAGTTGAACCATAGCTTCCCAAGTTTCTTTTATAGGAACTTCATCTAGGGATAGAAAATCATCATCTGAAGAAGGAAAGCCTTCTAATCCAGGTCTAAAAGCTACTGGCCAATGAATTAAATACAAATCGATATAATCTAGTTGAAGATCTTTCAATGTGTGTTCCAAAGCTGGTTTTACATCTTCTTCTTTGTGGTTGGTATTCCATAATTTTGAAGTGATCCAAACCTCAGGTCTGGAAATAGTCCCTTCATCGAAAACCTCTTTTAGAGCTTCGCCCACTTCCTTTTCGTTTCCATAAACTGCTGCACAATCGATATGCCTATAACCGATTTTTAAAGCGTGTTTGACAGCTTTTTTGACAGCACCAGGTTCAGATTTCCAGGTTCCTAAACCAATGGCATCCATCTCATCGTTATTGGTATATTGCAGAGTTTTCATAAGTATTATTTTATATAAATAGAGTTTTGGAGATACTGAAAACAAAAATAAGGTTTGAGTTTAAACTAGTTTTAACTACAAATCTTTATCTTTATTAGTATTGGCGCTATAGCGACGCTTCTCGTTTAGCGACTCGTGGGCTTCAATTTCACTTTCTGGAATCACCTTAAGGAACGAAGGATGTTGCTCTATACCATATTCAATTTTTTCTATAATGCTATTCACCCCTTCAGTATCATAATCTATATCTAGTGGCTCTTTAATGACCATAGATTGAAGAATATTTCTCTTTTTGATACGGATTCCTTTTTTATCGAAAGAACGTCTAAAGCCATCTATAACTATAGGTATGACAATAGGTTTGTATTTTTTTATGATGAAGGCTGTTCCTTTTCTTATTGGTTTCCAAGGTTTCGTCGTGCCTTGGGGAAAGGTGATGACCCAACCATCATCTAAAGCTTTTCCTATATCAGAAATATCGCTCATTTTTACTTGGCGATTTACATTTTGCCCATCAGCTCTCCAGGTTCTATCTATGCTTATGGATCCTGCATAGGCTAGAACTTTTGGCAAGAAACCTTTTTTCATTGTTTCAGCAGCTGCGACATAATAAATATTCAACTTAGGATCCCATAAATAGCCTACGTTTTTAATACTATCATCTCTTCCGCTTAAGGAAGCATTGAACACATGATACATAGCAACCACATCTGCAAAGTAAGTTTGATGGTTGGATACAAACAAAACATTTCTATCGGGCAAATTTTTTAAAATGGAAGATCCTTCTATTTGGAGATCATTGAAACCTCGATAACGTTGATGGGTCATCCCACCCATAATCCTTATTATCCACTTTTTTAAAAACAGATAATGTCCAAAAGGATTTTTCTTAAATAAGCCCATATCTCAAAAAAATTAATTTTCAAATATACGGTTTTATAGGCTTATGCTATCCTAGAAAAGAGTTCTCGTATTTCACTTAAAATCATAGCAGTAGCTCCCCAAACCACATTGCCGTTAAAATTGAAAGCGGGTACTTCTACATTTTTAGCGTAAGAAGCTTGAATGATTTCTGTATTCAAATTGTTTTTATCTAAACAAATGGACAGAGGAATTTCTATTATATTTTCCACTTCACTTTCCTGTAAAACGAAACTTGGTTCAAAATCAACATAGCACAGAAATGGATAAACCAAAAAATTGGAAGGTGGTATATAAAGCTGTGTAAGTGGCTTTATCAATTTAATCTTGTTTGCTTCTACTCCAATTTCTTCTTCCGTTTCTCTTAAGGCCGTTCGTTCAAGATTTAAATCAACCTCTTCATAGCGTCCACCAGGGAATCCAATCTGATTTGAATGCACACCTTTGTAAGTTTTCCTCAAGATAAAGGCCATATGTATTTCACCATTTTTAGGATATAATAAGGAAACTACTCCAGCATAATTTGCGTTTTTTCGTTGCTCACTTAAAGTTTCCAATTCTTTTTGACGAAATAAAGGCGCGAGTTGATGATGAAAAGAGTCACCTGGAAGGTCTATTTTCTCTAATTTTGTAATAAAATATTTTAATGATGAAAATTCCATTTTTAATTCTAAGTATAATATTTGTTTTTACATCTTGTAAAGAAAACAAAGATAATTCAACTATACAAAGCAGCCTTGAGAAAAAAATGACTGAAAAGAAAGTTGAAGTCAATATTCCCTCTAACGGACAAAGTGATCGAGATTTATCAAAAATAAAAACAATAACACAAGAAGAATTAATACCATTTCTAAAGGCCTACGCCGAAGACAATCCTGAAACCAGTGTTGAGGTGATCACCGATAAGGGATCCTTTACTGTAGAGCTTTATGCTGAGCCTATTTTACACAGAGCGAATTTTATAAGACTGGCTAAAATTGGATATTTTGACACGACTGTTTTTCATAGAGTCGCTAATAATTTTGTGATACAAGGTGGAAATAGCGATAGAATTGGCACGTACGACTTTAGAAATGCTGTAGGAAATTTTTTAATACCCAATGAATTTATAAGTCGGTATAAACACGATTATGGTACTTTATCCGCTGCAAAATATGCAAAGCAAAATATAAGTAATGCTTCTTCTCCTTTTGAATTTTTTATTGTCACAAAACCTGATGGCGCTTATCATCTAGACCAAGATCATACGGTCTTTGGGAGAGTAATAAAAGGCATGGAAGTGGTAGAAAAAATAGACGATATGGAAACTGATGGAGGCGAATGGCCACTTACCAACGTAGGCCTAGACATGAAAGTGATTCGATAAACTTACCAGTAGTCCCTAATATCCTCATCTTTTTTGTAAACAGAAGGCAGAGATATTTTGAAAATCACCGCGGAAAGTCTAACAATAATGACGACCAATCCCGATAAGAAAAAAATCAAACTCTCTGGGAAGTTGAGTCTTAGAAAAACAAAATAGCTCAATCCACCTAAAATACAGGCAGTTGCATAAATTTCCCTTCTGAAAATCTGGGGAATATCATTACATAAAATATCCCGAATAACTCCACCAAAACAAGCACTCATAGTGCCTAAGGCTACACAAATGATCGCAGGTAGCTCCTGAGAAATGCCTTTTTCGACCCCTACAACGGTGTATAAACCTATCCCCAAAGTATCAAAAAGAAAAAGTGATTTTCTTAAATAAGATAATTTTTTTCTAAAAATCACAGCCAAAACTGATGTCACTATAATCACATACACGTAAGTCATATCTTGCATCCACATGACTGGAAGGCCTAGTAAAACATCCCTTAAAGTTCCCCCTCCTACCGAAGTCACAAAAGCAATAATCAAAATACCAAAGGCATCCATTCGCTTTCTTAACGAGGACAATACACCCGATATAGAAAAAGCGATAACTCCTAAGATGTCTAAAATTAAAATATAATCCATTAGCGAGTACTATAATAGTGATAATCCTTTAACAGGGTTTGTATAAATGTTTGTGGAGATTGGTCTAGTTGAATGTTCAATTGAGAGGCTACTTTGTCACTGAGTTTTATAATGATAAAGTGATCGGATTTTCTATGAGCTTTATCAAAAACAGCTTTAATTTTCCTCACATCTTTATCTGTCATCGAGGCTACTTGTGGATATCGGGGAGAGTAAGACTCTTCCATTTCGAAATTCAACATCTTATCAAAGCCTGTTTTCCGTCGTTCAGAAATCACTGCTGTTTTCGCAGCAAGATCGCCAAGCCGTTGTCCTTTACCATTTAGCAAAATAACCAAAATCGCAACAGCACCACTCACCAAACTTATGTCTATAATCCTAAATAACCAACGAATTAAATATCCAGAAAATTGAGGCTTTGAGCCATCTAGGTTGACTACTCGCAAATGCATGGATGCTTTACCTACACTTTGTCCATTTAGAAAAATTTCCATCAGTAAATGATATAGAAACGGAGGTAAACCGATGACAAGAGAGGTAGCAAAACCCTCAAAAGGAGAGACATTTAGCCCACTCATCACAGCGATAGTAGCAAATACATAAGCTAGGATAATAGTAAAATCTATGATGTAAGCTAGAATCCTATCCCAGACTGTCGCTACATTTTGTTGAATCTTCACATTTTGTGCAGTTTCTATTTGAAAATGACTCATGAATTGCGTTTCTTTGAATAAATTTAATAAAGATGCGTGAGGCCGCTTTTGTTAAGCAAAATAAAGACAAATGGTTAAAATTCGAAAGAGTTCTAGTAAATAATATTCACATTTTACCAGATGAGCTGTCTCAACTCTATGTGGAACTGAACGAAGATCTAAATTATGCTCAAACTTTTTACGCTAACAGTCAAACTTTAGCTTATCTCAACGAGCTTTCTGTAGGAGCTCATCAGAAAATTTATAAAACCAAAAAGGAATCCAAGAACAAAATATTTCAATTTTACTTTAAAGAATTTCCTCTCTTTTTTTACAAACACCGCTCGATGCTTTTGCTCGCTTTTATTCTTTTTGCAAGTTTTACCGCTATAGGAGCTTATTCTGCATCCTCCGACGATGCCTTTGTAAGATTAATTCTGGGAGATGCCTATGTCAACTCCACTATCGATAATATCCAAAACGGGGACCCTATGGCAGTCTACAAAAAATCCAACGAAACGGATATGTTTCTTGGCATTACTATAAATAATATAAAAGTAGCTCTTTATGCTTTTATTGCAGGGATTTTTGCCGGCTTAGGTACCGTCTACATTATCTTACAGAATGCAATTATGCTTGGATCTTTTCAGTATTTTTTTTACGACCAAGGCTTGCTATGGGAATCTGCAAGAACCATCTGGATTCATGGCACTATAGAAATTTCTGTTATTATCGTTGCCGCCTGCGCAGGCCTAGTTATGGGAAAGAGTCTCCTATTTCCAAAAACTTACACAAGACTCCAATCTTTTATTCAGGGGGTAAAAGCTGGGCTCAAAATTGTTATAAGCACGATACCCTTTTTTATCATAGCTGGATTTTTAGAAGGTTTTGTTACCCGTTTAACTGGCATGCCAGACTGGCTGGCCATATTAATTATTGTATCGTCTTTAGCTCTCATTGTCTATTATTACGTTTTTTTACCACAAATAATCTATAAAAAAAATGCAAAACAATTACATCCTCTTTAAAAAACAACGAGATCTTGGCACTATTATCTCAGATACCTTTAAGTTCATAAGGCAAGAGTATAAAACTATTTTTAGATTATACTTAAAACACGTGGGTTGGCTATTACTCCTTGTAGTTGCTGCTGGCACCTATTATCAATATACTTCATTGAACTCTGCCAATTCGCTTTTAGAAAATGGAGCCGAAGCCTTTTTACTCAATACATTTCAGAACACCGGACTTTCCGTACTTCTCGTTTTTTTAACTTCCATAGCTTACTCAGCAATGAGCTTAACTGCGATCAATAGTATTATCAAGAGTTATGTTGATAATAGGGGAGAGATCAAGGATGAGGAGGTGAGTTTATATATTGGACGTTTCTTTGGCCAAACCCTTCTTAGCTTATTCGTCGTTGGTATCCTTTGCTTTATTGGTTTTTTACTATGCTTCCTTCCAGGCGTTTATTTAGCGGTGCCTTTATCCTTAATTTTTTCTGTGATCGTCTTTCAAGAGAAATCCTTTTCTGATGGATTCTCTGAATGTTTTCAACTCATAAAACAAAACTGGTGGATTACTTTTGCAACCGTTTTAGTCATAAGTATATTAGTATCACTTGTAGGTGGAATTTTTCAACTTCCAGTAATTATATTAACTGCTGTAGAGACTTTTACCTCACTTGAAGAAGGTGCAGGAACAAGTGGGGCTTTAGGTTTGGGAAATAATTGGCTATACCTTAGCTTGTATATATTCGCTTCCATTGCTCAATATATTTTAGGATTAATCACCCTTATTTCACTAGCTTTAATTTATTTTAATCTGAATGAAATCCACAACAAAACTGGTACTCTAGAAGATATAGACGGCATTGGAAATTAAAACAAAAGCCATTAGACTATTCGTGTTTTTACTCCTCTTTTTAAAGTTAGGAGGCTTATCGCCTGCACTATACTCTACACCTATTTTACAGAAAGAAAGCCTTCAACTCGACACTACACCTATCGAATTTGATAAAAGCATTATAGAGTCCTATAAGGCTGATGATAATTATAATTACTTCAAAACGATCGTTGAACCTTCAGCATGGGATAGATTTAAAAATTGGCTAAACTTACAGTGGAATAAATTTATGAATTGGTTGCTGTCTGGTATAGAAGAAGGAAACCTTTGGAATTACGTGGCTTTAATTTTAAAAATTCTTGTTATTGTAGGTATTGGTGTGCTCATTATTTGGTTGTTCAGCAAATACTATAGTTCTAGACAAAAACCTAGTGCTCAACATCAAAACCTGGTCAACTTATCTGAAGAGGAACAGCTTTTAAGACAAAAAGACCTTTTGAGTTTGGTGGATGAAGCCGAGCAGAATGAAAATTACAGGTTAGCTTCTCGTTATTTATTTCTAAATACCTTGAAAAATTTAAGAGAGAAAAAAATAATTGACTATCAATTTCAAAAAACCAATTCTGATTATAAATCTGAAATCACTCAAGATATAATCAAAACAGACTTTAACTATCTGTCTCGATTGTATGAATTTGTCTGGTATGGAGACTTTGAATTGAATGTATCTGATTTCAAAAAAATCAAATCCCGATCTGAAAATTTAATCATCAACATTAAAAATCTAAAAGCTGATGGATAAACGCAACAAAGGCTTAATCATCGGATTAATTGGAGTTATCATTTTAATCATTATCCTTGATGCTACCACCGAAAAACCTGTAGATTGGTTTCCCAGTTATGTGCATACAGACAATAGAGCTTTAGGAACGGAGGTGTTTTACAAAAGCTTATCTTCGTTAGACACCGATATTCAACATGTCGAAAAATCCCCCTTTGAGAGCTTTCAAGATAGCCTTCAACCAAAGGGTACTTATTTTTTCTTGAACGAATATATCAATTTAACCAAAGAAGAAATCGATCAACTTTTGGAATGGGTAGATCATGGAAATACAGCTTTTATAGCCTCTCAGGGAATTCCTAAATCCCTTTTGGATACTTTAGGTGTTGACATAAGTTTTTACTTGAGCAATTCTCAAATAGAATATCAGCCAAGCTTCAATTTAGTGGAAGAACACCTTCAATTAGAATCGGCCAAAACGTCCAGAAAGGCATTTGAATATCTTTACTTTTCTGAAATAGATTCAGCAAAAACTCAATCTCTAGGATTAGCTCAATCCACATTAAAAGAAAGTGAAGATGAGAATGCTCGTCATATCAATTTTATTAAGGTGAGCTGGGGTGATGGCTATTTTTTATGTCATCTTGCTCCCCAAACCTTTACCAACTATTTTATGGTAGATGGATCCAATAGTGATTATACAGCAAGAACCTTAAATTATATTGATTTTGACGAACCTGTTCTTTGGGATAATTACTATAAGGCAGGCAAGGAAAAAATAACAAATCCTTTATATTATTTACTCTCCAATATCTATTTGAAAACAGCCTACTATTTAATTATCATATCCTCGATTTTATTTATTTTATTTGGCGGTAAAAGGAAACAAAGACCTATTCCAATTATAGCCCCAATTGAAAATAAATCTCGGGAATTTGCACAAACTATTGCTGGTATGTATTTAGATAAAAAAGACCATAAAGCAATCGCCCAAAAACAAATTCAGTCGTTTCTAGATAAAATCAGAAATCGTTATGGACTATCAACTCAAAAAGTGGATGCTAGATTTCTAAAAGATCTGTCGCAAAAAACAAATCAGAATTATGAAGACTTAGAGGAATTATTTAAATATATTGAATTTATAAATACCTCAGAAACCATTAGTGAAAAAGAACTTATAAATTTGGATCAGAAAATATCCCATTTTAACTATTAAATTATGCAAGAAGAAAACCCACTTGAATTCAACAATAGAATACCTTTAGATGAGTTAAAAAGTTCAGTTGAAGCCATAAGAGGTGAACTGGCTAAAGTCATTATAGGTCAAGAAGATTTTATAAAATTCCTCATTGTAGGCTTACTAACCGATGGCCATGTTCTCATTGAAGGTGTGCCGGGGATTGCCAAAACTATGACGTCCAAATTGTTTGCTAAATCCATTCATACCGGTTTTAGCAGAATTCAATTTACGCCAGATTTAATGCCAAGTGATGTTTTAGGTACTTCTGTATTAAAAACTGATAACTCTGATTTTGAGTTTAAAAAAGGCCCTATTTTTTCTAATATTGTCTTAATTGATGAAATTAACCGATCTCCTGCTAAGACGCAAGCCGCTTTGTTTGAAGTGATGGAAGAAAAACAAATTACTATGGATGGCGTTGAGTACAAAATGCCCCCACCATTTATGGTAATAGCTACTCAAAACCCTATAGATCAAGAAGGTACCTACGCTTTGCCTGAAGCTCAGTTGGATCGCTTTTTATTCAAATTAAAAATCGACTATCCAAACTTAGAAGAGGAGGTGAAAATTCTCAAATCTCATCATTTACGCAAGTCAAAGTCACCCATGGATGAGCTCAAAGCCGTCATGGATGTTGAAACACTCTTAAAATTCAGAGATCAGATACACGATATTATTGTAGAGGATAAAATATTCGATTATGTGGCAGAAATTGTCTTACAAACTAGATCTCATCCCCATCTCATCTTAGGAGGTTCTCCTAGAGCTTCATTATCTATATTGAAAGCTGCTAAGGCATTTGCCGCTATTCAAGGTAGAGATTTTGTAACCCCTGAAGATGTAAAGTCCAGCCTTAAACCAGTATTAAACCATAGAATTATTCTGTCTCCAGAAAAAGAGATGGAAGGGACTACACCAGAGCAAGTCATTGATTTAATCCAAAATACTATAGAAATCCCTAGATAGTGCGTCAATTTTTTTCATCTCTTTATTTTGGTCAAACTTTCTTCAAAATCCTTTATGGTTTTTCAGGGCTGTATTTGCTTTCGTTTTGGTTTCATAGCCTCTTCGCCATTAACACTGTACTTATAGTAGTATTTAGCATTGTCTTCGCTATAGATCTTTACAGACTTTACCGAAGAAATGGTTTTTTTGCTTCTCGGGAAGTCGCTCATAAATTTTCGAATAGCGATGCCAATCCTGTCCGTATTCGACTTACCAATCTTTATCCATTTACAATCCACACGGATATTATAGATGAAATTCCGGAACAATTTCAAAAGAGAGATTTTTTAAAATCTTGGACTGTACAGGCAGACTCAAAAGATAAATTCTCTTATACCTTAACCCCAGTTCAAAGGGGTGAATATAGGTTTGGTTTTCTCAACTGCTATGTGAGTACAAAGTTAAGGTTAGTCAAAAGGCGCTTTAGGTTTGAAAATGAATCTTTGGTAAAAGTATACCCTTCCTTTATGCAGATGAGAGCATTAGATTTTATGGCTATCGATCAGAAAATGGGCCAATATGGGATGAAAAAGATCAGGAAGATTGGGCATACCATGGAGTTTGAGCAAATTAAAAACTATGTGACAGGCGACGATATTCGCACGATCAATTGGAAGGCCACGGCCAAGCATAGACGTTTGATGGTAAACCAATATCAAGATGAAAAATCACAGCCCATATATAACATCATTGATGTTGGCCGTGTGATGAAAATGCCCTTTGAAGGTTTATCCTTATTGGATTATGCGATAAATTCTTCACTTGCCTTCAGCAATATCGCCCTAAAGAAAAACGACAAAGTAGGAATGCTTACTTTTGCAGAAACAGTACGTAACTATGTTCCTGCCAAATCCAAAAAAACACATTTAAATACACTTTTGGAAACCTTGTATGGAATAAATACCGGTTTTTCAGTTTCTGACTTTAATCGACTCTATGCCAATTGTAAACGAACGATTGCGCAGCGTAGTTTATTGATGTTATACACAAACTTTGAGCATATTACAAGTCTAAAACGACAAATGCCCTACCTTAAAGCTATTGCTAAGTCTCACCTTTTGGTGGTTATTTTCTTTGAAAATACTGAATTGGAGGATATGGCTTTACTTAAAACAAGAAAAGTGAGTGAGATTTACGATAAAGCAATTGCTCAAGAATTCGTTTACAACAAAAAGCTCATGGTAAAGGAATTGGAAAAAAATGGCATACAAGCCATCTTGACAAAACCTAAAGATCTATCTGTAAACACTATCAACAAATATTTAGAAATCAAAGCAAAAGGACTTTTATAAATGACACTTATTTTCGCTACACATAATCCAAACAAGGTAAAAGAAATTCAAGCCTTGTTACCTGAGCACA
Source organism: Psychroflexus sp. MES1-P1E (assembly GCF_002836055.1). Lineage (GTDB taxonomy): Bacteria > Bacteroidota > Bacteroidia > Flavobacteriales > Flavobacteriaceae > Psychroflexus. The sequence goes on from NZ_PJBS01000318.1 coordinate 14,933, forward strand.
TTCAGCTTAAATCACTTATCGATATAGGGTATATGGAGGAAATTGAAGAGTATGGAAGTACCATAGAAGCTAATGCAAAGATTAAAGTTGAGGCAATTGTGGAAAAATACAATTGTCCCTGTTTTGCAGATGATACAGGATTGGAAGTGAAAGCCTTAAGCGGTAAACCTGGGGTGAAATCCGCTCGCTATGCCGGAGAAGATAAAAACGATGATGCCAACAAAAGAAAACTCCTTGAGGATCTAGTCCAATTTAAAGACAGATCGGCAAGGTTTAAAACAGTTATTTACTATAAAAACCAAGGAATAGAACATCAATTTACAGGGATTTGTGAAGGAGAAATCACAAAAAAAGAGTCTGGAGACCGTGGATTTGGGTATGATCCTATTTTTAAACCTAAAGGGTATAAACAAACTTTTGCTGAAATGCAATCGGCTCAAAAAAATAAAATAAGTCATAGAAGTTTAGCCTTTCAACAGCTTATAGAATTCTTGAAAGTATAAAATAAATACAAATAATTGGCATTACCAATATAGGAATACATACCTTTGCATTTATTTTTAAAATATATATGACTACATTTGAATCATTAGGCTTAAGCCCCGAAATCTTGAGAGCAATCGAAGATTTAGGATTTGAGTCCCCGAGTGAAGTACAGGAACAAACAATTCCTGTTTTACTCGAAGAGTCAACCGATATGGTTGCACTTGCCCAGACAGGTACAGGAAAAACAGCCGCATTCGGTTTTCCTCTCATTCAGAACATTGACCTCAATTCCAAAAAAACACAAGGTTTAATTTTATCTCCAACTCGTGAATTGTGTATGCAAATCACCAACGAGCTAAAACAGTATTCAAAATACTACCAAAACCTAAGTACTGTTGCAGTATATGGAGGCGCGAGCATCACTGATCAAGCCAGACAAATTAAAAAAGGGGCACAAATTATTGTAGCGACTCCTGGACGTATGAAAGATATGATCCAGAGAAACATTATTGATATTTCAAATATCAGTATATGTATCTTGGATGAGGCGGATGAAATGTTGAACATGGGTTTCTTTGAAGATATAAAAGAAATTCTGTCTCATTCTTCCGATCAAAAAAACACATGGTTATTTAGTGCAACGATGCCAAAAGAGGTATCGATTATCGCTAAAAAATTCATGAAAAATCCAAAGGAGATCACTGTTGGCCAGAAAAATATCTCTACAAAATCTGTAAGTCACGAGTATTTTATCGTGGGTGGTAGAGATCGTTATAGCGCGGTAAAACGTGTGGTTGATGCCAACCCAGATATTTATGCTGTTGTTTTTTGTAGAACCAAAAGAGACGCCCAAAAAGTGGCTGAAAAACTCATAGAAGATGGATACAGCGCTTCTGCTTTACATGGAGATTTGAGCCAGGCTCAAAGGGATATGGTAATGAACAGTTTTAGAAGAAAGCAAATCCAAATGTTAGTAGCAACAGATGTTGCTGCTCGTGGAATTGATGTAGACGATATTACACACGTTATCAATTACCAACTCCCTGACGAAATTGAAATTTACACTCACCGAAGTGGAAGAACTGGTCGTGCTGGTAAAGAAGGTAAATCTTTGGTCATTGTCACGAAAAGTGAAGTGAGAAAGATTAAGCAGGTCGAAAGAATGATCGGACAGAAATTCACTCAAGAGGAGTTACCTTCTGGAGATGAAATCTGTAAACGTCAATTGTTTCATTTGGCAGACGAAATTAAAAAGACTGAGATCAATCATGCAATAGATCCTTTTATTCCAAATCTAGAAGCTGAATTTGAAGAACTAAGCAAGGAAGATATTATTAAAAAATTCTTTTCTGTTGAATTCTCAAGATTTCATAACTATTATAAGAATGCTCCAAAAGTCGTTCAACACTCAGCTGATGAGTCTTATTCTTCAGGAAAAGATTACGGAGATGAAACTCGATTTTTCATAAATATTGGTGAAAAAGATGGTTTCGACTGGATGTCGATGAAGGACTTCCTAAAGGATCAGTTGGAACTAGATCGTGATGGAGTTGCTAAAGTTGATGTTAAAAACACCTTTTCATTCTTCAATGTTGCGACAGATGATGTTGAAAAAGTGGAGGCTGTTTTTGAAAGCTTTATGTTAAAAGGTAGACATGTAAATGTTGAGATCACCAAAGATCAAAAGAGCGGCGGTGGTGGCGGTAATAAAGGTGGCGATAAGTCACGAGATCGCAAACCTAGAAAACGATTTGACAAGAATAAATCTTCTGATTTTAAAGGTAAAAAACCAGGAGGATCTAACGTAAAGAGTTCTTTTGAAAGAAGACGAAAAAAGAACTAAATTTAAGGTCTAAAAAAGTCATTTTGAAGCCATCTAATCGCTTCGAAATGACTATTTTTATGAGTATGAGATTCAAAACAATTTTAAGTTTATTGGTGATTATCACTTTCACCACTTTAGTTTATAGCCAAGAAAAAGAGCTTCAAACCATAACAGGTATTGTGATGAATGCTGCCAATGATAAACCTTTGGAAAACGTAAATATTGTAAATATCAATACGGTAAGAGGATCTATTACTAATAAAGACGGTCAATTTAATGTGAAAGCTCATATCAGTGATACGATTTATCTTTCTTATTTAGGTTTCAGATCTATTCAAGTAAAAATTACTGAAGATTGGGTTAAGTTTGGTGATGTAAAAATCAAGATGACAGAATCTGCAATCGCACTTCAGGAAGTAAAACTTCAAGAAATCCAATTGACTGGTTATTTGGAGATCGATGCCAGAAATATCCCTATCTACGATAACTATAGATACAGTATTTCGGGTTTAGATTATGCATACGAAGGCGGCAACTACCAAAAGAGTGCTATCTCTAAAGTACTTCAATCTATTTCCAATCCTGCAGATTTACTCTACAAAACATTTAGCAGTAAAGAAAAGCAAATGCGACGTTTACGAAAAATGAAAATGAACGAAAGTATAAAGGATATCCTTCAAGATAAATTTGACCGTGAAACCCTTTCCGCAGTTTTACAAATCAGTAGAGACGACATAGATCAAGTTTTGGAAAAATGCAATTATTCTCGAGACTTTATTACCACTGCAAACGATTTACAAGTGCTTGATGCTGTAAGTAATTGTTTCGAAGAATACAGAGCCATCAACAGATAACAATTTGAAACACATCAGCATACTTACTGGAGCAGGTATAAGTGCAGAAAGTGGTGTGAAGACTTTTAGAGACCACGACGGACTCTGGGAAGGTCATGACGTTATGCAAGTTGCTACACCACAAGCCTTTGAAAAAAACCCTGGTTTAGTCTTAGACTTCTACAATAAAAGGAGACAGCAATTACTATCTGTTCAACCCAATTTAGCACATCAGCGTTTAGTAGATCTTGAAACGCAATTTAACGTAGATATCATTACTCAAAATGTAGATGATCTCCATGAACGTGCTGGAAGTTCCCAAGTAACTCATCTTCATGGTGAGCTTATGAAAGTGAGAAGCACCTTTAACCATCATCTTATTTATAATTGGAAGAAGGATTTAAATCTTGGAGATTTTTGTGAACACCATCACCAATTAAGACCACATGTGGTTTGGTTTGGAGAAGCCGTACCAATGATAGAAAAAGCAATTGACATTTTAAAACAAACCGATGTCCTTATCATTATTGGAACCTCCATGCAGGTTTATCCAGCCGCTGGACTTATCGATTTCGCTCCCTCCTCTACCCCCATTTATTTTATTGATCCCAACCCCTCTATATCAGAATCAACTGATGTACATATATATGCTGAAAAAGCAACCACAGGAGTAGATAAATTGGTTCGAAAGCTTTTAGCTTAGATAGCATACAATCGAATTCTATAACTTGAAAAGCCATAAAAAGTAAGCCTATATTCCATAAAAATATGATTACGAAAGCTTATATTTGCTAGCGAAATAAAATAATATTACATGAATTCGCTTGATGCAATTTCCCCAATAGATGGCCGGTATGCCAACAAAACTGAATCTCTCCGAAAGTACTTTAGCGAACATGCTTTAATAAAATATAGAGTAAGGGTAGAAATAGAGTATTTTATAGCGCTATGTGAACTACCACTTCCACAGCTAAAAAGCTTTGATTCTTCTCTATATCCAAAATTAAGAGCAATTTATTTTGACTTCAGTATAGAAGATGCTCAAAAAATTAAGTCCATTGAAAGCATTACCAACCATGACGTAAAAGCTGTAGAATATTTTATCAAAGATCGAATGGATAATTTAGATCTAAAAGCCTCTAAAGAATTTATTCACTTTGGATTAACCTCTCAGGACATCAACAATACAGCTGTCCCCTTAACCTTGTTAGAAGCTGTTCAGGACGTATATATTCCACAATTGGAAGACATTTTAGAAAAAATTAAAACAAAAGCCAAAGAGTGGAAAGATATCCCGATGCTGGCAAGAACTCATGGTCAACCCGCTTCCCCTACTCGACTCGGAAAAGAGTTTGAAGTATTTGTAGTGAGACTCCAAGAACAGTTAAATCAACTGAAAACTATTCCGTCGTCTGCCAAATTTGGCGGAGCTACAGGTAATTTTAATGCGCATAAAGTAGCTTATCCAAATATTGATTGGAGAGCTTTTGGAAAAGATTTCGTAGAAAGACGTCTTAAGTTGAAACATTCGTTTCCAACAACTCAAATAGAACATTACGATAACATGGCTTCCTCTTTTGACGCTATGAAACGAATTAATACTATTTTACTAGACCTGAATAAGGATATTTGGAGCTATGTTTCAATGGATTACTTCAAACAAAAGATAAAAAAAGGTGAGATTGGATCTTCAGCAATGCCTCACAAAGTGAACCCAATTGATTTTGAAAATTCTGAAGGTAATTTAGGTATTGCCAATGCTTTACTAGAGCATTTCTCTGCAAAACTACCTATAAGTAGACTTCAAAGAGACCTGACAGACAGTACAGTTTTAAGAAATCTAGGGGTGCCTCTAGGTCATATGCTTATTGCACTTCAATCTACAGGAAAAGGACTCGATAAATTAGTTTTAAATCCAGATAAAATTCAAGCAGATTTGAATGCCAACTGGGCGGTTGTAGCGGAAGCTATACAAACGATTTTAAGACGTGAAGGTTTCGAAAATCCCTATGAAGCTCTAAAAGGATTGACTAGAACTCATTCTAAAATTGACGAAAAAAGCATTTTATCTTTCATTGATACACTTGACGTATCTGGAACTATTAAGGCTGAACTTAAAGCCATTACGCCTTCCAATTATACAGGAATTTAAACATGAGTAAAACAGCAGCTTGGATTTCAGCAGCTAGATTACGGACCTTACCACTATCCATATCTGGAATTTTGGTAGGGACTTGTCTTGCTTTGCCGTCCAATCAATTTAATCCAACTATTTTCTGGTTAGCCATTGCCACAACTTTGGGATTACAAATTTTATCGAATTTCGCAAATGATTATGGCGATGGAATTAAAGGAACCGATAACGATGAACGTATTGGCCCTATGAGAGCTTTACAAAGCGGAGCCATCTCTGCTAAGGAGATGAAGAAGGGTATCATTTTAACAGCAATTATAACAGCTATAATTGCATTGAGCTTGATTTATACTAGTTTCGGAAAAGAAAACTTTTTACTGAGTTTGCTATTTGTTGGCTTAGGAGTTTCTGCAATTATTGCCGCTATTAAGTACACGGTTGGCGATTCTGCTTATGGGTATAAAGGTTTAGGAGATATATTTGTCTTTCTTTTTTTTGGAATTGTAAGTGTTTTAGGTTCTAATTTTCTGATGACAAAGCAATTGGACGTTTGGCTATTTTTACCAGCAATCAGCATAGGTTTATTGAGTAGTGCAGTTTTGAATTTGAACAATATGCGAGATGAATTAAGTGACCGCAATTCAAAAAAAATGACTCTGGTAGTTAAAGGAGGGAAAAAATTTGCAAAAATTTATCATTTCTCATTGATTCTTGTGGCTTTCGTATCTATGGTTATTTTTCTTAATCTAGACTCCTATTCTAGTTACTATTTAATATTACTACCCTTGCTAGCCTTCGCTCCTTTAGCAATTCATCTTAGGAAAATATACCACTATACAGATCCTAAAACCTTAGATCCTGAATTAAAAAAAGTAGCTTTAAGTACCTTTGCACTTGGTTTTATTTTATTTTGGATAGTATTCTTAGAATTTTAACCGAAAGCAGTATTGGAAAACCTGTATTTGATGATTTAATTCGTAAATTGATAAAAAATATTTGATGGATTTTAAAAAGAAAATGTTGCGAGATGATGCCTTAGAAGGCAAAACAATCATAGTAACTGGAGGTGGAAGTGGACTGGGTATGTCTATGACCCGTTATTTTCTAGAACTTGGAGCTAATGTTGTCATCACCAGCAGAAACTTGGAAAAACTTAAAACTAGCGCAAAAACTCTAGAAGAAGAAACCGGCGGAAAGTGTTTACCTGTTCAATGTGATGTGAGGCACTATGATGAAGTTGAGAATATGATAGAACAAGCGCATACCACTTTTGGTGAAGTTGATATTCTTTTAAATAATGCTGCGGGAAATTTCATTTCTCCAACAGAACGATTGTCTACAAATGCCTTTGATACTATCATCGATATTGTCTTGAAGGGCAGTAAAAATTGTACACTTGCCTTAGGTAAATATTGGATAGATAAAAAGCAAACTAATAAAACAGTCCTTAATATTGTGACCACTTACGCCTGGACAGGGTCTGGTTATGTTGTCCCAAGCGCCACTGCAAAAGCAGGGGTATTGGCCATGACGAGATCATTGGCTGTGGAATGGGCTAAATATGGTATTCGATTTAACGCGATTGCTCCAGGACCATTCCCTACTAAAGGGGCGTGGGATAGATTATTACCAGGAGATCTTAAAGAAAAATTTGATCTTGCTAAAAAAGTACCGCTTAAACGCGTTGGTGATCATCAGGAATTAGCTAATCTTGCTGCTTATTTAGTTTCAGATTTTGCACATTACCTTAATGGAGAAGTGATCACCATTGATGGTGGTGAATGGCTAAAAGGCGCTGGTCAATTTAATCTTTTGGAAATGGTGACACCAGAGATGTGGGACCAATTAGAAGAAATGATTCGCTCTCAAAAAAAGAAATAACTGCTAACTTTCTATCGTTATAATAATTAATTAGAGCAAGTTGACATGCTACAATTAATTGTAATTTTACATCAGAAAATTCGAAAAACTTTATGGGAAAGATAATTTCAATTGCAAACCAAAAAGGCGGTGTAGGTAAGACTACAACGGCTGTAAATCTAGCTGCTGCATTAGGTGTTTTGGAAAAAAAAGTACTGTTGATCGATGCAGATCCACAAGCCAACGCTACCTCTGGACTCGGCATTGATATTGAAACAGTAGAAATAGGAACTTACCAAATTTTGGAACATACCAAAAAAGCAGAAGAAGCCATTATGGACACTGATTCACCAAACTTGGAGTTGATTCCTTCTCACATTGATTTGGTTGCCATTGAACTTGAGCTTGTAGATGTTGAGCGAAGAGAATACATGCTTAAAGAAGCTTTGCTACCTATAAAGTCTAAATTTGATTACATTCTTATCGATTGTGCTCCTTCTTTAGGCTTATTAACATTAAATGCATTGACTGCTTCAGATTCGGTATTAATTCCTATTCAATGTGAATATTTTGCTTTAGAAGGTTTAGGTAAATTGCTTAACACTATTAAAAGCGTGCAAAAAATTCATAACGATCAGTTAAGCATTGAAGGCTTGCTACTGACCATGTATGATTCTAGACTGCGTTTATCCAACCAAGTGGTGGAAGAAGTGAAAAAACACTTTAATGATATGGTCTTTGAAACAATCATCCAAAGGAATGTGCGTTTAAGCGAAGCTCCTAGTTATGGTGAAAGCATTATTAAATATGATGCAGCTAGCAAAGGAGCCAATAATTATTTAAGCTTAGCTGAAGAAATTATTAAGAAGTCAAATTAGAAGTCAATGGCGAAAACGACAAAGAAAAAAGCTCTCGGTAGAGGTTTATCGGCTTTATTAAACGACCCAAATAATGATATTAAATCTACAGATGATAACAATGCAGATAAGGTTGTAGGTAGTATAGTAGAATTAAGCCTTGGGGCTATTGACGTAAACCCATTTCAACCTAGAACGAGTTTTAATGAAGATGCTTTAAAAGAATTGGCCTCTTCCATTAGAGAACTTGGTGTGATCCAGCCCATAACAGTTAGAAAACTTGAATTTAACAAGTACCAGCTAGTTTCTGGAGAACGCCGTTACCGAGCTTCCAAAATGCTTGGCTTAGAGACTATTCCATCCTACATAAGGATTGCGAATGACAGAGAGTCTTTAGAAATGGCCTTGGTAGAAAATATACAACGCCAAGACCTCGATCCAATAGAAATCGCTTTGTCTTACCAAAGATTGATGGATGACATTGATTTAACTCAGGAAGAATTGAGCGATAGAGTTGGTAAAAATAGATCTACTATTGCAAATTACCTCCGCCTTTTAAAGTTAGACCCTATCATTCAAACAGGAATGAGGGACGGTTTTTTGAGTATGGGCCATGGTAGAGCACTTATAAACATTACCAATACCGATATTCAGCTTCAGGTGTACGAACGTATTCTTAAAAATAAGCTTTCTGTAAGAGATACAGAAAACTTGGTGAGACACATGCAACAAAACAAAGACACTTCTAAACCTTCCTCTGAAGAGGTGAGCGTTGATGAAAAGAAGTCAAAAGCCTTAAAACAAATCTCTTCCTACTTTGGCGCTAAAGTCGAACTTAAAGTCAACAAAAAAGGAAATGGAAAACTTATTGTTCCCTTCTCTTCAGATGAGGATTTTCAAAGAATCAAAAAATTAATACAAGGTGATTCGTAAATTTTTTTTCACTTCCATATTTATCTTAGGTTGGTGTTCGTGTTCCTATAGTCAAGAACAAGATAGTTTGACAGTTGAAACCACAATGACTTCTACCAAAAACGCTTTCAAATTGGATCTATACGATCCTCTAGCACCTGCTAGATCAGCTTTTTATTCAGCTATTTTACCGGGATTGGGACAAGCTTATAATGGCAGTTATTGGAAAATTCCTTTGGTCTATGCTGGCATAGGAACAAGTCTATATTTAGTGCTTCAAAATGACACGGAATACCAACGCTACAGAGACGCATATAAACGAAGATTAGCTGGTTTTCAAGATGATGAATTTCAAAATATTCTTGAGAATGATGGTTTGATTAACGCGCAAAAGCAATTTAGACAGAACAAAGAATTTGCTATTTTGGCAACGGTAGCTTTTTATTTATTCAATATTGTAGATGCAAACGTAGATGCGCACTTAAAGCAGTTTGATGTTTCTAAAGATCTTACGCTTAAACCAAATTTTGAGCCTAATTTCATGAGTGGAAATATCGACTATGGTCTAACTTTGAATTTTAAATTGAATTAAATGAAACTCGCTATACTTGGCTATGGTAAAATGGGTAAAACCGTAGAGAGTATCGCGACCTCCAGAGGTCACGATATTGTTTATAAGACCTCAGATGATATAGACATAGACCGCTTAAAAAAAGCAGAAATTGCTATAGATTTTAGTACACCTGAAGCCGCTTATTTTAATATAACCACTTGTTTGGAATACAACATAGCCATAGTGTCTGGAACTACAGGATGGCTAAATCGATTTGAGGATGCGGTTAAAGTTTGTAAGTTACAGGCTGGTAAGTTTTTGTATGCCTCCAATTTTAGTATAGGAGTGAATATTTTTTTTGAATTAAATTCTCAACTTGCTAAAATGATGTCTGGATTGAAAGGGTATGATGTTAAGCTAAAGGAAGTTCACCATTTGGAAAAGAAAGACGCCCCCAGCGGCACCGCCATTAGTCTTGCTGATCATATTATAAAACAAACCGAGTATACAAATTGGTCATATCCACCAGAATATTCAAAAAATTCAATCCCAATCGAGGCTGAAAGAAAAGCGGGAGTTTTTGGTTTTCATGATGTGACTTATAATTCTGATATTGATACCATAACCATTTCTCATAACGCAAAATCTAGAGAAGGCTTTGCTCATGGGGCAGTAGTCGCTGCAGAATGGATATTTAAACAACACGACGGAGTATATTCTATGAAGGATGTCCTTCAACTTAACTCTTCAACCTAACGCTATTCATTATGTCATTTTTTGATTTATTACTTTTTATTTTATTTATACAAGTCCTACACTTTTTAGGCACCTGGAAATTATACCAAAGTGCTGGTAGACATTGGTGGGAAGCTGCTATCCCCGTTTACAATGCAATTGTGCTTTTCAAAATCATAAATAGACCATGGTGGTGGGTTTTTCTTTTATTCGTTCCAATCGTTAACCTAATTATGTTTCCGGTTATTTGGATAGAAACTGCTAGAAGCTTTGGTAAGAACAAGACCACAGACACCATTCTTCAGATCTTCACTCTGGGACTTTATACCTACTATATAAATTATTTTACCTCACATACTTACATTGAAGATAGAAGTTTAAAAGCGAAGTCGAAATCGGGAGATTTTGTAAGTGCAATCCTCTTTGCTGTTGTGGCTGCAACCATAGTTCATACTTATATCATGCAACCCTTTACCATACCAACCTCCTCATTAGAAAAAACTTTGCTAGTTGGTGATTTTCTGTTTGTAAGTAAATTTCATTATGGTGCAAGAGTTCCACAGACAGCGATTTCGTTTCCTATGGTTCATGATACCATTCCTTTGGCTGGCGTAAAGTCATATACCAGAGACCCCCAATTACCTTATATGAGATTGCCAGGTTTTCAAAATGTTCAACGTAACGATATTGTAGTCTTCAACTGGCCTGTAGATACCGTGAGAATGTTTAGAGACAATTCTGGTAAGCATTACGACAAGCCTATAGATAAGAAGTCTAACTATGTAAAGAGAGCGGTAGCAGTCGCTGGGGATTCGCTAGAAATTATAGATGGTAAAATTTTGGTTAATAATACCCCTTTACAACTTTCAGAAAGAGCTAAACCACAATATTCATATTTAGTACAAGGTAAAGGTCAAGGCTTCAACATGAGAAGTCTGGTCGAAATATATGGTATAACAGATGGACTGCAATGGATTGACAGAGAGAGAGACCTGTATCAGGTTAAAGCGATTACTGAAAATAATTTAGCAAAATTTAAAAATCATCCCAATGTAAAATCGGTTCAACGCATTATTTCCCCAAAAGGAAAAGCTGATTATGGTATTTTTCCAAACAACGGAAAAGTAGATTGGAATAAAGACAACTTTGGCCCTATTTATATTCCTGAATCTGGTCGAACAGTACAACTGGATTTGGAGAGCTTTTCATTGTACAGAAGAATCATTGAAGTTTATGAAGGAGAAGAAATGGGAATCGAACAGAAATTGGAGGTAAAAGGCACTCAAATTTATCTTAATGGAAAACCTGAAGAGGAATACACCTTTAGACAAGATTACTATTGGATGATGGGAGATAATCGCCACAACAGTGAAGACAGTAGGTATTGGGGATATGTACCTCAAAATCACGTTGTTGGCAAGCCAGTTTTTATTTGGATGAGTCTAGACGGTAATGCAAGTAATTTAGTAGACAAAATAAGATGGGAACGTCTATTTACAACTGTAGGTGGCGAAGGAAAACCCACTTCCTATCTTGTATACTTCCTTATTGGTATTGTTTTAATAATAGGGTATAATTACTTTATTAAAAAGAAAAAATAAAAATTGAAACCTATACTACTACATCCTTGCTACTTTGGTCCTATCGATATGTATGCATCGCTAGTGCAAGCAGATTCTTTCGTTTTCGAAAAGGAGGATAATTATCAGAAACAGACTTATAGAACTCGACAGTACATCTATGGGGCCAATGGAGAACTCTTGTTGAATATCCCCATAAAACACAGAGAAAACAAAACAGATCTGCATCAAAAGTACAAAGACATCAGGATAGAAAATACCTTCAAATGGCAGCCCCTTCACTGGAAATCTTTGGAAGCAGCTTATAAAACTTCTCCTTTCTTTGAATTTTATGAAGATGAATTTGCACCTTTATTTGAAAAAAAAGCTAATTTCCTAATGGATTTCAATTTGATGGCAACACAAATAGTTTTTGAATGCTTACAGCTAGATTTTAGTTTTAAAATTACTGAAGAATTTAAACTAAAACCCGACGAATATGATGACCAAAGACATTTAGTCAGTTCAAAGCGAAAATCAGCAGCAAATCTTGAAGAGTACATTCAAGTTTTTCAAGCTAAATATGGCTATATCCCTAATTTAAGCATATTGGACTTATTGTTCAATACAGGTCCTTCAGCATTGGGATATCTAGACTCACAAACCCTTATTCAGAAAGATTAAAACTAGCCATTATTGGGTAATGGTCTGAAAGTTTAAGGCTATAATTTTTGAAGTTAGTATTTTGCAGACTCTTCTCATTAAAAATAACATCTATACGAAAGGGTAAAAAATCGAAATCGAATGTTTTTCCTAGCCCATATCCAGACTCCACAAAAGCATCTTTTAAATTGTGTTTCAATAACTGACTAGCCACGTAAGAAAACGCTGTGTTATTCATATCCATGCAAACAATTTTCGGTAGGCTCGTAGAAGAAAAGCTTTTCGACAGCAAACTTGCTTGTTCCTGTTGCTTTACAAAAGACTTTCCTACTCTATTTATCAATTGTTGGCGATCTTCTTTTCGCAATTCTTGGACATCAGAAATAATCTTTAAAGACTCTAAATGGACAGCATAAACCCGAAGCGTATCCTTTTTCACAACAATGTCTGCGTAAATGGCATTATTATGAGTATTTGGAAAATCTACAGAACCTCTATGGATAATTTTATATTTGCTAAAAATAGCAATCCCAACATTAGAGGATTTAGATTTATACTTTTCAAACACATAAGGATAAGAACTCATATCTAAATCATTTGCTTTATAATAATCTTGAAAAGCAATAATATCTGGAGTTTCAACTTTTATAAAATCTGAAATTTTTTTACCAACCTCAATTTTTTCAATCCAGTTATATAAGTTAAAAAGTCTGACATTATAACTCATAACTTTTAGAGAATTCTTAATCTCTGCTGAAGAGTTGTCATTAAAAACAATAATTTTGCTAAAATACGAGTAACCTCCCACTACTAGTAAGGCCGATACAAAAAAGTGCAATTTAAGTTTTAATAGCCAATAAAATGCAAAGCCAATATTGATAAGTATAAATATGGGCAAGCCCAAATTCAAAATAGATAAAAAGGCTGAGAATTTTGGTGGTACAAAAGGGAGAATATAAGCTATAAGCAAACAGATTGCAAAAAATACATTAAAAGCAAAACCTACCTTTTGAAAAAAACTGAGTGGTGACTTCATGACAGTTACATGTCTTTGCCAGCTTTAAATAGAAAATCTTTCTCTACTTTAGAGAGACTATCATAGCCGCTTTTACTTATTTTATCAAGAATTATATCAATTTTTACTTGCTTTTCTGAACGGTTCGAAGAATTTTTATCCGATTTCTTTGCAGATGTTTTATGAACCGTTTTCATGTTGCTCTTTCTCGCTTTGGGCACAAACAATTCTGCTAACCAGTTTGTAGTACTTTGTAACCAAGCCCCAATATCGTTACCCTTTTTAAGTTGAACAATATAAAGGTATCCAATAAAAGCTCCACCTAAATGAGCCAAATGTCCTCCCGGGTTTGATAAAGGGATCTGAACTACATCTAAAACTACTAAAAAAGCGGCTATCCACCATAATTTTAAATTGCCCAGAAAAAAAAGTCGCACTTGTAAGTTGGGAGCCTGAGTTGCTGTCGCTACAAGCGTAGCCATAACAGATGCAGAAGCACCGATAAGATAGGAACGCCCAGTACCGCTAAAAGCAGGTAAGAGGTTATAACTTAAAGCGTAGACTAGAGCTCCACAAATAGCTCCTAATAAATAGAGGTTCAGCATTCGCCTACCTGAAAAATAAGTAAGAAAAAATTTACCAGAAAAATACAGAATCAACATATTAGATAAAACATGGAATATCCCCGAATGCATGAAGGCATAAGTGATTATCGTCCAAGGTTTATAAGCATACTCTAGCAAGTCTTTAGGAAATACTAGCCATTCTATAAAAAAATCAGTGGGGATTTTAAATAAAAACCCAAGAGTTCTAAACACAAATGTGAGTATAAACAGAAGGACGTTCAATCCTATCAGTTTTTCTAAAGTATCAGCTGTAGTGTACTTATATTTTAATTTTTGCTTCCAATCCATATTAGTTCCATCTATTAGTATCAAATGAATTCTTTTTCCAGTACCACATAGTAATAAACCCGATAACCGCACCTCCAATATGAGCCCAATAAGCAGTATTAGATGGGCCTAACAAAGTAACACCTGTAACAGCAGAAAACAAATTCATCAAAAAATATCCACCTATTAAATATTTTGCCTTAATAGGAATAGGGATAAAAATTATAAATAAAGGTAAGTTAGGGTAAACAACAGCAAAGGCTGCTAAAATTCCAAAAATAGCTCCTGAAGCACCAACCATAGGAGTCAAATAATTACTGAAAAGCTGGTTGCTAAGTTCTTTTGGTATAGACGGATATACTCTATATTCTCCTGTGGATCTCACACTTTCAAATATTTTAGAAATCTCATCTGGACTTACATTTGCTTCAATATAGGCTTGATAAGCTTCATTAAAACCAATATAACTAAATAATATCTGAAGACCTGCCGCTCCAAGTCCAGCCGAGAAATAGATAAATATGAATTTACTCTGACCTAAGTATTCCTCCAATAAACTTCCAAACATATACAAAGCAAACATATTAAAAAGAATATGAGAAAAGCTGCCATGCATAAACATGTGCGTAATGATTTGCCAAATTTCAAAATTTGGGTTTTCGGGAAACCAAAGTGCGAAAATTTTATAGGCATAGTCACCTAAATAATTGGCTCCAAAGAAGAATAAAATATTGGCTATTAATAAAACTTTTACAGTGTCGGTAATCCTTCCCATTTACATAAATTTTTTATCGAAGTCTGATGCTGATTGTTTTACGAAAACTAAGCGATTTAAAGGAGTTAGCATTGGTTCTTTGCAAGAAAATAACAGATTTACAAGTTCTGTTTGCTCTTCTTTATGCAAAACAGCTCCGTTTTTAATAGCCATGCTTTGAGCTAGGGATTTAGCCAACCTATCTGTTTGGTCAAATCCGGAATCTGGAATATCACTCTCGAAATCTGACAGAAGTTGATCTAGTAAAATCGAAGTTTCGCTTTCGGGTAAACGATTAGGAATTCCATTTATTTTTACAAAGTCTTCTCCGAGTTCCGAAATTGAAAAGCCGGCATTGGTTAAAGACTCTTTTAAGGTTTTAAAAACACTTATCTCATTGGTGTCTAGCTGAAGTTTTAATGGAAATAACAACTGCTGACTTAAGGCTGGCTTGGCTGTAATGTTCCTTAGAAGCTCTTCGTACAAAATTCTGAAGTGCGCTCTGTGTTGATCTATAATAAGCATTTCAGATTTAGTTGAAGTAATGATATATTTTCTTTGAAATTGAAACGTCCCAGATGATTTATGATGAGTGTGTTCTCCTTGAAACAATGAGCCAGAGACTTGTTCACTATCTACCTCGATATTCAATAAATCATCATCCTGCCCTTCAAGATTTGTATAAAGCGCTTCCCAACTGGGATTGGAAGTGTTGCGTTTTGAAGATGGCAACTTAAATGTTGAGCTAAATTTATATTCAGCTTCAAAAGGATTAAAGTTCCGATCGACTACAACAGAAGGAATTTTAGCACCAAACTTATGTTGATCGTAGCCTGTTTCCATACTTGCATCCTTATTGAAGTCCAAGACTGGCGATACATTAAATTGACCAAGACTATGCTTCACACTACTTCTCAAAATTGAATAAATAGCGTGCTCATTATCGAATTTAACTTCTGTTTTTGTAGGATGAATATTTATATCTATAGACTCTGGATTTACCTGTAAATAGAGGAAGTAGGATGGATAAGCCCTCTCTTTTAATAAACCTTCAAAAGCACTAGAGACGGCATGGTGTAAATAAGGATGCTTTATAAATCTATCGTTAACAAAGAAAAACTGTTCTCCACGCGATTTCTTTGCAAACTCAGGCTTACCTACAAAACCATAAAGTTGAATTAAATCGGTTTCTTCTTTTACGGGAACTAATTTTTCATTCATTTTAGACCCCATCACTCCAACAATACGATGTCTGAAATTTGCTGCTGGTAAATTAAACAATTCACTATCGTTATGAATAAATTTAAAAGCAACAGACGGATGAACTAGGGCTACCCTTTGGAATTCATCGATGACGTGTTTATGTTCTACACTTGCCGATTTTAAAAAGTTACGTCGCGCAGGAATATTAAAAAAAAGATTTTTGACAGAAATAGAAGTACCTATTGGGGTAACACAAGGTTCCTGTTGAGTAATATGGCTACCTTCAACCATAAGATGAGTTCCAACCTCTTCGACTTCTGTTTTGGTTTTCATATCAACATGAGAAACTGCAGCTATTGAAGCTAATGCTTCTCCCCTAAAGCCTTTAGTGTGCAGATGGAATAAATCTTCAGCCGCTTTAATTTTTGAGGTGGCGTGACGTTCAAACGATAAACGAGCATCAGTATCGCTCATTCCCAAACCATTATCTACAACTTGGATAAGTGTCTTCCCTCCTTCTTTAATAATTAAAGACACTATAGTAGCATTAGCATCTACAGCGTTTTCCATAAGTTCTTTAACAACCGATGCTGGACGTTGTACTACTTCTCCTGCTGCGATTTGATTCGCAACATGGTCTGGTAATAACTGAATAATATTGCTCATGGATTACTGGAAAGAAAAAATTGAAAGATCAAAATCTATGATCCACAAAAATATGAATGTAAGGATTAAGACTATCAAGATCACGGTTCGATTTACCCCTCTGTTCCCTCTATTCCTTGAATCCTCACGAGCTTCAGCCCAATGAGAACCAAAGTCTATAGAATTATGGGTCTCTTTGTATTTGGAAAACTTAGAGTCAAACTTATAAGGATTACCAGTATCTTTTCCCTTGTAATAACGCGGGGTATAATTGTACCTTGAATTCTTTCTTAATTTAAGAGAGTTAAGTTTAAACATGTTATTTATCTAGAATCACAAAATTAGAGAAAATCAATGAATTCTTTAGACTTAAAAACTTAATTTAAGTCTAAAGAAAAAACAGCTAAGCTTTATAAAATTTTGCATCTTTTCTCAGTTGAGCCATTTTGATAGCAGCAATTGCGGCTTCCGTGCCTTTATTGCCATGAACTCCTCCAGATCGAGCTTCAGATTGAGCTCTCGTATTATCTGTCAATACACAAAAAATGACGGGGATGTCACCTTTCAAATTGAGATCCATGATCCCTTGAGTCAATCCTTGGCACACAAAATCAAAGTGCTTAGTTTCACCCTGAATCACGTTCCCAACAGCAACAATGGCATCGAGCATATCGAAACTTTCTTGCATTTTTTTACAGCCATAAGGAAGTTCAAAACTACCAGGAACATTCCACCTTACGATGTTGTCTTTAAGAACTCCAACATCTATGAGAGCATCAAATCCACCTTGAAATAGATTTTGAGTGATATCTTCATTCCATTCAGACACTACAAAGCCAATTTTCATGTCCTTGCAGTTCGGTAAAGATTCCTTATCGTAAACAGAAAGATTTTTTTCTGAAGTTGCCATATTACAAAGCTTCTGCTTGTCCTAAATAAATATCAGCATTTTTAGCTTCAACAGAGTTAGGATATTCATCCTTGATACGATTGAGGTATTTTTCTGCTTTTTCACCATCTTTTAGGCTAATTGCAGTAACCGCAGCTTTCATCAAAAACTTAGGAGTTGTGAAGTCATTAGTGCGAAGGTTTGCAGCAGCAATGAAATAATCTAGAGCTTCTTCTGGTTGGTCTAGTTGCAAGAAAGCATCGCCAATAGATCCCTTAGCAAGAGGCGTCAAGATTTCATCTCCAGCCTTAAATTTATCCAAATATTCAATTGCTTCTTGATAGTTTCCAATGTTAAGATGAGAGATTCCCGCATAATAATTGGATAGCTCACCAGATTTAGTACCGCTATAATTAGAAGAAATGTCTTCAAATCCAAATTTACCGTTACCCCCTTTTAAAGATCTCGTAAATAGAGAGTCTTGTTCTGCTCCTGAAGCTTCAATTGCGGAGTCGAAAAATTGCTGAGCTTGATTCATCTCATTTGCAGCTTCAACTTCATTAGGATCCTGAATAAATTTCTGATACCCGATAATGGCGAATATCACTATAGCTACAGCTATAATTACCCCAAAGATTGGTTTTTGGTATTTGGATAAAAACTCTTCAGTACTACTAGCGCCCTCATCTAAAGTATTAAATACTTCAGCAGTTGTCGATTCACTTTCGATCTGATTTTCGCGTTCAGCCTTGTTCTTTGGTTTGTAACCTCTTTTTCTATATGTTGCCATAATTGTGTTTAGTTCAGGTGGCAAAAATATAATTTTTATCCATATAGAATACACTATTTATTTGATATTTTTACATCTGAACATTTAGTGAATTCAAAAGAAAAATTACAACGAATTAAAGCTGCTAGAACTTGACTTGATCTTATGATTATCAAAAAACTATCTCTTATCAACTATAAAAATTTTGAACAATTGACGTTAGAATTTGATTCTAAAATTAATTGCTTTGTCGGTAAAAATGGCATTGGTAAAACAAATGTTTTAGATGCTATTTATCATTTAGCCTTTGGAAAAAGTTACTTCAACCCAGTAACAAGCCAAAATATTAAGCATGAAGAAGAGTTTTTTATGCTTGAAGGAGAATTTTTAAATGGAGAAAAGGAAGAGAGAATTATCACTTCTTTTAAAAGAGGCCATGGGAAATTAATAAAGCGCAACGGAAAGGAATATGAAAAAATAAGTGATCACATAGGTACCATCCCTTTGGTGATTATATCCCCAACAGATCGCGACCTTATTGTTGAGGGAAGCGAAACCCGAAGAAAATTTATGGATGGTGTCATTGCTCAAGGTGACAAATTATATCTAAACACCCTACTGAAGTACAACAAAATTGTATCTCAAAGAAATGCACTGCTTAAGTATTTTGCTGTCAATAGAACGTTTGATGAAACCAGTTTGGAAGTTTACGATGACCAAATCATTGAATTTGGCGAAATCATTTTCGAAAAACGTCAACAATTCATCAAGGAGTTCAAGCCTATCCTGAAGAAAAGGTATCAGGAAATTAGCAACTCTAGAGAAGACATCAGTTTAACCTACAAGAGCCAGTTTAATAATGGTGAGTCCTTTAAGGATGTACTAAATTCCGGGTTAAAAACAGATTTGCAACGTCAATTTTCAAATTTTGGAACCCATAAAGATGATTTGATTTTTAAAATTAAATCACATTCTGTTAAGAAATTTGGGTCTCAAGGCCAGCAAAAATCTTACCTTGTTGCTTTAAAGTTTGCTCAGTATGATTTTTTAAAATCTCATTATGGTGTAAAACCGATTTTGCTTTTAGATGATATATTCGATAAATTAGATGAAGATCGTGTTTCTAAAATAGTAAAAATGGTCACCGATACAGAGCTTGGACAAATGTGTATCAGTGACACCCACCCTGAAAGAACTGAGAGCGTTGTAAAAAAGAATACCAATCACTACAAAATGATAAATCTTGAATATGAAGTCTAGTCTATTAGTAGTATGCTTTTGTTGTATGATATCTTGCAACACAAAACCCTCCTTAGAAGACGTTCATTATCTCAATGGCTTTTGGGAAATTGAAAAGGCCGAAACCCCGTATGAAACAAAATCGTATAAGATAAATCTAATGGTGGATTATATCCAAGTAGAAAACAGTGAAGGATTTAGAAAAAAAATGCAACCGAGTTTACTGGGCAATTATAAATCCTCTCAAAATCGTGAAAACTTTACAATTCACAACACAGGTGATAGTCTAGTCTTGATTTACGAAAATCAATACAACACTTGGACTGAGACACTATTGAGCATTGAAAAAGATAAGTTTATAGTGAAAAATGATGAGGATTTTACATACACTTACAAGCGACATAAAAATTCGGAAATTAACCTTGATGATGAAGAATAAAAGAGCTAGTGAAGAACAGTCTATGAAAGATTTAATGGACATTTTTAAACAAAAACACAAATTGAACCCTGGATTGGACAAGGTCGATGTCGAAAAAGCATGGATGAATGAACTAGGTCCAGCTATGAAAAATTATACAGACACTATTCGTTTTAAGAACAACATCCTTACGGTTCACTTATCGTCTTCTACTCTAAGAGAGGAATTAAGTTACGGAAAAGCTAAAATTATTAAACGATTGAATGAAAGTTTAGGGAGAGAACTTATTCAAAAAATAATTCTAAGATAAAGTATATGAAGTCTCAAAAAGTTACTTTTAAAAATGATAAAGGAGAAGAGCTCAAAGGTCAATTGGTTTTACCAAAAACTCAGGATCCCAAGGTTTACGCCATTTTTGCGCATTGTTTTACCTGTGGAAAAAATCTGAAGGTCATAAAACAAATCTCATCAGCTCTTACTAATCTAGGGATTGGTGTTTTAAGCTTCGACTTTACTGGCTTAGGACAGAGTGAAGGAGACTTTGCCAATACCAATTTTTCTCATGACGTAGAAGACTTGATTCATGCTTCTCAATTTTTGGAAGAAAATTATACTGCCCCTTCGCTATTGATAGGTCACTCTTTAGGGGGTACTGCTGCTCTATTTGCAGCTAAAAAACTCAAAAACATTAAAGCTATTGTAACTATAGCAAGTCCATCACAACCCTCTCACGTTGAAAATTTAATTAAAAGCAGTGTTGAGGAAATTGAAAAAAACAATGAAGCATTAGTAAATATAGGTGGTAGAGATTTTACGATTAAAAAGCAATTTTTAGAAGATATTAAGGCTAACGATACCAAAGATTTCTTAGGCGATTTGAAAAAGCCGCTGTTAGTGATGCATTCTCCGTTAGATAAAATTGTTAACATTAAAAATGCAGAAGAACTTTACCAATGGGCACATCATCCTAAAAGTTTTATAAGTCTCGATCAAGCAGATCATCTTTTAAACGAGAATATCGATGCTCGTTATCTAGGTAATTTAATAGGAAATTGGGCGGCAGCCTATTTAAATCTTCAGGAAGAAGACAACCCCGCTTTAAAATCTAAAAGTCAATCGTCTGCCGTCTTAAAGTTGAAAGATAAGTTTAGCACGCATTTAAAAATTGGTGACTACGGCTTTATTGGAGATGAACCTATTGACCATGGTGGTAATAATTATGGTCCCACCCCTTACGATTTCTTAACCGCTGCACTTGCAGAATGCACTGCTATGACACTTCATGTTTTTGCTAAACATAAAAAGTGGGATTTGCAGGAAGTTAAAGTTCACGTCGACTATGAGAAAAAGAAAGTTAAGCAGAAAGAGGGGAATACAATCCAACAAGATGTTATAACCAAGAAAATTGAAATTTTAGGAAATTTAGATGAATCCCAAGTGAAGCGATTGGTTGAGATTGGAGATAGATGCCCAATTCATAAGACGTTACACTCTGACGTCCAAATATCTTCTGAACTCATCTCGTAAAACTTGTGTTAAGGTAATCCCTGATTTTGAGTGGCTTTGCTTAAAGCTGTACATTTACGATAAATTTAAATAAAATAATTATGAAAAAGATAAGTTTGTTAACATTAACCTTAAGCTTACTTGTGCTTGTTGGTTGTAACGAAACTAAGAATAAAGACGATAAAAAAGAAGAGGTGGAAGCTGTTGGTGTTACAGACTCAATTGTAACTCTAACTCCTTTGGAGGGGTCTCCAGAGTACACTGAAGCTACGCTAACTCACCCAGGAGGTGATGTTATGGAGGTACCTGCAGGATCTGTAGATTTTAATTTTGCAGTAGAAAATTACGAGCTAGGTACACAAACTGCTAATGCAGGAAAAAATGGATTAGCAAATTCTGGTAAGGGTCAACATATTCATTTTATACTTGACAATGGACCCTATTCTGCCCATTACGAAAGTGATTTTAGTAAAGATATAGAAGTAGGTGATCACGTGTTATTAGCTTTTTTGTCAAGATCTTACCACGAGGCTGTGAAAAATCCAACCTCTTTTATTGTTAAGAAAATAAGAGTGGGTGATCCTTCTGAAGATCAACAAATGGATGTTGATTTTTCTGCTGAACATATGTTTTACAGCAGACCAAAGGGAACTTACTCTGGAAAGGATACTGAAAAAGTACTTTTAGACTTCTTTTTAGTTGGGACTAAAATAAGTCCTGATAGCAACAAAGTAAAAGCTGTTATTAATGATGGAGAAGAATTTTTGTTGACAGAATGGAAACCACAAGTTATTGAAGGATTACCAATGGGAAAGAATAAAATACAATTGACATTAGTCGATAAAGATCTTAAACCTATTCCTGGTCCGTTTAATACCGTTACACGAACTATTACTTTAGAGAAGTAAAAAACCTTTCGATTATACCATATTAAAAGAGCCATGCTGAATAGCATGGCTCTTTTTGTTTGTACTTTTTCTTAAATTTCTGACTCAACAATATATTATACCAGTTAAGCATTCAAATTACCCGTAAAATCAGTTTCTTTTTCACTTATTAATCGTCATAAAATAGAACCGTAACTATTGCTATGCCTATATTTTCTTCCTCAACTAAGCAAAAAACCTATACTGAGCTACGTCGTAGTATAATTCAAATTTTTAATATAACATTTAAAAACTAAATTGGTATAAATACTCAGCTCATCCTTAGTAGGTAAATTTCCATCAGATGTCAATATCGATTTAGGTTGAAAAGCTGAAGTTGTACTCAGAGAGCTCTTCCTTGTTGATGAGAACATTCCGCCAGACATGTAGAGTTTTCATAAGTTATGAGTCTCTCATTCTGTTTCAATCAAAACCACATACACTTCCCTTAGAGGATTTAAGCGATCCGGAGAGATTGAGTTTTCAACTTTAAGATCGACTTTGAAGTTTTCATTAGCATCCCCATTTTACTTGAGCATTAACGTCTGCAGCAGGTGCAACTTTTGAAATTTAAAAAATTACTTTTGTAGTGCGAGACAAAACAACAAGTTTGAGAACAGCTGCTAGAAAAAGTAATAGTTTACTTAGCGTAAAAGTCAGTTTAAAATTCGATACAAATTCAAGATTAAGCTAGAGCTTAGTTTATATTTTATGATTTCTTAAGAAGAGTATTGCTTCTTGAATTTCGGTAGACATAATTTTATCTTCTCTAACGATGGGTACTTTGCTTCTAAAATGAGATAACAACTCCATTACTAAAGGAGAACTAGGTAAAGGAGCCCTAAAATACATAGCTTGTGAAGCATTGAATAATTCTATAGCCAAAATACGTTCGACGTTATCTACCACTTTTGAAAGTTTGGTTACAGCATTTGCTCCCATACTTACGTGATCTTCTTGGCCATTTGATGAAACAATAGAATCTACGCTTGCAGGTGTGCACAACTGCTTGTTCTGGCTAGCTATACTTGCCGCTGTATATTGTGGAATCATAAAACCACTATTGAGACCAGGAGAGTTTATAAGGAAAGTCGGCAAGCCTCTTTGGCCAGAAACCAATTGATAAATACGTCTTTCTGAAATATTACCAATTTCACTCATGGCTATAGCCATAAAATCGGCGGATATTGCCATGGGTTGACCGTGAAAATTACCTCCAGAAATGATTTTATCGTCCTCTACAAAAACGTTAGGATTGTCCGTTACACTATTAATTTCGGTTAAAAGAGTTTGTTCAACATAGCGAAGGGCATCTCGGCTAGCGCCGTGGACTTGTGGTACACAACGAAATGAATACGGATCCTGCACATTTTGCTTATAATTTTTAGCGATTTCACTATCCTTTAAAATCCTGCGAATGTTACTCGCTGTTTCTATCTGTCCTTTATGAGGCCTTAACTGATGAACTAAATCGTCATATGGTGACATATTACAGTCGAAAGCATCTATAGAAATAGAAGCAATAGTGTCTGCCCACTTCAGTAATTTATTCGTTTTCAAAACATTATACAAAAGGTGAGCACTCATAAATTGAGTCCCGTTAAGCAAAGCTAAACCCTCTTTAGAGTGAAGAACTAAAGGTTTCCAGCCGAAATGGTGTTCTAATTTAGAGGAAGCCGAGACTTCACCATTTATAGAGACTTCACCTTTTCCTATTAATGGTAATGAAATATGAGCCAATGGAGCTAAGTCTCCAGATGCTCCAAGGGATCCTTGCTCATAGATAAGGGGATAAACTCCTTCATTAAAAAAATCTATAAGCCTTTGAACAAGGTCAACAGTTACACCAGAATATCCGTAACTCAAAGATTGTATCTTAAGAAGTAGCATCAATTGCACTATTTCATCCTTTACCCTATCACCCGTACCACAGGCGTGGGACATGACCAGATTTTCTTGTAAAGACGTTAACTTATCATCATCTATTTTGATGTTACAAAGCGATCCAAAGCCAGTGTTTACGCCATAAATTGGAGCCGTATTTTCTTTCTGTTTAGCATTGAGATAGTGACGAGCTTTATTGATTTTGAAGACAGCTTCTTCACTTAAGGCTAATTTGTAGTTATTATCAATAATAGTTTCAATTTGAAATAAACTTAAAACACAAGTATCGATATAGTGGGTATTCTGCATGTTATTATCTTTAATTTCAAAGATAACATTTATTAAATTTTAAGTCTTGTTTAGTTTTTAAGATTTAGGAAGGAGTGACCAAGTTGGTCTATCAAGTCTGAAGCGATTAAACTTTCCTCAGACATCAACTTCAATGCTAGATCTCCTGCAAGACCATGAAGGAACATTCCTAAAATTGCAGATTCCATACTGGAATACTTTTGAGCTAATAGTCCTGTGATCAATCCTGTGAGAACATCTCCACTTCCTGCTGTCGCCATCCCAGAATTACCCGTAGAATTTACATGAATTTGATCTTTATAAACACAAAGACTAAAAGCCTCTTTGGCTAATACAATTACGTTTAATTTCTTAGAAAAAGACTTGATTTTTTTAAGCTTATCAAAGTCATCTTTCCATTCGCCTATTAGTCGTTTCAACTCTCCAGGATGTGGCGTGAGGATAGATTTCTTCGGAATGAAATCCAACAAACTTTTATGATTGGCTATTAAATTTAAGGCATCTGCATCTATAACCAGTGGTGATTTTGAATTTACCAACCAACTTTTTAAAGCTTCAAAAGCTTTGGTTGATGTTCCTATTCCAACTCCAATACCAACAGAATCAGGTTCAAACTCTAAAGATTGATAAGAAATAAAATTTGATGAAGGGTTTTCAATCAACATAACTTCTGGTTGCTGTTGAATCATCGTTAGATGAGCCTTATTAGGCATCATAACACTTGTTTTTCCTACACCAGATCGCATACATGATTTTGCTGCCAAAATAATACTTCCCAACATAAGATGGCTACCCCCTACCAAAACGGCATGGCCATATGTTCCTTTATGTGAAAACCTGGACCTTAAGCGATAGAGTTTTTTAGCCGCTTTTGAATCTACATAAGTCAAGTTGGAGGATAAGGAATTTAAAAACTCTTTGTCAAGACCAATATCGATTATGTCTAGATGCCCTACTGAATTTGAATAATCAGGTAAGAAAAGAGATAATTTTGGAGTTTGAAAGGTATACGTAAAGTCAGATTGAAAGACCTGCTCGTTTGCTGTGGGAATTCTATCCAAAAACATCCCACTGGGAACATCTATAGAGATAGACAACGGCGACACTGAATTGATATACTGAATTAAATCTTGAACAAAATCGGGCATTGACCGATTTAGACCGACACCAAAAATCGCATCTATAACAACATCTTCGGAAGTGATTTTAGATAATTTGCTAGCTGTATTGAAGTCTGTGATCTTAACCTTAGCGTCTTTTAATCGATGTAAATTACGCTGATTATCTTCTGATCTTTTTTCTGTAAAGTTGACTAAAACAACTTCAACATCGACTCCCTCTAAAATCAGAAAATTGGCAATAGCTAGACCATCACCACCATTGTTACCAGGACCGGCTAGAATATAAACTTTGCAAGGAGGTTTAGGTAAAATTGATTTTAAACGCATAAAAGCCAATCTTGAAGCACGTTCCATCAAATCCCATGAGCTTATGTTTTGCCGATCAATACTAAATTGGTCAAGTTCTGCCAATTGGGAAGCACCTAAAATCTTCATAGCCTAAATTATATCATTGCAATACTCTTTATTTTTCAGTCAGACTCTTTTCCCAAGCCCAAGCATCTTTTAAGGCTTGTTCAAGTGATCGTTTAGCTTTCCATCCCATTATTTTGTTTGCTTTTTCTGTATCGGCATAAGCTGCAACAACATCTCCTGCGCGTCTATCTACTATGGAATAGTTCAACTTTTCTCCGGAAGCGTTTTCAAAAGCATTGACGACTTCAAGCACAGAAGAGCCTATGCCCGTTCCAAGATTAAAAATCTCAAAATTAGTGTCGGTTTTTGAAGACATCAATCGTTCTAAAGCAACCACATGAGCTTCAGCAAGGTCCATCACATGAATATAATCTCTTATACAAGTTCCATCATTTGTGGGATAGTCGTCGCCAAAAACAGATAAATGATCTCGCATGCCTATAGCTGTCTGAGTGATGTAAGGAACAAGATTTTGAGGGGTTCCTAGAGGTAATTCCCCTATTTCTGCTGAAGGATGAGCTCCTATAGGATTAAAATACCTCAAGGAAATCGCTTTGAGTTTACCAAAGGCTTTACACGTATCTAAAATAATTTCCTCCCCGATTTGTTTGGTATTACCATAGGGAGAAATAGCTGACTTAATGGAAGCATCTTCAGAAATTGGCAGTTGGTCTGCTTCACCATAAACAGTACAAGAAGAACTGAAAATAATATTTTGATGGGGAAGTTTTACAATGTTCTGCAACAAATACGTAAGTGCTGCTAAATTATTTTCATAATATAAAAGAGGATTTTTAACACTCTCCCCTACTGCTTTAGAAGCAGCAAAATGAATAACTCCACTGATATCTTGATGGGATTTAAAAAACTCATTGACATCTAATTTATCCCTTAGATCCAGTTTATGAAAATCTGGTGTTATTGAAGTGATATTTGTAATCCCCTCAATAACTTTCAGAGAAGAGTTGGATAGATTATCTATTACGACAACTTCATATCCTTTATTTTGGAGGGCTACAACGGTATGTGAACCTATAAAACCCAATCCACCAGTCACTAGAATTTTCATTAGTTAATTTTATTAAAATTGAAGTGCAAATTACAAAAAATTCGAGCTTAAGGATTTTGAAACTATTATTTTTACAAAAAAAATAGGTATGACCACAGATAATCTCAGCATTCAACTTTTTAGATGGATAAGCACCTTAGAAGCCATTTCCTTTTTAGTACTCTTATTCATAGCTATGCCCCTAAAATATATCTGGGAAATACCTGAATACGTAAGGATTATCGGCATGGCTCATGGTATACTATTCATCCTTTATTTGCTTGGTGGGTTCTGGATGTTCAAAAAACTCAACTGGTCTGTAAAGACGCTTTTTATTGTATTCCTAAGCTCAGTTTTACCCTTTGGACCATTCGTTGTTGAACGAAGATATCTTCCAAAATCCTAAATCAGCTATCTCCTAATCTGTCTTTTACAAATTCAACTTTGGTTTTTCCATGGGGCTTCGTATTCCCCTCTTTATCAAGACTTACCATTACTATTTTATCGATTTTTATAATGGTTTGCCTAGTCATTTTATTCCTAACCTCACATTTGAGAGCAAGGGAAGCGTTTCCAAATTTCACCACTTCAATACCAATTTCAATAATATCACCTTGAGTCGCAGAGCTTTTAAAATCAATTTCACTCATGTATTTGGTTACCGTGTTTTGATTTTCCAATTGTATGATAGAATATAAAGCAGCCTCCTCATCTATCCAAGCTAAAAGTTTTCCGCCAAATAAAGTTCCATTAGGGTTAAGGTCTTCAGGTTTTATCCACTTTCTGGTATGAAATCGCATAGACTTAAATTTTGTGTTTTGATTTTTTAATATTATCAAAAAGATCGAATGCTAAATTAGATATTTTTTTTGAGACATATCCATTCAGATTTTTGGCAACGTCATTACCTTCTTCTCTCGAAGGTCTTTCTAAAATTACACCAAATTTAAAAAAAATTCTACTGCTAGAATCTCTTTTAGGATTATCAAAATAATCGATAGATTAAAAGGTCTATTCGTCTTGATAAACCCGTTTCTTTTTTCAATTTACATTGACGTGCTCTTTTCACTATTCCGTTATCCTTTACAAATCCAATAGACGGTAAATAATAATTTTGAAATAGAAGATTTTTCACCCAGTAATTTAAGGACGAAAGCACAGTAATTGCTGTTATTCAAAAAAATCAAGAAATGAACATGTTTTTTCTAATATAAGCAATATAGAATTGACATTGGTATATGTAAAACAGGTCCGTTTGTTAACAAACAAGTTCTGAACGCCACATAATTCTGATGTCAATTACAATTTATAAGTTCATTAGAAACCTTGCAGATGTATTAAGTTTTCACTTTGAATAAACACAACATACATCCA
>NZ_PJBS01000270.1 GCF_002836055.1 Psychroflexus sp. MES1-P1E
TTTCGTAATGAACGCTAACGGTCAGTATAAGAAACGTAGGGCAGGTGATAAGCGATATGTTTCGGTTTGGTACTCAGCCAAATATAATATTTTGCTTTTATCTTTTTTATTGAAAATGCCAAATCTTATATTTGGCGACTTTGTAAATAAACACAGACTTTTCGGAAAGCCTAAACCGCCCTATGTTTTTTATACATTGTTAGCAACAGTTTTTACTTTATCAAATCGATTTTTTCATAAATAACTTGCTTTGATTTTTCAAAGATTTCTCCGCCAAATTCTTCATTGTCTAAGGAGATAATTGATATGTCTTGAACACCCATCATTCCAAACACAAACTTCAAATATGTTGTTTGAAAATTCATATACTCATTTTTTTCATTTTCTCCATATCCTGTGTCTCCACGACTTGATAGAATGAACATTTTTTTATTTTTTAATAACCCTACGTAGTCTCCATCAGGTTTCCCAGAACGAAATTTCCAAGTTTCGTTGATACGCATAATTTGGTCAATATATGCTTTTAATCCACTCGGAACTGACCAATTGTACATTGGACTTCCAAGAACATAAATATCATTCTCTTTTAATTCCTTTACTAGCTCATCGCTAATTTTTACTCCTTTTTGGTTTAATTCTGTTCTGTCATCAGGTTTGATAAATGCACTTGAAATCCAATTCTCATCGATAGGTGAAATTATATTTAGTCCAACTTCTCTGTGCGTGAATATATCTTCAGGATGTTTCCTCTGCCAATTCTCTGTGAAATTTTCGGTTAATTTTCTGCTATAAGATTTTTCTTTTCTTACACTTGCGTTAATGATTAGTACTTTGTTCATCTGTTTTTTAATTTAATTTGAAAAAACAAAGTTGATTAATTAAAGTATATGAGAAATTGACCTAGTTCAATAAATTTTTTGTTTTTTTGCGAATTCTACTTAAAAATTCGGCTGATATTCCTAAATAAGATGCTATTAAGTATTGAGGTACTTTGTTTATAATTTTAGGATATTGCTCAATAAATTCAAAATATCTTTGTTCAGCGTCAAGGACATTGTTTGTAATTATTCTTCTTTGTAAACTTCCGAGATAATTTTCCAAAATAATGCGGAAATATTTTTCAAGTTTAGGTATCTGTTTCAGCATTTCATTAAAAGAATGATGATTGATTTGAAGTAATTTGGTTTTTTCTAGTGCTTGTATATTATAAATTGATGATTTTTGTTTTTGAAAGCTATCAATATCTGATGCCCACCAGTCATCTATTGCGAAGTAAAGTATTTCTTCTCTTCCGCTTTCTGAATTAATATAGAATGCTTTTAAGGTTCCAGCGATAATATAATTATCAGTTCGACAGATTTCCCCGTTTCTCAATAAATAATCTCTTTTATCCAAAGTCTTTTCCGTCCAAAAAATTTCAAACAGATTTTTTTCTTCTTCTGAAAGTTTAACGTGCTTCGATATATTCTTAAGAAGTTGTTCGTTCATTCAAATTGTTGCTAACGTTGTTGTGTATGATTAGTGGCGTGTTTTAAACAACCAATTTAGTAAATAATTACCGATCAATAAAGGCCGCGAGGACTTTCGTAAGTAGGCTAGAACTAGCAATAAATTATATACGGTGTTGGCAATAGTTGTGTGTCCTGA
>NZ_PJBS01000271.1 GCF_002836055.1 Psychroflexus sp. MES1-P1E
AAAAAAGGATCAAATAGAAAAGACAGCTTCTAAAGTTGATAACACCCCAAAAGTGACAGGTGTTGGCGGAATTTTCTTTTATTCCGATAATTTGGAAGAAACCCATAAATGGTACCAGGAAAATTTAGGGATTGAAATGAATGATTGGGGATCTTCAAGTTTTGACAGTAGAGATATTAATAATCCTGAACAAATAAACTCTCTTCAATGGAAACCTTTCAAAAAAGGGGATGAGTATTTTTCGCCATCGAAAAAAGAGTTTATGATTAATTATCAAGTTCAAAATATTGAAGGACTTGTAAATAAACTAAAGAAAAACGGAGTAACCATAATTGACAGCATTGAAACTTTCGATTATGGAAAATTTGCACATATATTAGACAAAGAAGGTAACAAAATAGAATTGTGGGAACCAATATAATCTAACAAATTATAGGTAGAATTTGCTCAAAACAATTCTACGTAAAGAAAAAAAACAACCTTTTAATAAAATCTTTAAATAATAAAGGCTCTTGGAGTAATTTGAAGGTTTGTCTGTTTTTATAACTAAAACTATTATGGTAAATTCTATTTTAATAAAAAGATAAAAAAGTATACCAACTACTCCCCAAAAACGCTATCAAACAACGAGAACGACCGATTTTTACAAATTTATATCATTTCCAGTGAGTAACTTTGGATATCGATAACCAAAACAAATATTAGAAATTGATAAAGAAGTTGTTGCTTGGAAAAATAAGGGTAAGACAATAGACGTAAAAGGTCATCAATTATTTTATATAAAAGAAGTTAGTGGTCATTTTAAAAAAAAATACTCTAAAGACGATAAGTAGAAATATACAATAAATTTAAAACAAACTAAAATGGCAAAATGCTTTTCCTGCAATGCGGAAATACCAGATATTGAGGGAGAAGTACACAGATATATGGATTCTTCACCGGGCTGTTGGAAATTGTATGGACAAATTTTAGAGAAAGAGTATTCACATCCTCCTGATTATATGGAAAACCACAGAATAACAGTAGATGCTATTGCGGTCCAGCATTATGGTACACCTTCTCTTCAAGTGATTCAATCAGTGAACCTTCATTTGGCAAGTATGTATCTTATTTATAAAAAAAGTTTTGATGTAAAAAAAGCACACAGCGGATTAACAGTATTAGCTAAATATAAATCAGAATTGTCTTGGTTAGAACCTCCCAGAATAGTTGGAGAAATAACAGTGGAAGACATACTTAAAGCCACTAATCCCCAAGAGTATTGCAAACTCGTTTATAAATGGGGAATGTCTGTATGGAATGCATGGAAAGTACACCACGAAGTAATAGAAGTCTTTGTAGAAAGACATAAAAATGAAATTTATTGAGATACCTTAACCATTACAAACCACCGTTTGTAATAAACTAAAAAAATGAAAATTCTTTTAACTTCGATAGGCACAAGAGGGGATATTGAACCTTTTCTGGCAATAGGGGAAATTCTATATAAAAGAGGTCATGAAGTGGCTTTTTCATTTCCTGAACAATTCTCCAACATCATTCCAAATGATTATCGATTTCATTCTCTTTCTCCGAAAATAATCGAACTTATAGAAAGTGAAGAAGGTAGAATAGTAATGGGGAAAGCTAG
>NZ_PJBS01000272.1 GCF_002836055.1 Psychroflexus sp. MES1-P1E
TTGTGAATCAAGACGGTGGAGGTATATTAGTTGATGATATTAGTTACCCTGAATTCCAAGGCTATCTAGAATTACCAACAGATGATTATTTAATTGATATCACTACGGCAGATAATTCAGTAAAAGTTGCTGGATACCAGGCTTATTTAGCTGAACTAGGTTTAGCAGATGCTGCTGTTACTGTCTTTGCAAGTGGGTTTTTAAATCCTGCAGTTAATCAAGATGGTCCTGCTTTTGGTCTTTGGGTATCTTTAGCTTCTGGTGGAGCTTTAGTAGAATTGAATGATGAAGCTTTTGTTCCTTTCCCAGCACCCTATTGTGGACCCTTAGAGTTCAATATAGTAGAACCAATGACCAATGTAGAATTTGCAGGAATTGCAAACAGATCTAATGCGGCACAAGATGGTTCTCCTGCTCATGAAGACTTTACAGCTCTTACACCAGGACAGGTCAATCTAGGAGAGTCTTACGATATTATACTCGAAGGAAATACAGCTGGTGATCCATTTACTAACAGATTTGCAGTATTTATTGACTGGAATCAGGATGGAGAATTTTCTGGAGCTGAAGAAGTATATGAAATTACTCAAACCATTACTGGATCTACCGGCGAGGATGGACAACAAGCAACCCAAACTTTGGTTGTTCCTTCCGATGCAGTGGTTGGACAGACTCGAATGAGAGTTAAAAAGATATACGCAACTACAGCTTACCTCAATCCATGTTTGGGAACTACCTTTGGCCAAGCAGAAGAGTATACACTAGATGTTGAAGGTCTTTCTAGCGATGGTTTTGACTCTACAGATTTTACATACTATCCAAATCCTGTAAATGATATACTTTCTATTTCAACGGTATCTACTGTTGATAACATAAAGGTATATAATATGTTAGGACAGATGGTAGTTGAAACTGCACCAAAAGTTTCAAATCCACAAGTGGATATGAATGAGTTACAGTCTGGTGTTTATTTAGTGACTTTAGAAGTGGAAGGAAGTCTTCAAACCTTTAGAGTGATTAAGCAATAAATCACTAATGATTATGAATAATGAATCCCGGAGCTTTGCTTCGGGATTCATTATTTGTAATATATTTACACCATGATAGAACGCCATTACTCTTTTATAATTCCTGTTTACAACAGACCAAAGGAGATGAAAGAGTTGTTAGAAAGCCTAAGCAATATAGAAGGTGACTTCGAAGTGATCATTATAGAAGATGGTTCTCAGAACTCTAGCGAGGAGGTGGTTTCCAAGTTTAATACTAAATTGAATATTTCCTATTATTTTAAGAAGAATACAGGGCCTGGAGATTCCAGAAATTATGGGATGCAGAAAGCAAAAGGGAATTATTTTATCATTTTAGACAGTGATGTTATTGTGCCTTCAGCCTATTTAAAAACAGTTAACGATCACCTTTCGAGTGAGTATTTGGAGTGTTATGGTGGCGGGGATAAATCTCAAGATTCCTTTACAGATATTCAAAAAGCCATAGATTATGCTATGACTTCGTTCTTGACCACTGGTGGTATTAGGGGAAGTGCCCATTCACGATTCTCTAAAACTTACGAGCCTAGAAGTTTTAATATGGGAATATCTAAAGCTGCCTTTATAGAATCTG
>NZ_PJBS01000273.1 GCF_002836055.1 Psychroflexus sp. MES1-P1E
AATAATATCTGTAGGTTATAGAGTAAAATCACCTCTAGCTACTGAATTTAGAATTTGGGCTACAAGTAAGCTAAAAGAATACTTATTAAAAGGTTATTCAGTAAACCAAGAATTACTAAAAGAGAACAAAACTCAAATAAAAGAACTGAAAACAGAAATCAACCTTTTACAAGAAGTCGCATTTCAAAATCAAAAACAAATAACTGATGGCTTTTTGTCAATACTAAGTCATTACTCTAAATCATTTGAACTTTTAAATAAATATGATACTGATGATCTAACATTAGATAGCCTTAATAGCGAAATAATATATGTTATTAACTATAATGATGTGAAGGATGCTATTAATCAACTTAAAAAAAATCTAAAAAGTAAAGGGGAGGCAAGTGAATTATTTGGTAATGAAAAAGACAAATCATTTGAGGGTGTTTTAGGAAGTATTTCTCAAACAGTATTCGGAGAACTAGCATATCCAACAGTTGAACAACAATCTGCACAATTACTATATTCTATAATAAAAGGACATGCTTTTAGTGATGGAAATAAAAGAATAGGTTCATTCATATTTGTTTGGTTTCTTGAACAGAATAATATTCATCTAACAAACGAAGGAGATAGAAAGGTAAATGATAATACATTAGTTGCGTTAGCTTTGGCTGTTGCTCAAAGTTTGCCAGAACAAAGAGAAATAATTATTAAGCTTATAATAAATCTGATAAAAAACTAACCACAACAAAGTACTGTAGTAAAAAACAAGTAAAAATGCATTAACTTTTCACTAAAGTACTTCTATAGGTATCCTCATATATTAATCCTGATTTAGCACTTGCAAAGGCCTGTTTTAAGAGTTTATTATATACCGCTATTAATGCTAATCTCTTACTCCTCCCTTTGGCCACTATTCTCTCGTAAAGATCTCTACAAGCCTTAAAACTGGACATAAATAATAACTTTTGAAGTTTTTGATTCCCTATTTTACTTATTCGAGGTCGTCCTTTTACACGACTATCACTTTGCCTAATCACTGGGGTTAAACCTGCATAACTGTATAATTAAGTACGTTAAAGGGACATAGTTTACACTTTTAAGAGTCATAAATTACTTGAAAAAGTAGTCTATCATGGTCTGGAAAGCAAAAACTAAAATGGAACAAAAAGTAGAATTTATTCATGAATGGTTAACAGGGAAGTATACCATAACAGAACTTTGTAGGTCATTTAATATATCGCGACCTTCCGCCTACAAGTTAATTTCTCGGTATGAAAAAATGGGTTTTTCGGGATTAATTGAGCAAGAAAGAGCGCCAATTAATCATCCTAACCGAACCCATCATAAAGTTGAAGGTTCAATCTTAAAATTAAAAAACAAACACCTGCTTTGGTATGCGAAGAAAATTCGCATTTTGTTGTTTAAACAGTATGCTGAAGAACTTATTCCAAGTGTGGTTACCGTTCATAATATCCTTTCTAAAAATGGTCTAGTTAAACCTCAACAACGAAGCAGAAGAGTCAAGCCAGTATTTCCCATTTTCGACCCTAAGAAGTGTAATGAAATTTGGAGCGCAGACTATAAAGGAAAGTTTTTAATGGGCAATAAAATATACTGTCACCCGCTCAT
>NZ_PJBS01000274.1 GCF_002836055.1 Psychroflexus sp. MES1-P1E
ACACCTCTGGATTAAAAAGGTTTTTTAGTCAAATAACATCCCTAATTATAAGTATTTCTTTTTTCATTTTTTATTATAATGCTTTTAGATCAGAATCCATTTGGACATTATTAAGATTAATTAGAAGAGCATTTTTACTTGGCTTTGCCTTTGTATCCCTATATGTTTTATTCGAAACATTAATAGTTAAATTAAAATTTAGCTTTTTACAAGATCTACTCTATCTATTTGATTACTTTCCCTTCACAGATGTAAAGTTGGACTTAGGATTAAACAGAATTTCTGGTCCTACTTTTGAACCTCCCTCTTTTGCAACGTATTTGATCACAGTCACACCTTGGATGCTTAGCTATATAATAACTCATAAGACTATTCTAAAATATATTCCATGTGTTTTAGTTTTAACATTTGTACTTCTCTCAGGGTCTAGGGCTGGAATTTTTATTATTACAGTACAGTTTATAGTCTTTTTTTCATGTTTCATAAACTTTAAGAAATATCAATCATATCTCATCAAATTATTGTTTTTTGGAGGCATCGTAATCCTATTCATTTTTGCTTTTAAAGGGCAGATGATCACTAATTATATAACTGAAAAGGCAACATCTTTTAATATTGAAGGAGATGAACATTCAATTTCAAACAAATCTAGATTTGGAATCCAATATGCAAATTATGAGGTTTTTAAAAATAGCCCTTTTTTTGGTGTTGGGTTCGGTCAACAGTCTTTTGAAGCTATAAAATACTATCCTAGATGGTCTATAAAAGATAATTGGGAGTTTAGGTTAAAATACTTAAATGATAATTATCCTAGTTTTGCACCTGGATATAACCTATACATAAGGCTTCTAGCAGAAACTGGTTTCATTGGTTTAATAATCTTTTTAGCTATTTTAATTTTAAGTATTACAATGTGTTTAATTGCAATCTATCAAAAAAACAAAAATCATTTGATTTATCTTATTATTCTTACAAGCATAGTAGGAACTGGGCTCAATTGGTTAAAAGTTGACTCATTTAGAGATTATATTTTTTGGATTAATTTGGCATTATTAATAATTTTAACTTCAGGTTTATCCAAATCCAAAATATTTAAAAAAGTTGAAAGTTGAAAGTTATTACTGCCTTTTTAAAATCATCTGACAAGAATAAGTAGAGCGATTTTTTAAATATTTGAAATAATAAAATTAGAAAATGCATGGAGAAAAGTAGGCTTATTCTTATAATACCCCATTATAATTGCCCAAAACAATTAGATGAATCAATTGCATCTATAAATGAGCAAATTGATGTTGATATTCTAATTGTAGACGATGGAAGTGATATTAAACCTCATCAAGAACTTCTAGAGCAAAGCTATAGATTTGGTAATATTTTTTTTGAATCTCTGAAAGTCAATAGTGGTATAGGGATTGCACTAAATTTTGGTATCGATATAGTGTTGAAAATGGGTTATGAATTAATAGGTCGTCTGGATTGTGGTGATTTGTTTGTTAAGGATAAATGTTTCAAACAAATAAATTATTTAGACGCACACGAGGATGTCAAATTATTAGGGACATGGGCGA
>NZ_PJBS01000275.1 GCF_002836055.1 Psychroflexus sp. MES1-P1E
TTGGCAACTGGCACTTATTCAGTTAATTTTTAATTTATTAATGGACTGAACTTATGCTTATTTTAAATACTTTAATTATACTCAACTTTTAAATTGGGCAACGCTTTCACAAGCTTTTTTAAAGCTCGTTCTACTTTTTTGTTATTGTAGGGTTTATTATCAATACCGCCTACACGAAGCAATTTAAGGTTGGATAATTCCTTCAATTCAGAAGGCAAATCTTCAATTGAAGTATTGAAAAGATTCAACTCTTTTAAATTGACTAGGTTCTTAATTGATTTAGGGAGCTCTTTTACATAAGAATGATTTAGTTCTAAAACTTCTAAATTTGTGAGTCTGCCTAGCTCTTCTGGAAATTCAAATCCCTGACTTGGTCTTATAGTCATTATTCCGAGTTCCTTTAATTTTTTTAAATTGAATATTTCATTTGGAATATTCTCCATATGTTGATTCAAATAAAGTTTTCTTAAATTAATAGAATGCCCAAGTAAAGGAAATTCTGAATATTTATTGTTTTGTAAAATTAATATTTGAAGATTTACAAATGCAGATAAATCCTCTGGGTATTTATTTAATTTTTTATTAAATTTTAATGTTAATAACCCAAGATCTTTGTTATTTGTAATATTATCTGGAAGTGAAGTTATAGACGTCCGATTAATTGCAATTTTTGTCAAAGTCCCTCTTGTAAAGATGGATTTGGGTATATATATAATTTTACTTCCTGAAATATTAAGAAAATCGATATTTAAATGATAACCTAATGTCTCTAATTTGCTTTTTTTATCAGTGTCAGAAGAGTCATAATCGAATATCATAAAAGAAGTTTCATCCCAATATTTTAAATATTTTTTTACATCTTCAAATTTGTCTCCATAACGTTCTTCTAAAAGATAATTTTCAAACTTTTCTTTAGATGGATTTTTTAGTATTTGTTCCAAAACTTGAGAAGCCTCATTTTTATTATTTTCTTGGATTTTTTCCATCCTGTTATCAAAAGCCTCTTTTTTTCTTTCTATGCGCCTCTCTTTAATATCATTTTTATCTTCATATTGTGAGTAACTATACAGCGGCTTGGAACCTTGGTTTTGTTTTTTCTCAAAAGCAGTTTGTATCTCAGCCAGTTTTTTGTCAAGTTGTTCTCCTGTGCTTTTGTATAAAGCAAACTCACTTGAATTTCCTACCTTATATGGCACCATTAATTTAAGTGTTTCGTATGCTACTTTTGCTTTCGTATAATCTTGCGTGTTGTAATAACCTAAAAATAAAAGGGCTTCTACTTTGGGATTGGACTTGCCTAAACTTTTTTTCACTCGCTCGGTTTGTGCTACTGCTTCAGCGTAGTTGCCGTTTTTGTAAAACTCTTCTGCTTTAGTGAAGTTTTGTTTTGGCGTTTGGGCATTAACTACAATTCCAAATAATAAAAATATATATAATGGTTTCATAAACTATTGTTTAACTTTTCTATAGTGAGCTACTCTTTCTGATTTTGTTATTTTTGTTTCCTTCATTAAATTTTTGTTATAAGATGAATACAAATAAAATTTACCTAAATATTCAA
>NZ_PJBS01000276.1 GCF_002836055.1 Psychroflexus sp. MES1-P1E
CTTAATACGAAAAAATGAATAGACTAATAATTATCGGAAATGGATTTGACCTTGCTCACGGGATAAAAACGAGCTTTAATGATTTCATTTCTGACTATTTTTGCAACGCTATTAATTCATTTTATACCAATCATTCGTATTCTGATATATTATTAGAAATTAATTTTAAAGTTGACTATCATTCTTTTAGCGAAAGACCTAAACCCGTAAATAAGGAAACTGTTTATGAAGCAGCTAGTAGATTAATTAAAACAAGAGATATAAATTTCAAATTTCATTCTCTTCTGTTAGAGAGAGTTTATTCCAGAACTTCAATTTTAAAATGGGTAGACATTGAAGTAGAATTCTTTAATGTTCTAATTGCCACAAGACACGGACATAAAGGAGCAAATCAAGGCGACGCTATTAACAAAGTAAACGAACAACTAGAATGTCTAAAAATTAAACTGGTTGAATATCTTCAAGAACAAGAAAACAATTTCAATAATTCGTCAATTAAAAAATCAATATCTGATTGTTTTCGAGAAGAAATAAAAAAAGACGAAATAGTAACTGTTGCTTTGGAGAAGGATAAATTACCAGATAATCTCTACTTCCTGAATTTTAACTACACAAAAACATTTGAGGATTATTTTAAAATATGTGAAAGACATATTCCTTCAAGTTACAATTACATTCACGGAAATTTATCAGGTAAATATGGAAATCCTATTTTCGGTTTTGGAGATGAATTGGATAAAAAATATTTGGAATTTGAAGATGAGAAAAACAATGACCTTTTTAAACATATAAAGTCATTTGAATATCTTCAAACTAAAAATTATTATGACCTTACAAGATTTATCGAATCAAATGATTTTCAAACACATATATATGGACATTCTTGTGGCATATCAGACAGAACGATGCTAAACCAAATTTTTGAACACGAAAATTGTAAATCAATAAAAGTATTTTACCATAAAATTAATGACCAACAAAATGATTTTACTAACAAAACATATGAAATATCAAGACATTTTAAGGATAAA
This sequence comes from Psychroflexus sp. MES1-P1E, assembly GCF_002836055.1. Taxonomy (GTDB): domain Bacteria; phylum Bacteroidota; class Bacteroidia; order Flavobacteriales; family Flavobacteriaceae; genus Psychroflexus. The sequence continues at coordinate 1,032 of NZ_PJBS01000276.1, forward strand.
ATAATGTTGAGAAAAAAATTAGTGCCACTAGAATTATCTAGGGAAATGCCACAACCGAAAATGAATAAATAAAGTACTAAGCACAACAAAGTACTGTGGTAAAAACAAGTAAAAATGCATTAATTTCTCACTAGAGTACTTCGATAAGTAGCACAATAGATCAAACCTGATTTGGCGGTTACAAAGGCTTGTTTCAACAGGGTATTACAGACTCCTATTAGTGCTATTTTTTTACTCTTTCTTTGGCAACTATTCTTTGATAAAAATCTCTGCAAGATGTGTTGTACATCCCTGCCAGCTAGTTTACAGGTATTAAAATAGCCCATAAATAATAAATTACGAAATTTTTGATTGCCTATTTTTACGTATTCGAGGTCGTCCTTTTACACTGCTCCCACTTTGCCTAATCACTAGTGTCAAACCTAAGTAGCTGCATAGTTCTGCTGCACTTGTAAATCGATCAAAACCACCTGTTAAAACCACTAACATAATTGATGTTTTAGGTCCAATACCAAAT
>NZ_PJBS01000277.1 GCF_002836055.1 Psychroflexus sp. MES1-P1E
TCATCTTATCTGTAAATTTATATAAATTTTAATCATGAAAATTTTAATTTTTACTACTGTAATTTTATTCTCAAATTTATTTTCAATAAATACTTATTCTCAGAATATAGATGTGGATTGCGAGTGTGATTATGTCATTGATAGTTCTGATGATATGTGGCCTTCTGGTAATTTGAATAATAAAACCATATGCCTAAGTGGAAACTTTACATACAATACTAGTTCGAAAAATATTGGAAAAAATGGAACATTATGTATTGGTGAAGGCGTAACATTTAACTCTCAAGGTCTTCACTGGCCAAATGCCGGAAATAATTTAACGCTTAATAATTACGGAAATTTTAATCATGGAGATCAAATAACTATTATTATTAAAAATAATTCTGTAATAAATAACTACGGTACACTTACTACCGTAGCAAAAATAGAGAATGGTACTTTAAATTCCTATGATGGGGCAACAACAAATTTAGTTGGTGGCGGTACCGAATTTGTCAGTGGTCTTATTAATGTTTATTCTGGTAGTACCCTTGATGTTAATTCCGGTTCAGAAGAAGGAATGGGCCGTGGATTTATTTTAAATAATGAAGGTTCTACTACTTTTCAAGGCACTCTTGCCAACAGTAATGGTTCCATCAATTCTTCTGGAACGATAAATTTTAAAAAATTCAGAAATGATTCATATGCTAATATTTCTGGTGATTTAATAATTTCAGGAGATCTAGAAAGCAATTCTAACAATGCTGAACTTATTGTTGAAAACAGTTTTATTGTCCATGGTGAATTAAATTTATGGAGTGGTAAAATTATAGCTAATGCTGGTTTTGAAATTTTTGGTAATACTAAAATCAATTCTAACAATGCTGAACTTATTGTCGAAAACAGTTTTATTGTCCATGGTGAATTAAATTTATGGAGTGGTAAAATTATAGCTAATGCTGGTTTTGAAATTATTGGAAAAACTACAATCAATTCTAATGGTACAATTCAATTCGGAGGTGAAATTATTTTTAATGAATTGACAAGTTATCAAGGTCTTATCGAATCAAGCTCAGGTTGTAATAAAATTATCCTAAATGGGACAGTCAGTGGATGGGGAGGTAGAATTACTGCCAATGATGAAAGCGCAATTACAATTCCTAGTTTTTGGAAAATTCCTTTCAATTGGGTGCTTAACGGAACCGTTGGTTTGGAAATATGTATACCACGGCCAACCATTTGGATTGGTGTAGTTTCGACTGATGCTGGAAATATAGATAATTGGATTAATGGCCCCCCTAATAAAGATATTGATGTTGTGATCAATATTACACCAAATGATCCCCTTTTTTCAGAGAATATAGAAATGAAAAATTTATCGATCGCTACCGGTGCTAGTGTCTCACAAACCAATGAATCTCAAATTGATGTTTATGGCGATTTTCAGAATAATGGCACCTATAACCCAGGAAACTCAACTTTGGCATTTAAAGGAGCTGGAATCCAGAATTTTTCTACAGATAATACAATCTCAGTATATAACTTCTGTCTCTTATTACACATCTGAC
>NZ_PJBS01000278.1 GCF_002836055.1 Psychroflexus sp. MES1-P1E
ACTATGGTTAGTACGGGAATTAAAAGTAGTGAACTTTTGATTAAGCACTTAGCCAAAACTTTTTATTTTGTTTTATCTTTTTTATTTTAAAGCCAAATTAAAAGATTTGGCGGACTTCGTTTAAAGCTCTAAACTTTGGGTTTAGAACAAATGCCCTATGTTTTTTATACACTGTTGGCAACTGGCTTTATTCTTTACAATGTTTTTCTAATGCTTCTAAAACCATCCAATTATCATCTCCAAGTGACACAGCTTTTTTCAAATCCGCACAAATTTTAGTCAATTCCGATTCTGGTATTTCAGTTTCCTTTGAAGCGATTATTTGTATGTCTTTTGATTTTGATAAAGTTCGACCATTTCCAAGTTCGTGTTTTCTTAAAATAGCAAAAGCTCGATTCGAATGGGTATTGGTAAAATAGGGCTCAATTTCGAGAGTTTTGTCAAAGTCTACAACTGCCTCGTCAAATTGAAAATTATTTAATTTCATAGTTCCTCTTGCAAAATATCCTTCTGCCCAATTAGAGTCCAATTCTAAAGCTTTATCCAGTTTTTTTATCGCTCCTTTATGGTTTACTTGTTTATATAATTCTTGTGATTCGTTGTAAAGTTTGAAAAGCTTATCGTTTATTTTATTTTTTTGATAAACTCCATTTTTATAATTGTTTTTCCCTTTTTCATTTCCTGTTGAATAATAAGAAACAGATTCTCCATCCATTTTTCCATTTTCGTTAAATGTAGTTTGCTGTTTTAATTGCCCATTTGGATGATACATTTCCCAAACTCCAATTTCTTTTCCGTTCTTAAAAATCCCTTTTTGCATTAAGGTTCCGTCTTTGTAAAATCTTTGTTCAAGTCCGTTTGAAATTCCGTTCTCGTATTCAATTTCGTCTGATATATTTCCGTTTATGTGGTAGAGTAGACGTTTGCCCTTTAATTTCCCTTTAAATAGAATTCCTTCGCCTTGTTTTTTGCCAATTAGGTAATAGTCAATAAATTTTCCTGAATATGTTGAAACACTATTTTTTAGATACCAAGCACCATTTTTTTTGACCATTAATTTGGTTGTCGGAATTGCTTTAATACTATCTGGTCTTTTTACATATTCCTTAGTAAAAATATAAATAATTCCGTCCAAATCTTTGTAACCAGAAGATTCTATTACTTTTTTGTCTTCTACGACAACAACATTATCAATTTCGCTTTCCGTTAATGTTCCAAAACCTTCTTTCGGTTCTTCTATTACTGGAATAGAATCTACAACGTATAAGACGTTTTCATTTGAGTTCTGACTAAAGCCAATTATTGATGATAAAGTCAGTATTAAAATCAGTATTTTGTTTTTCATTCGTATTTTTTCAGCTTGTTGCCAACGTTTTTGTGTATGGTTAGTTGGGTGGTTAAGCACCTAATTTAGCAAATAAATCACAGATAGAATATTCCGCAGGAATGTTCGTAAGTCGGCAGTGGCCAAGCAATTAATTATATACGGCTTAAGTTAGCATTTTAATAAAAACCCTAAATTAAGGC
>NZ_PJBS01000279.1 GCF_002836055.1 Psychroflexus sp. MES1-P1E
ATAAATAGTTGCTCTTTTTAATTCTAATCCTTCGTTTAAACTAATGTTTAAATAGTCTTTTACAGGGTTTGGGTAAAGACTGAAGTTGTTTATTTCTATAACTTCTACACTTAAACTACAATCTAAACTATAAATCGCTCCAGCATCTTTGTTAGTCCAGTTTGAATCGCTATAAGCAACATCATCTACTTCTATGCAGTATAAATCTGGGTTAGTTGTTGCGTTGAAATCAGTGAAATTTGTATTATTTCCATTCTTTACATTTAAACTTGTTAAACTATTTGAAGAACACAATAAACTAGTTAAAGCGATATTGCTACTCAAATTTAAACTTGTTAAACTATTTGAATTACAAGCTAAATAAGTTAAAGCGGTATTGCTACTCACATCTAAACTTGTTAAACTATTATCAAAACAATATAAATAAGTTAAAGCGGTATTGCTACTCACATTTAAACTTGGTAAAAAATTATCATAACACAATAAAGTAGTTAAAGCGGTATTGCTACTCACATCTAAACTTGTTAAAATATTATCATAACAATATAATTGAGTTAAAGCGGTATTGCTACTCATATCTAAACTTGTTAAACTATTATCATAACAATCTAATCGAGTTAAAGCGGTATTGCTACTCATATCTAAACTTGTTAAACTATTATCATTACAATATAAACTGGTTAAAGCGGTATTGTTACTCACATCTAAACTTGTTAAACTATTATCAAAACAATATAAATAAGTTAAAGAGGTATTGTTACTCACATCTAAACTTGGTAAACTATTTGAATAACACCATAAAGTAGTTAAAGCGGTATTGCTACTTACATCTAAACTTGTTAAACTATTATCATAACAATATAAACCAGTTAAAGCGGTATTGCTACTCACATCTAAACTTGTTAAACTATTATCATAACAATATAAACCAGTTAAAGCGGTATTGCTACTCACATCTAAACTTGTTAAAAAATTTGAATAACAAGATAATTGAGTTAAAGCGGTATTGCTACTCACATCTAAACTTGTTAAACTATTTGAATAACACCATAAAAGATTTAAAGCGGTATTGCTACTCACATCTAAACTTGTTAAACTATTTGAATGACAATATAAAGTAGTTAAAGCGGTAAAATCTTCTATACCTGTTAAACTTGATATCCCTTTATTATTGACATTTAAAGTTGTAAGGCTACTTATATTTGCTGTTGTTACAAAATTATCTAAGGGTCCCGAATCATGTCCTAAATCAATTAAGGCTTGCTCGAAAGCATCATCTGGTGCATAGGTAGTTTGGGCGGTAGTTTCTAGGCTGAAAAAAAACAGCACTAAAAACATTGTAAAAATTAAATTTTTCATTTTTTTTTAGCAAAAGTAATTAATGAGAAATACTTTTATTAATAGAAATTTTTTCATAATAAGTAGGTTTGGTTAATTAATATGTTAGCTGGATTCAAGGCTGTAACTCAACAAACGTTGCTTTTTTTTCGTTGATACTAAGCTATCTTTTTTAGTTCA
>NZ_PJBS01000319.1 GCF_002836055.1 Psychroflexus sp. MES1-P1E
ACTACTGACCTCTAATTATTTATTCTTCTTAACTCATAACTAATCATTTGAAATACTCTCATTTTGTTTTATGATCTGGCTAATTTTATAAATCATTAAAACTTATAAAAAAGGTATACTCGTTTCTATTATTTGCATTTTATGTTGTGAGTACTTTTGCACGAAGGATAATGCTTCTTTTACAGACTGAGTTATCCAGTTAAAGTAATGGTTTTGCTAACAATTTGTGAAAAGTTAAACTTTCTGGTGGTAGTGTCAGACGGTCAATAACTTATGAAGACTATGAATCACTGCCTCATTTTTCATATGATGGTAAATAGATTTCGCTTAGCGCAGAAGATGAACGGCATACAGATGTTTACAGTATTTCTTCTGAAGGTTGAATCTCTAAACGATTGACTTATCCTCTTGGAGGTGATATTGTTTAAGGCAGGACTTTTTCTGGTGAAATACTACATTGTACTGGAAGAAAATCACATTCAACCAAAATCTCACAATTATATCAAATTTCGACTGGAGGAAGTTTTCCAAGACATTTAGTGGATATGAGGGCTTCTTGCGGAGAAGTTTTTTCCTGTGTCAATTATGTGGTGATATTAGTGAGCTGCGACTCATGTAGTTCGAATCTCTTCTCTTAGCATCTGCAAATACCAAAACCCAAACGAAGCTTACACCTTGTTTGGGTTTTGGTATTTGTGGGCAGTCTCGTGGTAGGACATTGGCCACGGTAAACTTGATAATTTAGTTATTTTGAGATTCTGATTTTATAGCCTCTAGAGCGTTAGCTAACTACACCTTACAATCAGTTGAAGGAATCACTAACGCTGCGGTTTTCCCTGTAGGAAGAGCATACACAACCTCAATACATTTATTAATATCGCTCAAATATCTACTGTATTTAACTCGAAATTTGAACTCAACAGCCCTATTTCCTTTTGGTCTATCTCCACCAACAAATACATCCATTGGTACACTAGTACCTGGAAAAACAGTTAGACTGGTTTTCTCAACAGCTTCAGAACTATCATGCATGTTTATAGCTGTATATTCTGTAATACTTATTGGTACCGAACTATGATTTTTTGCCCTTATTTCTACCTAACCTGTCAGAATATCTTTATCAAAACCTCTGAAATCATCTACAGTTAAGTAAAGGATTGGCTCTTTTTCAATTTCTGTCAATTCTACAAGTCGGTTGTTGATTTTGATTTGCTTTTGACCTATCAATACGGCCATGATTCCAGTAAATAAAACCACCAGAACTCCAGCAACACTAATACCAATCTGCCATATCTCAAAATTTGTCCAGAGCTAGCTTGGAGATGATGCGGAGAGTAATCCACTTATTAAATATATTATATCATTTTTAAAGAGTGTAGGAATTTATCTCGTTACACAAGTAGTCTCCTTTATCACTCTTTTCTCAAAAGTGCTGGCGATAACTTCGAATCACTCACTCTCCGCACTGACAACTTAGTATCGGTGTGACCCATGTATGATAGTTGTTGTATCAAAAAAAAGCGAGGAATATTGTTCTTTTTTGATACAACAAATTGAGTTTAAATAATCTAGAACTTTTCTTTCACTCTGCTAAATAAATGGGTCTGAAAGTTCATGGGGTGAAATTATTTTCCTAACTATTGCACTTAGTTTCTTTAGAAAGTAGTTCAATATGGGCAAATAATGCATTTGGATAGATCTGGCAATTGTACTAAATGAATTGAACTGAGTTTTTTTTAACTTTAGTATACCAATGCGCTAACTTTAATCGGGCAACATCTTCATGTGTATTGTTTTCAAAAATATAGGTTAATCCTTGTGCTAAATTATATACTTTTTCAATGTTTGGGTATAATATAAATAGGATCTCAGCTCTTTCTTTCTGTCCTAGAGTCCATTTTGTTTTGGATTTGAATAATAAATATCTGCTTCTAGCGAGTAGTTGTTTTTGCGTATCTCCATTGCTCGGAAGTTCATACTTATATGTATTTCCTTCCTCCAGGGCCTCTAGTGTATCTCTATTTTTCTGCTCTAATTCTTCCACCTTAATCGTATACGCTTTTCTTGTACTGCTTTGTGAGGCTTATTTTTGGACATGAAATTGATCAGTAACTAGTTCTGTTTTAGAAAAACATTTTTTAGTAATTAAATTCATGCTATTCTCCATATCAACTGTAACTTCTTCTACTACCTTTCGTCTCTCTAGAGGGATCTTATACCAAATTAAATTTATAATGTCGTATAAATAAATTGAATTATTTTTTGACTAATTGAAATTAAAAATAATTAGCATAGCCTTAGTTACGGTAATTATTTTTAATAAAAAGCAGGCGAAAAAGAAATGATTTATTGCGACATTATAGGTTTAAATTGGTATTATGGAGTATATTAATGACATCAATGGTTCTAGTTCCCTTTAAGATAGCAACTATACTCGCTCTTTTACCCTGAGCATTTTTGTTGGTTAAGATGGTGTATAGCTCACCATTAGATAAAGGGGTTTCGTCTAGACTTAAATAGGTGGCGATATTCTCTGCGAAGAGTAGTCAATTTTATACATGTTTTAATCCAAGAGAATAGAAACATAGTATAGAAATTTATAGTCCACAAAAATTTATAGATTTTGATTCTACAATTTCAGAACTACTGACTTATTCTAACTAAGATTCATCCTCTAATGTAGAATTTTTTATAAAAGCTATAATGTCATAGCCATTTAAAAAATCAAATCTCGTCCACAAATTAAATAAGTCAACCATTTTTATAAGATGTCTAACTTATTCTTTAATGATTTTATGGGTCTCGGTTGTTTGAGGCCCTCTTCTTTGTAAGAAGAATATCCCCGGCGACCAATTTGAGGTGTCGATAGTTGTGCTTTGAGAGCGGAGAACAAAATTATTAATAAGTTGACCTAGAAGATTATATATAAAGACTTCTTGTCCGAGAGCCTCCTTTGGAGAATGGATAGTGGTTTGATTTTGAGCAGGGTTTGGAAAGGCATTTAGTTTTACTTCAGAGTTCACTTCACTAATCCCTAAGTTACTTTCTTGGTATATCCTTACATAATCTATTTCCATAGTACTTTGCGTAAAGGTTGGATCTATAATGGATTGGATTGCCGTGTTTAATAAAATGTATTGGTCTTCATCAAAAGGCCAAGTCTGGTCGTTTTGTATATCAGGCTGATAAGTATAATGCACATTTCCATCTACACTAAACACCATGCGGTTTGGATACCAATCTAGAATGTAATTATGAAAAGCTGTTGAAGCCGTTTGAATAATTTGACCTCCAACATTAGATGTGTTTCCAAAGCTAGAAGGGGTGTGTAATGCACTTGAGATATAATTCTGGTCATCACCCCAATGCTCCATAATATCTATTTCTCCGCAGGCAGGCCATGGAGTGTTTCCAAAGCCTTCGTTATCCCAATATCCACCAGTTTCCTGGATATTTTGACCGAGTAGCCAGATAGCAGGCCAAGTGCCAACACCTGTAGGTAACTTTGCTCTCACTTCAACCCGTCCGTAGGTAAAAGCAAATTTGGAGTTGAGTCGGGCAGAAGTATATTCTTTAGTCACTCCTTGGTCTGTAAAAGTTTCGTTTTTAGCAACCAAGTTTAAGTTGCCATTTCCAACAAACGTGTTTTCAATTCTATTTGTATAATGTTGTATTTCTCCATTGAACCAAGAGTCACCCTGAGGTAATTTAGTTTGATGGAACCATTTATTTGTATTTATGGCACCGTCTGAATCAAACTCATCATACCATACTAATTCGTCGTAGACAGGATCATTTGGATTTCCAGGTTCATCTTCACTATCTCTACCTTCAAAATAAAAATTATCTATAAAGGCAATTACTTGGTCAGTATTGTTTTCTCCATTAAGTTGAAGCACCACTCGATTGAAATCGGTCCTCATTAATGGATCTGGAGAATCAGGGTTCAAATTGATAAATTCATCTTGAGAAAAACTGAAACTTACAGTTTGCCATTGATCCAATTCTATTGTTTTTATAATTTCACTTTGTGTGGACCATGGAGTTGATTGATTTCTATTTTGAAGTTTCAAAGAAATTTGATTGGTTTGATTTCCTGTTAGTTCTGAGGAGGGAACATAAATCTTCAAGCTAAAGGTTGAATTCTGGTCTAAAAGGATAGCAGAGGAACTATCAAATCCAATATTCGCATATTGTCCTTCTGCATCTTCATATCTCAATACTGTTGAAGAGGGATTGGAGGAATCTATAAATGGATTACTAAAGTTTATATCCATCAAAGCTTCGTCTTCATACCATGAAGATATGGTCGAATTCCCTTCAAAATCATCTTCCAAAATCTGGGAAATTCCTGTAAAATTTATAAATAATAATAATGAGGAAAGTAAAACTTTAAGCATTTTTTTTTAGTACAATATATTCATTTGCTTAATATTAATAAAACATGTAATGTTAAACTTAATAAACTTGATTTAAAAAATATATTTGAAAGTTACTCCTAGTTTTTATAAATTTAAAGTCAACTATTATCACATACTATGAAAAATAAATTATTACTGTTGTATGCCCTTTTGCCTTTAATAGGTTTTAGTCAATTGGATTTAAACTACCAACTACCGCACAAAAACATACTTGAACTTGCAGATGCCCCTATGCCACCCTCTATGAGTATAAATCCCAAGGGGAGCAAGGCGTTGCTTATTTACAGGAATCAATATCAAACTATTGAAGATCTAGCTGAAGATGAGTTAACATTGGCTGGTTTAAGAATAAATCCTAAAACAAATATCTCAAGTCGCACCCGTTTTTATGTGGATTTAAAATTAGTTGATCCTAATAAGAAAAAAGAATTTGAGATTCAAAATTTACCTGTCAATCCTAAGATTTCAAATATCAATTGGTCTCCAAACTACAACTATATAGCATTTACGAATACTCTATCTACAGGAAATGAATTATGGGTCATCGATTATAAAAACAAATCTGCTAGTCGGTTGACCTCAGCGGTGGTTAACGGAAATATGGGAACTACATTGACATGGTTGCCAGACGAATCTGGTATTTTGGTTAAGACTTTACCAGAAAAGCGACAAAATCTCATCGATGCGGATAATAAAGTACCCACGGGACCCACGGTTTCTGTTAATGAAGCAGGTGTTGAGGCTCAAAACAGAACCTATCAGGATCTTTTAAAGAATAAAGTTGATGAATTTAATTTTGAAGTTTTGGCCACTTCAGAAATTCAAAAAGTAGATTTAGAAGGCAACCAAAGTCTTTGGAAAACTGGGGCGATGTATGGAAGTATGTCTATTTCTCCAGATGGTAAGTATGTCATAGTTTCAGAAATTAAAAAGCCATTTTCTTATATAGTTACTTATGGTAGATTTCCAACTTCACACACAATTTATACAGCAGATGGTGACTTAGCTCACGTTATTGCAGATATCCCCCTCATGGAAGAAATGCCTAAAGGATTTATGTCTACTAGAACAGGCCCTAGAAATATGTCTTGGAGAGAGGATCAACCAGCAACCCTAGTTTGGGTAGAAGCTTTAGACGGTGGAGATGCCGATAAGGAAGTAGAGTTTAGAGATGAAGTGTATCAATTAAAAGCACCTTTTACTGCTAAAAAAGAGGATTTAGCCAAAACTAAATTGCGTTTTTCTGGAATAACTTGGGGAGATAAGACTACCGCTGTTTTAAGTGAATACTGGTGGAACACGAGAACCGTGAGAACTAGTATTTTTAATCCCTCCAACTCAGAAGCGGAGGCTGTCCTTTTTAACGAAAGAAATTATCAAAATACCTACGATGATCCAGGGCGTTTTGTCACCACAAAAAACAAATTCAATCAATCTGTCTTGCAGATCTTGAACGGAAGACTAACGCTAACTGGACAAGGGTATTCCGAAAAAGGAAAATTTCCTTTTGTGGATGAATATGATTTGAAATCTAAAACCAGTAAACGCCTTTTTCAAGTTAAAGAGTCGGACTATTTAGAGTCTTTTGTGAATATGATCAATGCTAAAAAAGGCTTGATTCTAATTAGATTAGAAAGTAGTAATGAATTTCCAAATTACTACTTTAGAAATTATAAAACCGGAAGTCTAGAGCAAATTTCAAATTTCGAAAATCCATTTAAAGCCATACAAAATGTAGATAAAGAAGTTATTACTTATAAGCGTGAAGATGGTCTTGAGCTTTCTGCTACCTTGTATCTTCCAGTAGGCTATGATAAAGAGAAGAAAGAAAAAATGCCAATGTTGATGTGGGCTTATCCACGGGAGTATAAGGATAAAAATAGTGCTTCTCAAGTGACCTCTAGTCGCAAAGAATTTACTTATCCATACTATGGCTCCCCAATTTATTGGGTTAACAGAGGTTATGTCGTTTTGGACGACGCGGCTTTTCCTATCATTGGAGAAGGGGAGGAGCAACCTAATGACAGCTTTAAAACTCAATTGGTCGCCAATGCCAAAGCAGCTATAGATGCTGTGGATGAGCTAGGCTATATCGACAGAAATAAAGTAGCTGTTGGAGGACATAGTTATGGGGCGTTCATGACCGCTAATTTATTGTCACATTCAGATCTTTTTGCGGCGGGTATTGCTCGAAGTGGAGCTTATAACAGAACGTTAACGCCTTTTGGTTTCCAGTCCGAAGAACGCAATTACTGGGAATCACCAGAAGTTTATAATACCATGTCTCCTTTTATGAATGCGCACAAGATGAAAACCCCCTTATTGCTTATTCATGGACAAGCCGATAATAATTCAGGAACCTATCCTATGCAAAGTGAGCGCTATTTCAACGCCTTAAAAGGGCTTGGGGCTCCTGCAAGATTGGTTATGTTACCAAAAGAAAGTCATGGCTATGCTGCGAAAGAAAGTATCATGCATATGTTATGGGAGCAAGATCAATGGCTAGAAAAATATGTCAAAAACAGAGGCATGGAGGAATAAATTTTCTTTTGAATTTATGTAAAGAAAAGACTAGAAGTTATCTTCTAGTCTTTGTATTTTAGGTTAATCTCTAGCCTTCAGAATGACAGTAGCAAAATGTCATTCCGATAGAGACGTTTTTTACGTCGATGAGGATTCTTTTTTATTTCAACACGAATTTTTTATTTTTTCGATAGGGAGAGATTCTTCAGTCGCTGAAAAGGCTCCTTAAGAATGACACTTGCAAATTGTCATTGCGACTTCAGCCACATCAAATTAAATTTTAAATGTCCTATAAATAGATTGAATTATTTTTTGATTGATTGAAATAAAAAATAATTAGCATAGCCTTAGCTACGGTAATTATTTTTAATAAAAAGCAGGCGAAAGGGAAACGATTTATGGTGACATTATAGGTTTAATTTGGTATTGTACCCTATAATTCAAGACGGATGTTGAGGTGAATTTTTTCACTAAAGCTGGTTATCGTTAAAAGTTTAAGTTAACGCAACCAAAATCTCGCTTGCGGAAATTAAAGCTCTTATTAATACGTTGTGACACTAACTTTTTTGTGAATTTAAACTTAAGCTGCATTTTTAAGTCCTAGATTTAAATTAAAAACTATATGAAACATTTAAAGTTTGGTTTCATCTTATTCTTGCTGTGCTCTGTATCTAGTGTGATGGCTCAATATGATGTCAAAGCCAATTACGACAAGCAAGAAGTAGATATCAAAATGCGGGATGGTTTAAAACTGCATACCACTATTTACACACCAAAGGACACGTCAAAATCTTATCCGATCTTGATGCAACGGACGCCTTATAGCTCTCGACCTTATGGCGAAGACCAGTATAGAAAACAAATAGGCCCCAACACATTCCTTATGGAACAGGGAAATATTATCGTGTACCAAGATGTGCGTGGTCGCTGGATGAGTGAAGGTAAGTATGATAATATGCGCGGCTTTATCCCAAAGAAAAAGCGCAGAGAAACAGATGAGGCCTCAGATACCTATGATACGATCGACTGGCTTGTGAAGAATGTTGACAATACTAATGGAAATGTGGGGACTTGGGGAATTTCTTACCCTGGGCACTATGCTGCCATGTCTGTACTTTCTGACCATCCTGCCTTAAAAGCAGCTTCGCCACAAGCGCCGATTGGCGATTTTTACTTTGATGACTTTCATCATAATGGGGCTTATTTATTGAGCTATTGGGTGGCTACGGCAGTGTTTGGTTATGATAAAGAGGGACCAACTACAGAATCTTGGTACCCCATTCCAGATATTGGTACTAAGGACGCGTATCAATTCTTTTTGGATATTGGTCCCTTGTCTAATCTCGATAAGTATTACGGAGAAGACAATGTGTTTTGGCAACAATTAAAAGATCATCCAGACTATGATGAGTTTTGGCAAAAACGCGGTCTTGTGCAGTATATGAAGGATGTAAAACCCGCTGTCTTGACGGTTGGTGGTCTGTTTGATGCGGAAGACCTTTATGGTCCGTTTGAAATCTATAAAAGCTTAGAAGAAAATAGCGATAATTTTAATGCTGTTGTTTTAGGACCTTGGAGTCATGGCGACTGGGCTAGACTCAAAGAGAGACAAGCGGTTGGCAATATGTATTTTGGAGATGATTTGTCTGAAAACTTTCAGGTCAATTATGAAACCAAATTCTTTAATCATTTTCTAAAAGAGGAAGGGGAGTTTGATGCTGCTGAAGCGACTATGTATGATACTGGAGCAATGCAGTGGGATGAATACGAGATGTGGCCTCCAGAAAATGCGATAGCTACTGACTTTTACTTGGGTGACAATCAAAACTTAAGTAGGGAGGCCAATCCAGATTTTGAAAATAAATTTGTGAGTGATATAAATAAGCCGGTCCCTTTTACTGAAGATATTAAGGTCACTTTTACACCGAGAAAGTTTATGACAGACGACCAACGTTTTGCCGCTCGTCGTCCAGATGTGATGGTTTATGAAACTGAAGTGCTAGAAGAAGACATGAAACTTTCTGGTGAAATTTTAGCAGCTCTTGAGGTAGCTACCACGGGAACAGCTTCAGACTGGATTGTAAAAATCATCGATGTGTATCCTGCCGATGCTGAAGATTCTGAAGAAATGCAAGACCACTTGAAGATGAGTAATTACCATATGATGGTAAGAAGTGAAGTTTTTAGAGGTCGTTATAGAGAAAGCTTTTCGGAGCCTAAGCCTTTTGTACCTCATCAAAAAACTAGTGTAGATTTCCAGATACAAGATGTTAATCACACGTTTAAGAAAGGGCACAAGTTGCACATACAAGTGCAGAGCACGATGTTTCCTTATATCGATAGAAATCCACAGAAGTATGTAGACAATATCTTTGAAGCTACAGAGGACGATTTTGAAACGCATACCCATACTATTTATGGAGATTCAAAAATTGTTCTTCCTGTAGTGAAGTAATAGAGCTATAGCCTACTATAAAAAAGACCTCGAGTGAATGCTCGAGGTCTTTTTGGCTAAAGCTAAAACATATAAAATTAGTTGATTATCAATTTTTTGGTCTCAGAGTTTTGTTGATTTCTATATTTTATAAAATATAATCCTGGGCTTAGATTTTTAATTCCAAATCTATGATTTGCATTGAAGCTACCCTTATAGTTTTTGATTAGCCTTCCATTTATATCATAAACCTGAACAGCATTAATTTCATTTGAAATTGAAAAGTAATTGGTTGCTGGATTTGGATATACCGTATAATTTAGGGCAGAAACCTCATATGTATTCAAAGAGGGCTGGTTATTGAAATAGATCTTAAATTCACCAGGAGCTAGAGTAAGGTTCATAGACGTATTGCTAACTTCTAAACTAGTTTCAGTTACCACATCATACCAAGTTCCAGCTTCTTGGAAAAAGGCTTGAGTAGTAAGTGAAGTCACTCCAAAGTTTCCAATAATAATGACGTACTTAGGTTCGCTACCAGTGGCATTATCATCTACCAAGTAAATTTTCTTCTCAAAGTCGTCAGCGACTTCCAAAGTAAAATTATCAGTTTTGAAAATGGGTTCATTTCGTTTTAAAGCAATTAATTTAGACCAAACGTCATAAACGTCTGTTCTGTCAGAATTGTTGAGGTAATCCCAACGTATTGGCTTAGGCCCAGTTCTACAGTCATTATTTATAGTTCCGTCTTCACAATAATTGATACTAAATTCATAGCCCAATTCTCCAAATTGCCAGATCATTTTGGGCCCAGGAATGGTAAAATAGAAGGCCCCTGCAAGTTCTAGTCTATCCAAAGCTGTATTGAGTTCTGTGATGTCATAAGCACCATTACCATTTCCAAATTCTAGATTTTTATACATCAATCTTTCCTCATCATGACTTTCCATATAACTCACGTTGGATGGAGTAGACCAGTCTCTATTTTGATAGGAAACATTGCTGAAATTCGAGTCTTCATAGCCCATCGTGGATTGGTTATAATTGTAATTGCTGTTTCCCCAGACCATCATACCAGATTCGCTAGCATTGTCTGTCGCTCTGTGGTTAATGAGTTGAGTTTCTTCAGAATTGGGAGCAAAATGTTCTAAAATAACATAAGTGTCTTCATTATAACTTCTAATGTCATCGTACATTCTATTTAAAAGATTAATTCTAGATTGATCGAAGCCACCGCCATCACCAACAGTGTTGGTAAAGCCCTTGGTAAAGTCGAATCTGTAACCATCGATATTGTACTCTTCTAACCAAAATCTATTGATTTGATCCATATAGTCTTGAGTAGCTAGTGATTCGTGATTGATATCATTAAAAAACTGAAACGCCGTATTAGGGTCATTTTCATTAAAAATAGGATTCTCTGAAGTCACTTGGCCATTGTAACAGCCACCACAATCGTTGTACATTCTATAATAAGGATGTTGCCCAGTCGCATGGTTGAAAACGACATCCAATAAAACAGCAATTCCTCTTTGATGACAAGCGTCTACAAAAGCTTTAAAATCCTGTGGTGAACCGTAATATTTATCCAAAGCCATGTGTAAAGCTGGATTGTATCCCCAACTAAGATTTCCGTCAAACTCATTCACAGGCATAAGTTCGATGGCATTGATGCCTAAGTCTTGCAGGTAATCTAATCTATTAATGACAGATTGAAAGCTATGGTTTTCATCAAAATCTCTGATAAGCATTTCGTAAATGACCAAATCTTCTTGAGCTGGTGGAGTAAAATTCTCTATTTGCCAATTGTAATCTGGTTGATTCAACTTTACCCAGCTTACCAATTCTGAAGTAGCTCCTTGTGGATAACTTGGAATATTTGGAAATATAGAATTTTCAAGAAACTGGTCGTTGAACGGGTCTAAAACAACTTTGGAATAAGGATCTGCTACGACCAATTCAGCTTCTATGCTGTATTGAAATAAGAAATCGGCATTGGGAGCGCTGAAGTTATTTAAGGTAATCCAATGTTGATTAGTACCATTATCAAAATTCAGTAAATAGGTGTTATCAATAGTCCAGTTGTTAGAGTTGAAGTTACCAATAAGATGAACAAATTCCTTTTCGGGAGCAAACAAGACTAAAGTGATTTCATTTGGATTCGAACTGTCATAATTAATACCGTTTTGAGCCCCTGTTGGAACAGGAGCAATAGTCACATTTGGAGTTAACACCGCATTAAATAGAAATTCAAATACCTCACCAGAATTAGGTTCTGTTGCTATGAGTTCAAAGTTTGAATCTTCAGTAACACTTAAGTTATTAGAATAAGAAGTAATTCCATTCTGAGTATCGATAACATTCCCATTTTGAGTCAATACAAAATTTGCATTTAAACTCGCCGTAGCTTCAATTGACAATTGATCACCTGAGTTGATTAGAGTGGTCGTTTCGGTTGGACTGTTCAAACTGACCTGAAAACTCCCTACAGGAATACGATTGTCCTGAGTTTTTTTATCTCCTGTCCCGTCTTTAGCCTTGGCAAGCATGCCTAATTCTACAATATCGTTTGAGTTATAAAGCAAAGTAGGAGTAAAGGTGAAGGAAAACGTTCCATCACCATTAGCTGTCATTTTTTGAGCTTCATTGGAGTTGATCCACTCCCCGTTGGTTGGTGAATCGGATTCCTGTCCGGCTGAATTTTCGTACCAAGCCCAAAAGTAAACCTCTGTAACGCCCCATATTGAGGGGTCTACATTGGAGACACTAATCGTAATCTCTTCATCCTGATCGAAGGTAGGTGGAGAGACGCTAAAGACCCCATCTTGTTGTTGTGCGAATCCTACGATAGAGCATAGTAAGGCTGTAATTTGTAATAGTTGTTTCATAGTATGAGAATATAAAAAAGTCTATCCTATTGAGATAGCCTTTAGAGTAATAGATGTGCTATTGAAGCGAAATTAGCATGTAATTTCCTGTAAGGTCATTAAACCAAACTTCGTAAGTTCCTGCACTAGAAGGAATATTTGGACCTCCTAAAGAACCAAATCCAGAAAATTCTGTATTGCTTCCCCAGTTAGCGACGTCCCAATCGTCTTCAGCTCTAAACTTCACTTCTCCATCAAAAAGTTCAATTTCAGAGATGTACCAGACATGAGGGTCAAAAGTAGATTGAGTCATGTTGATGTCTTGATTCCAACCCTGATCGCTTCCAGTTGTTCCAAATCCAATAATTCCAATACTTGCATAAGCCTCCGAACTTGCTTCATCAAAAGCTATCAAAGAAGAGGTTTTATTTTCTGTATCCACTTCTAGGGTATAGTATCCTTCACCATCAGTAATTTGGAAAGGTCCTGGATCTCCACCAAGATCTTCACTGGTTTCAAATGAACCATCTTGAAGACCCCACTGTGGCTGCCAAGCCCCTCTGTTTTCAATTAGTTTAAATTCATTAGTATCTCCACCTAAAAATTTACCTGTATAAGTAAAGACATTTTCGTTTTCGGGATCTCTTACTAATGGAAAATTGTTATTATCATTATTCCAATCTGCGGCTGTCGCATTACCTACAAAATATAGATTAGGAAATACGGGAAGTGGTTCTGGTCCACCTGTAGCAATTAAAGTCACAGTAAGTGTAGTCACTTCTGAAAGAGTTTCAGGAGAGTTTTCAGCATTTTCAGAACCAATTAAAGCTCTAACCCGAAAGTATAAATCGCCAGTATCTGGGTTTTCTGTCGCTTCATCATTATCTAAACCAGCAGCTTCTGCTAGGCTTAACAACTGTGCTACTGTAATAGAAGCTTGGAGGTTTGACGTTTCAGCTAAAAGTTCAGGAGCCGTGAATTCAAAATCAGCTGAACCTTCCAGTTGATAAGTTATTGGGGTAGGGATTCCAAAATCTGGAGATTCCCAAGTAAAGCGTTCTGCATTATTTTGAGCGGTTTGTTCACTCAATAAATATTCTCCCAAAAAGTCGTTGGTAAACGAAATTTGGTCTGGAGGTGTCTGAGCAGTGAACTGAATTTCATCATCTTCACTACAAGCATTAAACGCTACTATTGCGAAAAACACCATTATTAATTTTAAAATGTTCTTGTTCATAATTTTTAGTATTTAATATTAATAACCTGGATTTTGTGTTAAATTTTGATTGGTCGCTAAACTAGCTGAAGGAATAGGGTATATCGCTCTAAAATTGTCGATTGAAGTTCCTGCTGATGGACCCCCTTTAAACGTCCAAACATATTGATTTCCAGTATATAAGCCGAAACGGATAAGGTCTTGTCTTCTATGGCTTTCCCAGTACAATTCTCTAGCACGCTCGTCGATAAGAAAATTGAGATCGAGTTGAGCAGGAACAATACTTCCTGAAGTGTCTCCAAAGGCTCTCTCTCTTAGTGAGTTAACATAATTAAGAGCTGTATTTAGATCTCCGCCACCGCCTCTTAGATGTGCTTCTGCATACATCAGATAGGCATCTGCAAGCCTAAACATAGGAAAATCTGCATCAGTAAAGGTTCTATCAGAACCAAAACCACCTGTAGATGTTCTATTGGAATATTTGCTAGTAATATAACCCGTATTAGGATCTGTGACGACAAGAGAAATAGGTCTGTTTTCTGTGATAATTAAATTTCTTGCATCATTTTCAAAAAGTGGATTTAGAGTAAATTTCTCTGAAAATTGTGGTCTGAGTCTAAATAATCCTCCAAAGCCACCTGGATTTACGCCTAACTCTTCACCATTTTGTTCTTGAGCTCCCACTTGGCCTTGGATTATGATGGTTGTTCCTCCATAATTTTGAGTAGCTTGTCCATCATTGGCGATAGGAAAGATAATTTCATTCTGAGCACCATTACTGTTGTTATCTGCTAAAAAGTTAAATTGATAATCATTTACCAATTGATAACCAGAATTGATTACAGCTTCAGATCTTGATAAAGCCTCTGCATATCTAGGAGTCCCTGTATACACTTCAGCATTCAAGTAGATTTTAGCCAAAATCATATGAACAACTCCTTGATCAATCTGTCCATATTCTCCAGAGTTTCCAGCAGGAAGATCTTCTAAAGAGTTTAGCAATAATCCTTCTACTAAATCAAATAGCTCTGGTCTGCTTAACTCTTCTCCTTGAGTAAAGCCAGCTTCTGTGGTTTCATCATAGAACGGTGCTTTTCCAAACATATCCATAAGGTGATAATAAGATAAAGCTTTTAATACGCTGGCTTCAGCCCTATAGGTTTGTATATCTCCAAGAGAACCAATTCCTCTAGATTGTAGCAACTCATCTGTAGATTGTCTTAAGAATTCATTAGAGAGTGATACAGAAAACATAGCTCTAGAATAGACACCTCTTAATAAGACGTTTTCTGGAGAAGCAGAATTTCGCTGCACTCCTCTAATTCCTGGATCATTTTCAAAAGTGAAAATAGTTTCATCTGTAGAAAGATTTTGCAGATTAAATAAACCCCTCATATATTGTCCAGTACCAGCATCCAATCCTCCTATATTACTTCCTCCTGGACCGGTTAGTGAAGACAAAGAAAGGTTGGCATATACCCCAGCCAGAGATTGTTTATAAGCTTCTGCGGAAGTGAATATTTGGTCTGCTAAGGTGATGTTGGGATCTCTGATCTCCACATCCAAATCAGATTCACAAGACGAGAACAAAAATGCTCCAAGTAGTGTGAATAGTAAGTAGTGTTTAATTTTCATAATTGAATTATTTAAAAATTATAATTAACGCCAAGTAAGTAAGTTCTTCCTCTTGGATAGATTGTGTTATCGATACCACTGATGTTTAATTCAGGATCTACTCCAGAATAATCTGTGATCACAAAGGCATTTTGTAAGCCCATCCAGAATCTTAAGCTTGTCGATTCTCTATTAAAACCTCTGAGTGTATAGCCTAAAGTAATGTTATCCATTCTTAAGAAAGACGCGTCTTCTACAAAGAAATCTGATAAGATAACATCTGGGGTTCTTGCAAATCCTGTTTCTAAAACTTGTACAGGTAAGTTATTAGGAGATACTAAATTAAGATTACCCAATTGAGCTCTTGAAGAATTAACATTGTTGTAAATATCATTTCCAAAGCTAGCCCTTAGGTTAAAATTGAAATCGAAGTTCTTATACGTGAAGTTGGATTGGAAACCCATCAATACATCTGCTTGGCCATTTCCAGACACATAGCGATCTCTATCATCAACTGTACCGTCTCCATTTAAATCTGCATAGGCTCCTTCAATGGGTTGCCCAGCTTGATCATATAATTGAGCATAAGTAAAAAAAGAATTTGGCCATGCTCCTTCTCTTTGAACTTGTATCGTATTTCCGGTACCTCCAGCGATTCCACCTACAAAAATATCTTGTCCAAAAGCAAGTTTGGTAATCTCTCTGTCGATAGCGGTAAAGTTGTAGTTCACATTCCAGTTTATGTCATCTTGACGGATCACATTATAATCGAGATTTACTTCAATACCTTTTGACACAAATTCACCGATATTTTGGAAACCTTGGTTGGAGAAGTTTGCACCGTCTGGCACAGGAACATTCGACAAGAGATCATCTGCAGTTCTTTCAAAAACATCTACAGAACCAGACAGTCTATTGTTAAATAATTCGAAGTCTACCCCTAAGTTGATTTCGGTTAAGATTTCCCATTTTATATCTGGATTGGTATATAGTGGTTGAAAGGGTATAATTGGATTTCCGAAATTATACTGTTGGTTAGACAAACCTGTTTGGTAACGTCTTAGGTAATCTGAAGTAGAAGGAACGTCTTGTTGACCTAATTGCCCCCAACCAGCTCTTACCTTTAGACTGTTGATCAAGTTGCTATCTTCCAAGAAATCCTCTTCAGTTAATATCCAAGCACCAGAGACTGAAGGGAAATATTCAAACCTATTCTCTGGAGAGAATTTTGAAACCCCATCTCGTCTAATAGACGCATTTACAAAATATTTATCCTGAAAGCTAAAGTTTGCTCTACCAAAATAACCAATTAGAACAACGTCATCTGCAACTGTGGTTCTGGGTTCTTGTGCGTTTGGGTCTAAAATTTCGTTGGTAGTAAAACGTTCAGATTCAAATTTTTGATAAGAATAACCTGTCGTTAATTTTAAACCGAAATCGTTAAAGTTATTTTTATAAATAAAATAAGAATCGGCAGATGCATTAGTTCTAGTTTGTTCATAGCGAGATTCGTTACCGATAAATTCTCCTTGTTCTGCATTCACTCCTAAAGCACTCGTTCCAGGTCTGGTTAAAGAGCCACCACTATCTGTCCTGTCATAGCCAAGGTTGGTAACAAGCCTTAATTTTGGCAAAAAGTGAAACTTATAGTCTAGATTTAAATTACCAAATAAGCGATCGGCATTACTTATATTTCTAGTTTGAAGTAATTGCGAGACTGGATTTCTTGGGACATTTGAGGCTGCAGACCCATCATTGTCTAAAAACTCAAAGAAACCACCGTAGGGAGACCCAGGTGATCTTACTGGTTGAGTAGGATCAAAAGAGATAGCGTTGCCTTCAACTCCATCTGCAAATCTATTGTCTTCATTGCTATAGTTGGCATTTAAACCTACTTTAAGATGGTCATCAAAAAGTCTTGGATTTAAAGATAAAGAGGCTGTGGTTCTATCAAACTTAGAGGTTTGTCTTAAACCTTGTTGGTCTGAACGATTTAAGGATAATCTAGAAGGAATTTTCCCGAATAAGGCACCACGAACACTCAAGTTTATATCAGAAGATTTTGCATCTCTATATATTTCATCCTGCCAATTGGTATTGGCACTGCCCAATTCTCCAAGTCGACCCGGAAAATTCTCAGCTACTAAATTTCGAAATTGACCTGCACTTAACACATCTACAATATTTTCTATAGTGGTGATGTTTTGCTGAACATCTAAAGAAACACTGAGTTCACCTCTTCCTTTTTTGGTGTTGATGATAATGACCCCGTTTGATGCTCGGATACCATAAATAGCAGCTGCAGAGGCATCTTTTAATACAGAAAAGGATTCAATATCATTTGGGTTAATGGTAGAAAGGATAGACCGTGTTCCATCTGCAACAGAATTATCTAAAGGCAAGCCATCCAAAACGATTAAAGGAGAATTATTAGCATTGAAAGAAGACCCTCCACGGATTCTAATTTCAGATCCAGATCCTGGACCACCGCCCTTAGTGACAGACAAACCAGGGACTCTACCCTGTATAAGACTTTCTGAAGTGACAATATTTCCTTTGTTGAAATCTTTTTCTGTAACAGAAGCCACAGAACCTGAGATAGATTTCACCGTTTGATTTCCGTAGCCCACTACGACAACTTCGCTTAGGGCTTCGGCATCTTCAACCATAGACACCTCTATGGAAGTGTTCTTTCCATTAAAGACAATATCTTTAGTTCTAAAACCTACATAGCTAAAGGATAGCGTTTCACCGTTTTCTAAAACGATTAAGTAATTTCCATCAAAATCGGTCGTTGTTCCCTTATTAGTATTTTTAACAGCGATGTTTACTCCAGGTATTGGCATACCCGAATTATCGACAACGGTCCCACTTACTGTGGATTGTGCAAAAATACTCATAGGCAACAGCATTAGCAGCAGACCTAAAAGTTTAATTGTTCGCATAGAGTATTGTTTTGTGTTATTAATGAGTTATATTTTTACTTCCGATGTTAAAACTATATAAACTATGTTCAATAGCCTTAAAAACCTTGCAGCTACAACGTTTTCGTGTTGATAACTTTTTATTTTTAGTAAAATTTGAGACCATTTTTGATAGAATATCTTATTTTGAGTCAGAATTATTGTAAAATCGTAAGATGAAGCAAAAACCAACACTCAAAGTCATCGCTAAAGAACTAGATGTTTCTGTATCCACAGTGTCTAAAGCTTTGAGAGATAGTAAAGAAATTGGGGAGGAGACCAAAAAGAAAGTAAAGGCATTTGCTAAGCTTTATAATTACAGGCCCAATAATATTGCCTTAAGTCTCAAAAATAAAAAGACCAAAACACTTGGAGTTATTATTCCTGAAATCGTTCATCATTTTTTTACCACCGTAATTTCTGGTATAGAGCATTATGCCAATGATAAGGGATACAACGTCATTGTTGGTTTGTCCAATGAATCTTTTAAGAAAGAAGTGATTAATCTAGAGATGTTAGCCAACGGGAGTATAGATGGTTTTATTATTTCTGTAGCCAAAGAAACCCTTTCATTTAAAGATTTTCACCATTTTTCAGAAACGATAGATCAAGGTATTCCTATCGTCATGTTCGATCGTGTTATTGATGATATTGAATGTGATAAAGTTATTGTAGATGATGTCAAAACCTCAGAGAAAGCAGTTCAAAAACTTATTGATGGTGGATGTAAGAACATAGGGATTATTAGCACAAAAGACTATGTGAATGTAGGTAGACTGAGAACGGAAGGCTATAAAAACACACTAAATGCAAATCATATTAAAATTCAAAATAGCCGTATTTTAAAAATAGACGATAAGTTCAATTCAGATGATAATCTTGAATTTTTAGAGGAACAAATCTATACTTATTTTGAAGAAAATGAAGTTGATGGACTTTTTACGGTCAATGAGCTTTACGCGATTACAGCAATGAAGGTTGCAAGGCAGAAGGGTTTGACTATTCCTGATGATTTACAAGTAATTGGTTTTACAGACGGTGTACTGTCTAGACATGCATATCCTAGCCTAACAACAATAAGCCAGCATGGCTTTGAAATGGGAGAAGAGTCTGCAAAATTACTCATCGATAGGCTGGAAAACCCCAATGAAGAGGAAGAACTCTTTAAGACCATCGTCGTTAAAACTGATATCATCGATAGGGAAACTACAAAATTGCGTAACCCAAAAAAATAAATATATTTGCAGTTCAACTAAGCTATATTTTTACTTCCATAAGATGAGCTTTGTTAAATTATAAGGCTTATCGTTTTAACTTAAATTAGACGATATGCAAAAGCGAAAGCTTAGTTTTTGGGAAATCTGGAATATGAGTTTCGGTTTTTTAGGAATACAATTTGGATTTGCCCTTCAAAATGCTAATACTTCCCGCATTTTTGAAACTCTCGGTGCCGACGTAGAAGACATTCCCATTTTATGGATTGCTGCCCCAGTTACTGGCTTGGTCGTGCAACCTATTGTAGGTTATTTCAGCGATAAGACTTGGACCAGATTGGGTCGCCGTAAGCCATACTTTCTAGTTGGAGCAATACTAGCCTCCATCGCTTTATTTTTAATGCCAAATTCTCCAGAATTATGGATTGCTGCAGGAATGTTATGGATCATGGACGCGTCCATCAATATCTCCATGGAACCTTTTCGAGCTTTTGTAGGTGATAATTTACCAGAAGAACAGCGCACATTGGGCTTCGCTATGCAGAGTTTCTTTATTGGAATAGGAGCCGTTGTAGGTTCTGCTTTACCTTATGTTTTAACCAATTGGATGGGGATCGATAATACAGCACCAGCTGGTGAGATTCCAGATTCTGTAAAATGGTCCTTTTATGTAGGAGGTGTGGTCTTTTTTCTCGCTGTCATTTGGACGGTTTTATTTTCAAAAGAATATTCCCCAGAAGAGATGGAAGCCTTTGAAAAAGAAAGTGCTGTTATCACAATAGAACCCAAAACTGAACAAGAAATTCGTAAGAATATAACGACCCAGCAGAAATCTGGTTCGATCATGATTCTGGTGGGTGCCATTGTTTCGTATGTAATTTATGCCAATGCACTCACCAAGGAACTTTATATCTTATTTATAGGACTTATCATTGTTGGAGTTTTATTTCTCATCGTTTCCGAATTAAGAAAAAAAAGCGTGAGAAATGGCTTTACGATAATCGTTTCAGACTTGTTGAACATGCCTAAAACGATGAAACAATTGGCTTGGGTTCAATTCTTTTCATGGTTTGCCTTATTCTCTATGTGGATCTATACCACTCAAGCCGTTACAGGTCATGTATTTGATACACGAGACACCACTTCAAAAATTTACAATGATGCCGCCGACTGGGTTACGGTAATGTTTACTGTATACAACGGTGTTGCAGCTATTGTAGCTTTTGCTTTACCGGTTCTTGCAAAGAAAACGAGTAATAAATTCACCCATATGTTGG
Source organism: Psychroflexus sp. MES1-P1E (assembly GCF_002836055.1). Classification (GTDB taxonomy): domain Bacteria; phylum Bacteroidota; class Bacteroidia; order Flavobacteriales; family Flavobacteriaceae; genus Psychroflexus. Next base: position 20,530 of record NZ_PJBS01000319.1, read on the forward strand.
CTCTTATTTTGGGAGGTCTTGGTTTAATTTCTATTTATTTTATGACGACCAAAACAGGGCTAATTATTAGCATGGTAGGAGTTGGAATAGCATGGGCTTCTATACTTTCCATACCTTACGCGATGCTCTCTGGCTCTTTACCGTCTTCCAAAATGGGGTATTATATGGGAGTTTTCAATTTTTTTATTGTGATTCCACAAATAGTAGCCTCTACGATTTTAGGCTTTATCGTCTCCAATCTGTTTGAAAACCAACCTGTATATGCCCTAATTATAGGAGGTGTTTCTATGATTGCAGCAGGATTATTTACCCTAAAAGTAACTACAAATTCAAGAATAGACATAAATCATAACAATGACTAAAGCATTTATATTCGATCTCGATGGGGTCATCGTAGACACTGCGAAATTTCATTATTTAACATGGAAAAATTTAGCAGACTCTCTAGGTATTCCTTTTTCTGAAGAGAAGAATGAACAGCTAAAAGGGGTTTCCAGAGCAAAATCCCTTGAGAAAATTTTAGAATGGGGTCACAAAATTCTTCCTGAAACTGAATTTGAATCTCTTATGTTTAAAAAAAATGAAGAGTACTTGTCATTTGTCAATCAAATGACTGAAAAGGATATACTTCCTGGAGTCATGAAAACTCTAGACTACCTTAGATCCAATGGCTATGCTATAGCCTTAGGATCTGCTAGTAAAAACGCTAGGCTAATCCTATCTAAAGTTGGGCTTGAGGCTTATTTTGAAGAGATTATTGACGGAAACGAAGTCACTAAAGCCAAACCCGATCCCGAAGTTTTTCTAAAAGGAATCGATGCCCTTGGAGGTACTCCCAAATATGCTATTGTCTTTGAAGATTCTTTAGCAGGAATTAAAGCTGCAAACACGGCATGTATGACTAGTGTTGGCATAGGTGACAAATCTATTTTAAAAGAGGCGGATTTCAACTTTCAAGATTTCATTGAAATCGATAAATCTGTAATTGAAACGTTGATTAAATTCAAGAAATAAATTATTAAACGACTAAAGTTATGAATCAAGATTATATCACACCAGACCAATGGTCGATTAAAGAAGACGGATTTGAAATTGATAATGTTCAATCTTCAGAGAGCTTATTTAGTATAGGAAATGGCTCGATGGGACAACGTGCCAATTTCGAAGAATCGTATACAGGGCCAAGCTTTCAGGGAAGCTATATTGGAGGCGTCTATTATCCAGATAAAACTAGAGTTGGCTGGTGGAAAAATGGATATCCAGAGTATTTCTCTAAAGTGCTAAATGCACCCAACTGGATAGGAATTAATGTGATGGTCGATGATGAAACCCTTGATTTGTTTAGCTGTAAAAAGATAGATAAATTTAGTCGCGAACTCAATATGAAAGAAGGCTGGCTTGGCAGAAGTTTTGAAGCAACACTTCAGAACGACACCATTGTAAAAGTAAATGTCAAGCGGTTTTTGAGTTTGGAGCATGAAGAATTGGGTGCCATAAAGTATGATATTACTCCTTTGAATACAGAGGCGAAAATCACTTATCAACCTTATTTAGATTCTGGGATTACAAACCAAGATACCAATTGGGATGATCAGTTTTGGCAAACCACTTATAAAAAAGTTGACCAAAACCAGGGGTTTATAAGATCTCATACGCTTAAAACCTTTTATGAGGTTTGTTCTTTTATGGAATCTAAGGTATTTCTTAATAGTAAAAAACTCAGCATTCAGGGGGAATCTCTTCAAAAAGAGATGGAGGTTTCCATTTCCTTTTCAGAGTATGTGGCCAAGGGGAGCACATTCAGCGTTCATAAATTTGCAGGCTATACGACCTCTTTAAATCATGATAAAACAGAACTTATTTCTGCAGCAAAATCCATCCTGAAAATGGCGGTTGATAGGGGTTTTGATACTTTGCTTCAATCTCAAAAAGAAGCTTGGGATAAAATTTGGCAAACGAGTGATATTACAATTGAGGGGGATGTGAAAGCCCAGCAAGGGATTAGGTTTAATATTTTTCAACTTAACCAAACCTACACGGGGACAGATCATAGATTGAACATTGGTCCAAAAGGATTTACTGGAGAAAAATATGGTGGAAGCACTTACTGGGACACAGAAGCCTATTGTATACCTTTCTATATGGCTACCAAAGATCAACATGTCGCTAGAAACTTATTGAAATACAGATATAATCACCTAGGTAAAGCCATCGAAAATGCAGAAAAATTGGGTTTTTCAAATGGTGCGGCTCTATTTCCTATGGTCACTATGAATGGAGAGGAGTCTCATAATGAATGGGAAATTACCTTCGAAGAAATACATCGAAATGGTGCTATTGCTTATGCGATTTTTAATTACCACCGCTTTACAGGTGATTATTCCTATATCCAAGAAATGGGTTTGGAAGTTTTAATAGCCATTGCTAGATTTTGGCATCAGCGATCTACGTTTTCTAAGCCTAAGGATAAGTATGTTATTTTGGGGGTTACAGGGCCTAATGAATATGAAAACAATGTCAATAACAACTGGTACACCAACTATATGGCAAAATGGTGTATTGAGTATGCAGTAGAGAATATTAGAAAAGTCGAAAAGGAATTTAAAAACGATTATGGAAGAATCTTCCAGAAAACGGCATTGACGACTACTGAAGTTGATGACATGCTTAAAGTAGCAGAAAACATGTATTTCCCCTATTCAGATGAACATGGCGTTTATTTACAGCAGGATGGATTCTTAGACAAAGAAATGGTGAAAGTTGATGATTTGGATAAGAATTTGCGTCCTATCAATCAAAATTGGTCATGGGATAGAATTCTACGTTCACCATATATTAAACAAGCAGATACGCTGCAAGGATTTTACTTTTTCGAACATCATTTCAAGACAGAAGACCTCGAAAAGCATTTTGATTTCTATGAGCCATTTACAGTTCATGAATCTTCGCTTTCTCCTTGTGTTCATAGTATTCAAGCTGCACTCTTAGGAAGAATGGAACAAGCTTATTCGTTTTATTTAAGAACATCGCGTTTGGATCTAGATGATTATAACAAAGAGGTGAAAGAAGGATGTCATATCACGAGTATGGCAGGCACATGGATGAGTATTGTAGAGGGTTTTGGCGGTATGCGTGTCAAAAATGATCAGCTTCACTTTTCTCCAAAAATACCTAAAGAATGGAGGTCGTATTCTTTCAAAGTAAATTTCAGAAATCACATTTTAAAAGTTAATGTGAGTCATGATAGAACAGAATTCACTTTAGATAAAGGGGAAGCCTTAGCTGTAGACCTAGATGGAAAAACAATCAAAGTAGCTTAAATTAAAAAATAAAATGATTATGAAAAGAACAATTGCTTTAATCGCGGTTTTGTTAGTATCGATGTCATCTCTGGGACAAGACATAAATTCACCAAACTCAGACTTGACTATGAGTTTTGAGCTTTTAGCTGATGGAACACCTACCTATACTTTGCACTATAAAAAAAAGGAAGTTATTGCCCAAAGCAAATTAGGCCTGGAGTTAGTAAATGAGGAGATCTCTTTGAGGAATGGTTTTAAAGTTTCTAAAGTCAAGACTAATTCAATTGATGAGACTTGGACGCCGGTTTGGGGAGAACAAGCCAAAATCAGAACTCATTATAATGAGTTGGCCATCACTTTGGAACAAGCAGAAAAAGATCGACATATCATTATCCGTTTTCGGTTATTTGACGAAGGTTTAGGTCTGAGGTATGAATTTCCTCAACAAGATAACTTGGTGTATTTTGTGATTAAAGAAGAACATACGGAATTTGTGATGACAGGAGATCACACGGCGTTTTGGATTCCTGGAGATTACGATTCTCAAGAATACGATTACACCACCTCTAAACTTTCAGAAATTAGCAGCAAGTTTGATGATGCACTAACGGGAAATGCTTCACAAAAGCAGTTTGCTAAAACAGGAGTACAAACTTCGTTAATGATGAAAACCAAAGACGGTCTTTATCTCAATTTACACGAAGCAGCCCTTAAAGAGTATTCCCTCATGAACCTTAATTTGGATGAAACTTCAATGATATTCAAATCTTGGTTAACTCCAGATGCCATAGGAAATAAAGGCTACATGCAAGCTCCAGCAGTTTCTCCATGGAGAACTATAATAGTGAGCGATGATGCAACAGATATTTTAGCGTCCAATATGACTCTGAATTTAAATGAACCTAACCAGCTAGAAGATACCTCTTGGATAAAGCCAATAAAGTATATGGGCGTTTGGTGGCAAATGATCACAGGAAAAAGCAGTTGGAATTATACCGATGAACTACCTTCTGTAAAACTAGGAGAAACGGATTATTTTAAAACTAAGCCTAATGGAAAGCATGCTGCTAATACTGATAATGTAAAAAAATATATCGACTTTGCTTCAAAGCACGGTTTTGATGCACTGCTTGTGGAGGGCTGGAATGAAGGTTGGGAAGATTGGTTTGGAAAGTCTAAAGACTATGTTTTCGACTTCGTAACGCCATATCCAGATTTCGATGTCGAATTGATTCAAGAGTATGCCGCTTCCAAAAATATTAAAATGATGATGCACCATGAAACTTCTGGAGCTGTACGTAATTACGAGCGTCATCTCGATACAGCTTATCAATTTATGAATACATATGGCTATACTTCTGTAAAGAGTGGTTACGTTGGAGATATTATTCCAAGAGGCGAACACCACTATGGTCAATGGGCCATTAATCACTTTTTATATGCTGTGAAAAAGGCTGCAGATTATAAGATCATGGTAAATGCTCATGAAGCCGTGAGACCAACAGGATTGAGAAGAACTTATCCTAATTTAATTGGAAACGAATCTGCAAGAGGGACGGAATTTCAAGCCTTCGGTGGCTCAAAACCCAATCATGTTACAATTTTGCCTTTCACAAGATTAATAGGAGGTCCTATGGATTATACCCCAGGAATTTTTGAAATGGACATCAGCAAATTGAACCCTGATAACAATTCACATGTCAATGCGACTATTGCCAACCAATTGGCTTTATATGTTACAATGTATAGTCCATTGCAAATGGCCGCGGATTTACCAGAAAACTACAATCGTTTTTTGGATGCTTTTCAATTCATAAAAGACGTTGCTTTAGACTGGGACGAAAGCCATTATCTGGAAGCAGAACCAGGCGAATATATCACCGTAGCCAGAAAGGCTAAAGGTGAAAACAACTGGTTTGTTGGAAATGTAAATGGAGTTACTCCTAGGTCAACTCAACTGAAGTTGGATTTCCTAGAGAAAGGAAAAACTTATGAAGCTACCATTTATGCCGATGCTAAAGATGCACATTATAAAACAAACCCACAGGCCTATAAAATTTCTAAAAAGAAAGTGACTTATGAGTCTACCTTGAAATTGAATTCTGCGCCTGGTGGTGGTTTTGCGATTAGTATAATGGAACACTAAATTTTAGATATGAAACATAGGAGTTTTTTAAAACCACAAGTATTTGCTTTGGGATGTTTTTTTCTTCTGAATTTGTTTTCAGTGGAATTCAATGCACAAGATTTAAAAATTGAACCTCCTAATTGGTGGATTGGCATGCAAACAAATGATTTGCAACTTTTGGTTCATGCAAAGCATATCTCAACCTATCAGCCTGAGTTGAATTACGCCGGAGTTGAATTGATGAAGGTTCATAAGGCAGATAGTCCAAATTACTTATTTTTAGATGTAACTATTTCAGAAGAAGCAAAAGCGGGAACGTTCACTATCAACTTCAAAAGAAAAGGGGAAAAGAACTTGAAGTTCATTTACGAGTTAAAGCAAAGAGAAAAATCAGCAGAAGAGCATGTAGGTTTTAACCACACAGATGCAGTGTATTTAATCACACCAGATCGTTTTGCAAATGGCGATCCTAGTAATGATGTTGTAAAAGGGCTTAAAGAAGCTAAAATGAATCGCGATAATAACTATGCAAGACATGGTGGAGATCTACAAGGAATCATAGATCATCTGGATTATATTTCGGGAATGGGATTTACCAGTATTTGGTCTAGTCCTTTGTTAACAAATGATATGAACTCCTCTTCTTATCATGGTTATGCGATCACCGATTTTTATGACGTAGATCCCCGATTTGGAACTTTAGATTTATATAAAGAGTTATCTCAAAAAGCCTCCAAAAAAGGAGTTGGTCTTATCATGGATATGATTGCCAACCACTGTGGAAGTGAACATTGGTGGATGAAAGATTTACCTTTCAAGGATTGGCTCAACTATCAAGAGTTATATGAAAAAGGTCAAGACATACCAACTTCCAATCATCGGAGATCGACCAATCAAGATCTATATGCTTCAAAACTTGACTTTAAGATTATGCATGAAGGCTGGTTCGTACCGACTATGCCCGATTTGAATCAGCGGAATCCATTTCTAGCAGCCTACATCATTCAAAATAGTATTTGGTGGGTTGAAACTTTAGATTTGCATGGGATTCGCCAAGACACCTATCCGTATCCAAATAAAGTCTTTATGTCCAATTGGGCAGGAGCTATTATGGAAGAGTATCCCAATTTTAATATAGTTGGAGAGGAATGGACGACAGACCATTTGCTTGTGGGATATTGGCAGGATGGAGCACAAAATAAAGACGGTTACAAATCCAACTTAAGATCTACAATGGATTTTCCTATGCAGATGAAAATCGTGCAGGCCTTGAATGATGATAGCAAGGCTTGGGGGAGCGGTTTGATGAAAATTTATGAAGGGTTAGCAAACGACTTTTACTATCCAGAGCCTAAGGATATCATGATTTTCGCTGATAATCATGATATGGATAGAATTTTTACTCAGTTACAGGAAGACATTACTAAGACCAAAATGGCATTGGGGCTTATGTTAACTCTACCTAGAACACCCCAAATCTATTATGGCACTGAAATTTTAATGGATAATTCAGAAAAGCTTGGTGACCATGGGTTAATACGAACCGATTTTCCTGGCGGCTGGGCCGGAGATAAGGTGAATGCATTTACGGGTCAAAACCTTAGTAGCGAAAAAGCTTCCTTTCAATTGTTTTTAAAAAACATATTGAATTTCAGAAAAACTTCAGAAGCTATTTTAGAGGGGGAAATGGTCCATTTTGCACCTTCCAATGGTATCTATCCAGTATTCAGAATACATGAAAATGAAGTGGTGGCTGTATTTCTAAATACTGATGAAAGCAAAATTTCTTTAGACTTAAATGTATTTGAGGAGTTAGATCTTCAGGATACTTTATTTCAAGATATTTTGGGTGAAACTGATTTTATTTGGAAAGAAGAACTTCAGTTAAAACCTGGGCTTTCTGTTTTTAGTGCAAAGCTGTAAGCAAGCTTTATTAAATTCAGAATAAAAGGAAAATACTTTTACATCGCTAAAAAAAATATCAAATTATAACTCGATAAAATGAAAATAACCCAATATGTAAGCTTAGTGATATTGTCAACATTAGTGTTGACTTCTTGTCAGCAAAAAAAAGATAAAAAAGAGGAGGAGTCTAAGGCTTTAGAGCCAATTTCTAATGAAACTTTAGAATCTTCTGTGATTTACGAAGCCAATATTCGTCAATATTCACCTGAAGGAACCTTCGAAGCTTTTACAAAAGATATTCCCCAGCTTAAAGAGTTGGGTGTAAAGGTGATTTGGCTAATGCCTATTTATCCTATCTCTATAAAAAATAGAAAAGCTACTGCAGATTTGTCGATTGAAGATATTGAAGATCCTGAAGAAAGGGAAAAGTACTTAGGGAGTTATTATGCTATTTCAGACTATACAGCAGTTAATCCTGATTTCGGAACACTAGATGATTTTGATAAGTTGGTAGACACTGCTCATGAAAACGGTATGTACGTTATCCTCGATTGGGTGGCAAACCACACAGGTTGGGACCATGAATGGATAGAAAAATACCCAGACTATTATCATAAAGATAAAGAAGGGAATGTCACTGACCCTATTAACCCAGATACAGGAGAATCTTGGGGGTGGAGTGATGTTGCTCACCTGAATTATGAAAGCGATTCACTTTGGATAGCGATGAAGCATGAAATGTTATACTGGGTAAAAGAAAAAAACATCGATGGTTTTAGATGTGATGTAGCTGGTAATGTCACTACAGATTTTTGGAATTATGTCGTTCCAGAGTTAAAGAAAGAAAAGCCAGTATTTATGTTAGCTGAAAGTGAAGATAAAGAGTTGTTTTACGAAGCTTTTGATATGGGTTATAATTGGGAAGGTCATCATATTATAAACGAGATTGGTCAAGGTAAAATGTCAGTGAAAAATTGGGATGATTACATGGCTAAAATTGATACTACTTATCAGGATGATGATTATTTGATGAATTTTATAACTAACCATGACGAGAATTCCTGGAATGGTACCGTTAAGGAACGATTGGGAGAGGCTTCAAAAACTATGTTAGCGCTTACCTATGCCTTACCAGGCATGCCCTTAATATACAGTGGACAAGAATATGGAATGAATCATAGGTTAAAGTTTTTTGAGAAAGATACAATCCCCAAAACTAAAGGAGAAACTTGGAAGATCTTAGAAAAGCTAGGAGCCTTAAAAAACAATCGAAAAGCTTTGCATGGGGCAAAGAATGGAGCTTCTTATAAGCGACTATCAACTTCAAACGATGAGCACATCTTGGCTTTCCAAAGAGAAAAGAATGAAGATACATTCATATTTATAGCTAATTTTTCGGACAAGAAGCAAGAGTTTAAGATTTCAGTATCTGGAGATTTTGTAGGTTATGAATTATTTGATGAGGTAAGTTTAAAAACTGATGAAATTCACAATTTTGAGGCTTGGGAGCACAAAATTTTGTTATCTAAGTAGAAATTGACTATTTTTTATAAAATTTTAATAATGTTTACCCTTCGAAATCGTTTTAGTAGATAACTAAATTAGTGAGAATCTTATATTTAAAATATATTTGGAAAAAATGAGCAAGAAATTAACTAAAATAGCTGTTTTAACATCTGGAGGTGATTCTCCTGGGATGAATGCAGCCATAAGAGCAGTTGTAAGAAATGCTGCTTATTCCAGTCTAAAATGTGACGGTGTTTACAGAGGTTACCAAGGTTTAATTGAAAACGAATTTATTGAATTAGGTCCAAGGGATGTCAAAAACACTATTAATAGAGGGGGTACTTTTCTTAAGTCCGCTCGTTCAAAAGGCTTTATGACCAAAGAAGGTCGGCAAAAAGCCTACGATAACTTAATGGCTAGAGATGTAGATGCTCTTGTGGTTATTGGGGGTGATGGAACATTTACAGGGGCTTCTATTTTTAGTAAGGAATTCGATATCCCTATTATTGGTATTCCTGGAACCATAGATAACGACATCAATGGAACCGACTATACTATAGGCTATGATACAGCACTTAATACAGTGGTCGAGGCCATAGATAAAATTCGAGATACAGCAAGTTCTCACGATCGCCTATTTTTGGTAGAAGTGATGGGCAGAGATGCTGGCGATATCGCCTTAAATAGTGGGATAGGTGCAGGTGCTGAAGAAATTTTAATCCCTGAGGAAAACATGGGTATAGAGCGTCTATTGGAATCGCTTGATAAAAGCCGTAAAACGGGAAAAACGTCTAGCATTATAGTCGTCTCTGAAGGAGACCAAATCGGTAAAAATATTACTGAGGTGGCAAATTCTATCCAAACTAGGCTTCCAGATTATGAAGTAAAAGTAACTGTGCTTGGCCATATTCAACGGGGAGGTTCTCCAAGTTGCTCCGATAGGGTTCTTGCCAGTAGATTAGGAGTAGGAGCTGTTGATGCGTTGCTGGAAGGATATTCTAATATTATGGTTGGCATAGAACATAAAAAGATAGTTTACGTTCCTTTTGATACTGCCATCAATATTAAAAAAGTATTAGATAAAGATTTGATAAGAGTTGCAGATATTGTATCCTCTTAAATATATATTAAACCTTAAAATTCAATAATTATGACAAAAATAGGTATTAACGGTTTCGGCCGTATTGGTAGAATTGCTTTTCGCATAGCGATGGATAATAAAGATGTAGAAATTGTAGGAATAAACGATTTACTTGATGTAGATCATTTGGCTTATATGCTCAAATACGATTCTGTTCATGGAAGGTTCAACAAATCTGTAGAAGTTAAAGATGGACATTTAGTTGTAGATGGAAAAACAGTTAGAATTACAGCTGAAAGAGATCCAAAACAATTGAAGTGGGATGCTGTTGGTGCAGAAGTTATTGTAGAATGTACAGGAATCTTTAATGATAAAGCTTCAGCTTCTGCTCACATTGTTGCAGGTGCCAAGAAGGTAGTCATTTCTGCTCCGACTAAAGATACTCCTATGTTTGTGATGGGAGTGAATCATAAGGACGCAAAAGCAGAAGATACAGTTGTGTCTAACGCGTCTTGTACAACGAATTGTTTAGCTCCTTTGGCGAAAGTAATCAATGATAATTTCGGAATTGTAGAGGGCTTAATGACGACAGTTCACGCAGCAACTTCAACACAGTTTGTAGTAGATTCTCCATCTGCCAAAAATTACCGTGTTGGTAGAAGTGCAATGAATAACATTATTCCTACGAGTACTGGTGCCGCTGTAGCAGTGACTAAAGTTATACCTGAATTAAAAGGTAAACTAACAGGAATGGCTTTTAGAGTTCCAACAGCAGATGTTTCTGTAGTCGACTTAACGGTTAGAACAGAAAAATCAGTCTCGTATGAAGAGGTAAAAGCTGCAATGAAAAAGGCTTCTGAAGGAGACTTGAAAGGAATCTTAACCTATACAGAAGACGAAGTCGTATCTCAAGATTTCGTATCTCATTCGGGTATCTGCAACTTTGATGCGAATGCTGGAATTGCACTTAATGATAATTTCTTTAAGCTTATTGCTTGGTACGATAATGAATGGGGATTCTCTGCAAAAATGCTTGATTTAGCAGTTCATATCGCTAAAGTTTAATTTATAATTAATCTCAAAAGCTTGAATAGGTTACTGTTCAAGCTTTTTTAATATATAAGACTATGATACTTATTGCTGATGGTGGGTCTACAAAGTGTGATTGGATTTTATTGGATGATGAAGGAGAAGTTGTAACCAAAACTAGAACTAAAGGATTAAATCCTGCTGTTTTTAAACCCCATATTTTAAAGTCTCGCTTACAAGAAAATGATGCACTAAAGCAAATCATTCCTAAAGTGAGCAGAGTTGATTTTTACGGAGCAGGTTGTGGCACTCCGACACCCATAAAAAACTTAAAGGGAATTTTAGAAGACTACTTCAATAATGCTGAGGTGAATGTTGAAGAGGACATGGTTGCTGCTGCATTAGCGGCGACTACCGAGCCTGGTATCGTCTGTATATTAGGAACGGGATCTAATTCTTGTTTTTTTGATGGTAAAAAAGTCCACATGGAAGTGGAGTCACTTGGTTATGTCTTGATGGATGAGGCCAGCGGTAACTATTTTGGTAAACGTTTAATACGCGACTACTATTATAAGACGATGGGAATAGATATGAGTAAAGAGTTTGCTAAACGTTATGATCTCTCAGCAGACTGTATAAAACGAAATGTATACAAAGAGGAAAATCCCAATACGTATTTAGCTTCTTTTGCTGAATTTATTTTCACTGCACAAGAACGAAATGGGTATTTTTATAAATTGATTTACGAAGGGATGGAAAAGTTTATTGAGCGCAGAGTGATGTGTTATAAACAAGCTCAAAATGTCCCAATCCATTTTATAGGCTCAATTGCTTTCTTTTCTGAGGATATTATTCGTGATGTTGCTAAACGGTACCACTTAAACATTGGAAACGTCATCAGAAGGCCTATCGATGGTCTTATATCTCATTATAAAAAAAATGTTTTAAAAGTTAAATAAATGCCACTACATACACAGTCTCCTTTAGATTCAAAACATTGGAAAGCTTTAGAGACTCTTTCTAAAAAAGACTATAATTTGAAGCCACTATTCGCTTCAAACTCTAATAGATTCAAAGATTTCTCTATTCATTCTGCTGATTTTCTAGTAGATTATTCCAAAAACTTACTTGATAAAGAAGTTTTAGATCACTTAATATATTTAGCAAAAGAGGCGGGTCTGGATGAGGCTATCAACAGCTATTTTGAAGGAGACCTCATCAATCAAACCGAAGGCAGAGCTGTATTACATACAGCTTTAAGAGCCTCTAAAAACAACTCGGCTAAAGTGGAGGGTAAAGATGTTTATGGAGACGTACAAGAGGTGTTATCTAAAATTAAAAGCTTTGCAGATCAGGTAAATTCTGGTGAACGCGTATCTTTTAGTGGAGATAAATTTACAGATGTTGTCAATATTGGTATCGGTGGTTCAGACTTAGGCCCACAGATGATTGTAGATGCTTTAGCCTACTACCAAAAGGATATAAAACCTCACTTTATTTCCAATGTTGATGGAGACCACGTGATGGAAACCATAAAAGGTTTAAATCCCAAAACAACACTTTTTCTTATTGTTTCTAAATCCTTTACTACACAAGAAACTCTGACGAATGCTAATACTCTAAGAGACTGGTTTTTAAAGTCAGCCTCACAACAAGATGTTAAGCATAATTTTGTAGCTGTTTCTACCAATATAAAAGCAGTAGAAAAATTTGGAATAGATAAAGACAATATTTTCCCGATGTACGATTGGGTTGGCGGAAGGTTTTCTCTATGGAGTGCTGCTGGTCTATCGATAGCAGTTAGTCTTGGTTCAAAACATTTTCAAGAGCTTTTGGAGGGTGCCGAAGAGATGGATCAACATTTTAAGACTACAGATTTCAAGACTAATATTCCAGTTATACTTGCTTTACTTGGGATCTGGTACAATAATTTTTTGAAAGCTGAAAGTGAAGCTGTTATTCCGTACACACAATACTTACAAAAACTAGCTCCTTATCTTCAACAAGCTTCTATGGAAAGCAATGGTAAAAGCGTGGATAGAACTGGACAGAAAACGACTTATCAAACGGGTACAATTGTTTGGGGTGAACCAGGAACAAATTCTCAACATGCTTTTTTTCAGTTAATTCATCAAGGAACCAAGTTGATTCCATCAGATTTTATTGGATATAAAATTCCATTACACGGGAACAAGGAACATCATGATATTTTGATGGCCAATTATTTTGCCCAAACAGAAGCATTGATGATTGGAAAATCTAAAGAAGAAGTTACAAAAGAGCTCCAAGACTCAGGTATGAAAGAACATGATATTCAAAAGCTACTCCCTTTTAAGGTTTTTGAAGGTAATAAACCGACGACTTCAATTTTAATGGATAAGTTAACTCCAAAGTCATTAGGTAAATTGGTAGCGATGTATGAACATAAAATTTTTGTTCAAGGTGTTATTTGGAACATATTCAGTTATGATCAGTGGGGAGTGGAACTTGGCAAACAACTAGCCAAAAACACTTTGAAAGATATCCAGTCTTCGACTATAGAAGGCTCCCATGATGCATCTACTAATGCCTTATTAAAGCACTTTAAGGCTTAGGTTGTTCTTTATAAGTTTTAACTAAATCCGAAATGATTTCATTTCGGATTTTTTATGTGCCGTAATCTGAGAACAAATATTTACACCAAATTAAACACTTAAAAATGAGAGCAATCACGCGATATGTTTTTAAAAAAGCATATTTTTAGTTAACTAACTTTTAATCTGTGTATTATGCTAGTTAAAGTCTTTGGAAGTTCGGTTTTTGGAGTAGATGCTGAAATAATTACCGTCGAGATTAATATGGAAAAGGGGATAGGCTATCATCTCGTTGGTCTTCCAGATAACGCTATACGCGAAAGTAGTTTTAGAATTCAGGCAGCTCTCAAGAATACAGGCTTTAAGTTTCCAGGGAAGAAAATAATTGTTAATATGGCGCCAGCAGACATGCGAAAAGAAGGGTCTGCTTATGATCTAACTTTGGCTCTTGGAATTCTTTCTGCTTCCAATCAAATTAAATCTGAGGAGATTGGCAATTATATTATTATGGGAGAATTGTCTCTAGATGGGAGCTTACAGCCCATCAGAGGAGCTTTGTCTATTGCTATAAAAGCAAAACAAGAAGGCTTCAAGGGGTTTATTTTACCAAAACAGAATGCTAAAGAGGCCGCCATTGTAGATGATCTGAAGGTGTATGGTGTCGAAAGCATAAGTGAAGTCATTAATTTCTTTGATAAAGACGAAGCCTTAGAGCCAACAAGAATAAATACCAAAGAAATCTTTTATAATAACCTAGCTCATCCAGAATATGACTTTGCAGATGTTAAGGGGCAAGAATCCATAAAGCGGTGTATGGAAATTGCAGCAGCTGGTGGGCACAATATCATTATGGTAGGCCCGCCAGGCTCTGGTAAAACCATGCTGGCAAAACGCTTGCCTAGTATTCTCCCTCCGATGAGTTTGCAAGAAGCCCTTGAAACCACCAAAATACATTCAGTAGTAGGTCGTGTAAAAGAAAATGTAGGCCTTATGGCAGAACGGCCTTTTAGAAGTCCACATCACACGATATCTGATGTAGCTTTAGTTGGTGGCGGAGCTTATCCTCAACCTGGTGAAATTTCTTTAGCACATAATGGTATTTTATTTTTGGATGAGCTTCCCGAGTTCAAAAGAACAGTTTTGGAAGTGATGCGCCAACCTCTAGAAGATCGCGAAGTCACCATTTCTAGAGCAAAATTCACCGTCACCTATCCCTCTAGCTTTATGCTTGTCGCGAGCATGAACCCAAGTCCAAGTGGTTATTTCAACGATCCAGATGCTCCGGTGACCTCTTCGCCAGCAGAAATGCAACGCTATCTCGGGAAAATTAGTGGCCCCCTTTTAGACAGAATAGATATTCATATAGAAGTGACTCCAGTGCCTTTTGATAAGCTTAGCGATGAACGCAGAGGGGAAAGCAGTGTCGATATTCGGGATCGAGTGACAAAAGCCAGAGAGTCTCAAACGGAACGTTTTAAGGATTCTGAATTGGTGCATTATAACGCTCAAATGAGTGTTAAACACATTAAAACCTTTTGTAAACTCGAAGAGTCCTCTAAAGCACTTTTAAAAGCGGCGATGGAAAAGCTTAACCTTTCTGCTCGGGCTTACGACAGGATTTTGAAAGTAGCGAGAACCATAGCCGATCTAGAAGGCTCTCCAAATGTCACAGGAACACATATTTCTGAGGCGATACAGTATAGGAGCTTAGATCGTGACGGGTGGTTGGGTTAAACTCTCGCTGCAATACGAATCTCGATATTTTTGTTATGTGATGTTGTAAATAGTTTTATTAAATGCTCCAAACTTTCAATTTACCACCAAAATCTGCATTAACACGTTTTTATGCGCTACGATTCCGCTTTGCTATTTCCGATTCTTCTTATACCAGTCGGAGAAACGTCTGGCAAAAATATTTGTATGGTTTGTGGACGCATTTTTTATATTATTTATTCGGGTATAAAACCACCTTCTTGATACCAGTTAGAATTATATAATGCTTCATAAGTAGCAGTTTGCCATAAATTTATATTAGCATTCCTCATACTTAACCAACTATCTTCAAGAAAATTCTTAACAGATAACGCACCACTGGTTTCAAATAATCGATTGATCTTAAAGTAATTCATTGCCAATTTTTCACCACTATGCGATGCATATAATTTTTCTAGTTCAAATAATCTAAAATGATTATTTATTCTTTCATACTTGATGTCATGCCAAGTATCTGGTTTAATAGTATAAAATCTGAAGAAGGCAGGACTATAAATTCTGGTACTAATTCTAGGGCTACGCTCTGGACAGGCCAAGCAGGAACCTTATATAAGGCTATTAGGTTGGATAAGCAAGCACATCATTGTAAAGTCCAAAACACGAAAAGTGATAACCGAAATAGTAGATAAGGCAGGGATCACAAGAAAGAAGACGCTCTTACCCCGATAAAAATCGGGGCAGGCTCTAGGGAGGTCTCTACAACTACGAGTTGGTTAGGTAGAGAAGTCAGTCCCGAAGCCTCGGGATGATAGTACCCACGAGAAACGAGTTGCATAAAACTGCATAGGTTTCACAAGTGGGGAAGGACTGAAGGCATTCCTTCTGGAAATTATTCAGGGAGCATTAATTTTCGTTACTGGGCAACCCCCAGAAAATGTGTAGCCCTTTAATAAAGTACAGAATAGTTTCGATTGGTGTAAAGAGCGATTGAAAAGACGGATTGCGAACCGCCGTATACAGCCTGTCCCAATTTTTCCGGGAGGATGCCTATGTACGGTCGCGTGAAGGGTGCACTCCGTCATCTGATGGCGGAGCCATCCACTCGATTGGCTGCTGGCTTTATTAGTTAAGCAAATCCGCCATTTGCTCCAATATTTTGTCCTGTTATCCATTTTGAATCATCGTCTACAAGAAATAAGATGATTTTTGCAATGTCTTCAGGTTCGCCAATTCGATTAAAAGCTGACATTGAAGCCAAACGTTTTATAACCTCCTCATCTTTCCCTTGTTTGAAAAGTTCAGTATTAACTGGACCTGGTGAAATAGAATTTACTGTAATTCCTTTAGTTCCTACTTCTTTCGCAAACACTCTAGTGAGCTGTTCAACTGCAGCTTTAGTGGCGGAATATGTTCCATAAGTCGGCAACATTAGTCGTGTTACAGAGCTCGAAAAATTAATTATCCTTCCATTATCAGCTAAAAGTGTAGATGCCTCTCTCATAGTGTTGAACACCCCTTTTACATTTATATCAAAAATTCTATCAAAATCTTCGTCCGTTGTGTCTTTGATCAATTTATAAATTGCAATTCCAGCATTGTTTATCAAAATATCAATTTTTTCAAACCTCTCAATGGTTTTTTGAAATAATATTTTTACGTCTTCCGATTTACTAACGTCAGCTTGGATAGCAATAGCTTGTCCACCACTTTGTAAAATTTCATTTACTACATTTAAGGCTGTTTCTTCACTGCCTGAACAATTAACCACCACTTTTGCACCATTTTTAGCAAGAGTTTTGGCAATGGTCGATCCAATACCTCTTGAAGAACCTGTTATGATTATTACTTTTCCTTTTAATTTTTCCATTTATTATCTTTTTTTTTATTGGTTTGAGTCAGCCTGCAGCTAACGTTTAGTATATGGCGAGCAGGGCAGTAGGAGGCGATAAACTTTCGAGTTTGCACTGAGCCAAAACGTTGTATTTTGTTTTTAATTTATTCATATTAAAGACCAAATCAACGATTTGGCGGTGTTTCTTAATAGCACTGAACTTTCGTAAATCACTAAACGCCCTATTTGCTATATACAGTGTTACCCACTTTTATTTTCTTTTTCTCCACATTTTAATTCCAAGTATTAGTCCTATTCCGATTAAGATAAATGGCCAAATATTGGTCAAAAAAACGAAGAGCAAAATTAAGTTAACCCAACCGCTTTTAAATCCATTCTTAAATTTATTTCCAAATTCGGTTTCATTCGGTATTGATTGATAAAAAGTCATTGTTAGAGTGGATAACGAAACTTTACTTTTTAAATAATTTAATCGTCCTTCAATAGATTCTATTTCAGAACGTAATTGGCCGATTTGTTTTTCAACTTCCAATATTTCGGTTACGCTATTTGCTTTTTTGAGTAATTCTAAATATCTATTTTCAAGTTCCTTTTTAGTTTTAACTCGAGCCTGAATATCAAGAAATTCTTCAGTCACATCTTTTACTTCAATATTTTTGCTATCAAATTTTGCTACTCCTTTAGTAGCATCATTTAATAGTAAGTCAAAATTATTGGCAGGAACTCGAATTACTATCGTATTACTCACTCTACCAATAGATTTATATTCTTGGTCAGAAGAGGTGTATCCTTTGTATTTTCCAATACTTTCAAATATTAATTTTCGAGTAGAACTAATATTATCTGTTTCAAATTCGACTCGCCCTTCTTTTATTAACTTTCGTTCAACATTAATTTCTTCTTGCTGTTCGGTTTTTGAAGCTATTGCCTCATCATCCGCCATTTCAAATGAAGCATCTTCATTTTTTGCACAACTAAACATTAGAAGAAGAATAAGTAGTCCAACTATTTTTCCTTGTATTTTCATATTTTTTCTAATTGTGTACAACGGTTAGTACAAAGTTAGTAAGGCGTTTTGGAAACGCAATTTTCTTCGGTCTGCAAAGGTACGGAAAGAGCATAATGGCTTGGGTAGAGCGGTTTGCCCTATTAAATTTATACAGTGTTTTTAGCCAGTCTTTTATTGTATATCGTAAGGTCCGCTATCATTTTTTATGCGGCAGAAGGCCGTTTTTTTGTATGAACAACTTACAGTTCTTTAAATATTTCGATCAGCTTTTCTTTGGAAATGGGTTTAATAATGAAGTCGGTAACTAAACTTATACTTTTTGCCTTGGCAATATCATATGGTGATATGGAGGATGAAATAATATAAATAATAATCTTTCTGCCTAGCTTTGGGCTAAGCAGTATGTATTCTTCAAGAAATCCCCATCCATCCAGTACAGGCATGGAAAGGTCAAGAAGAATTATTTCAGGCAGGGTATCGGGATTGTCTGCATTTTTTTTTAAAAAATTTATCGCATCTAAGCCGTGGTCAAAAACTTTAATCATACCAACAAGATTTGTCTGTTCTATGGTTTTTTTGACCAGGAAAGTATAGATTTTATCATCATCAACGATTCCAAGTGTTTTAACTTTATTCATGTGTTTGGGTTTTAAATTCAACAAAAAAGGTACTACCTATATTAGGAATACTCGTAGCCCATATTTTTCCACCGATTGCCTCCACCTGAGTTTTGACAAGGTACAAGCCGAATCCTTTGGCATCTGTGTGCTTATGAAAAGTTTTTCTTATTTTAAAAAGATTGTCTTGATACTTTATCAAGTCTATTCCCAAACCATTGTCAGCAACAGATAAGATAATGTTCCCGTTTATTTTTTCGAACTTAATTTTGACAACTGGTTTTCTATCCGGTGATTTATATTTCAAGGTGTTACTTATAAGATTTGTAAGTATACTATCTATATATTTCCTTGGATTATAAATTTCATGGATATCATTAAAATTTATTTGAATATCTGCCTCGTAGGCTTCAATCTCGGATACAAATCCGATAAGAATACTATCTAAACAGTCCTTCAGAATTATCTTGTTTGATTTTACTTCGGTGTCTTGCCTTATCTGAACCGATTCCACCAATTCGTTAAACACATGATTTAAATGGGTGGTTACAAGTTTTGTTTTTTTCAACAGGTCATTTCGTTCATCTTCATCCTTGCTTTCCTGCATAAAATCAACCAGCATGGCAATGTTTACAAGCGGTGCTCTTAAATTATGAGACACAATGTTACAGAAATCAATAAGCTGTCGATTTGCAATTTCTAATTCAGCGGTTCTTTTCGTCTTCTCTTTATTCTGAAATATCAGCTCGTTATTTACAATTTCTAATTCAGCGGTTCTTTTCGTCTTCTCTTCATTCTGAAATACCAGCTCTTTATTTGCAATTTCTAATTCAGCGGCTCGTTTCTTTTTCTCTTCCTTCTGAAATACCCGTTCTTTTTTTGCAATTACTAATTCAGCGGCTCGTTTCTTTTTCTCTTCTTTCTGAAATACACGCTCTTTATTTATGGCAATTAATTCAACTTTAAGCACATCTGCTTCTTCCTGTTTTTCTTTGGTATTTTTATCGGTCCGGGCCATTTTAGTTCAATTAAGTATTGGTTTTGGAAATATTTTCTAATGTAGTGTTTTTTAGCATTGGATATAATAGTTACGTATATCAAAAGTTTGGCATTTCGAAGCACTTTCCTGTCAATTTACAAGTACTTTTGATACGAGCTGAAATACCTGATAACTCACTGATTGCCAAATGTTTTATATTCAACTTAAGTTTACAATTCATTAAATTTAGATGTAAATCAGAAAGTACCAAAGAGAGAATTAAGGTTAACATATACGCAGAGACTATGAACTTGTCAACCCCGAAGCTTCGGGATAAATCCCCTCTCTTTTCTTTCGCAGATTTCTATGAGGCTTTTAGACCTCGATTTTAAGCGTTGCACTGATCTTGTCGAAGTGTCGTTGAAACTCGCGTAGTATTTACTTTCAAAAAAAACATTTTTCTATAAATAAAGATATTAAATATTTTGAAATTGACATTAGTTATTTAGTGTTTGATGTTACAGATTCAGATGGTAATTACTATCAGTTTAAAAATAATCCTTCTGGCTTTAAAAAGTTTGCAAAACTCTTAAATCATGATAGCCATTGCGTGATGGAAGCTAAAGGGTATTATCATTATCAACTGGCTAACCATTTACTTGAGTCTAGTCTAAAAGTATCGGTAGAAAATCCATTAGCATTGAAACGCTTTATACAGATGAAGTTGTCAAAAATCAAGACCGATAAGAGCGATTCAAAACTTATTTGTGAGTATGCTAAAAAGGTAGATCTAAAACTGTGGCAAGGTAACTCCAAGCATCTAACAGAGTGCTTGCAAATGATTAGACTCCTTTTTGTATATACAAAACAGAGCACTATGCTGAAAAAACAAATTACATGGAGAATCCGTTATGGGCAATCCAAGTAAAGCAGTTGTAAGATCTTTAAAGCGCAGTGTAACACAGCTCAAAAAAGAGATAAAAACCTTAGAGGACAAATTGTTGGTTTTGGTAAAACGAGCACATCAAGACCTATTAACTCGTTTAAAAACTAGTCCAGGTGTTATACCAAACTAGACCTATAATGACGCAATAAATCGTTTCTTTTTCGCCTGCTCTTCATCAAAAATAATTACCGTAGCCAAGGCTACGCTAATTATTTTTGATTTCAAT
>NZ_PJBS01000280.1 GCF_002836055.1 Psychroflexus sp. MES1-P1E
CGTTGTAAATCATTGCAAAAATGAAAGAAATCCCAATGAAAAAAACATATTTGATACCTATTCGTGATATCATTTCTTGTCTTTATTCTGAATAAATTAAACCAATTTAATTATTTAGTGATGAAAAAAGCTCTGAATGGTTTTTTTTAAAGTTTTTTATAATGCTGACATCCATCGTCAATGTAAACAAAATTAAACTTAGTTTTTGTTGTTCCATAGGGCAAATTATACTCTAATGCGGAATGTGGCTTGAAAAGTCATATCTCAAAACTATATAAACAATAGACATAATTATGTAAATTGTAAATAGCCTATTAGACTTAGATTAGGAATTGAATTAATAATTAAAATTTTAATCAATAAAACTAAAAATCATTAGTAACACTTTTAGCAGTAATTGGTCTTGTTACATTATCAAGTTGTAATCAAGATGCAGATTTACAAAATATGATGTAAAATTCAGAAACCAGAGATAAAATGATGCAAAACATCGTATAAGATAATGTAATGATGACAGAATTTAAAGTTAAAATAAAAGCTAATCAACAGGCTTTGCAAATGATGCAAGGAGACAGTGAAATGATGAATATGATGATGCAGGGCAGTGCTATGCGTATGAGTAATAATGATATGATGAAAGGAAGAAACATCACAGAAGAAATGATGCAAAACATTATGAAAGATGGAAAAATGATGAATAAAATGATGCAGATGATGAATAAAGATGGTTTTATGAGCGATGAGTGTCTGAAGTCTAATATGCGAATGATGAATGACAAAGGAATGCAAATGATGAATAATGAATAGTAATCAACACAAGAATTAAAGACTGAAAAAAAATGTTGCGTTTATAAATCATTCCAAGATAATTCTCCCATTGGTTATTTTTAGTTATGTTTAAAATAGAAAAGACCCATGAAACACAGGTATCACATTCACGGAATGACCTGCAAAGCTTGTAGCAGTAACCTTGAAGAAATAATTTCAAAAGTGAAAGGCGTTTCAAAAGCAGAAGTCAATTTAGAAAAGGCAGAAGCAACAATTGAAATGAAATCACATTACCAACAAGCTGAAAAAAATTATGTGTCAATTCAACTTTTTAGTTACCAAAGAGAAATCTAATTATTCCAAAATTAAGGAAATTGCTTCTGAATTCGGATTGAATTTCGCAGAATATAAATTGAATATACCAAATTGTAATGAAATGTAGACTTTATTAACGACAACTAAAGATTGCGATTGTGGTTCTGTTTTAGGGAAAAAATATTGGGCCGATTCACCTGAACCTGACTGGAAAAAAGAACAAAAAAAACTCGAAAGAAAACGATTCTCAAAACGCAGAATTGGATTGCTTTTGGAACAGAAACGAAAAAAATTTGCCGAAAAAACCTCAAGCGAAATAAAAGCGGAAAACAAAGAAGCCAAGAAATGGACTGAATTTCTGACTGACAAACGACTAATACCAATTTAAATAGTAAATGTCGTTATTATTG
>NZ_PJBS01000281.1 GCF_002836055.1 Psychroflexus sp. MES1-P1E
ATATTGGATTGACAAATAAATGTGAAGCCACAATATTAAGTCTAAAAAGTTGTGGTATTGAACTTACATATTGGACTAAATTATTTTTGTTCCAATAATGAATCACAAAATTAATACAGAAAACACCTAATAAAATTATGAAAAATATAGGGTTTAAAAAAGCAAAAATCAGTGACATTAAACTTGTAAACGACAATAATTTTATAATAAAAAACCATTTTGGTGGATTTAGATGCTCTTCTTGAAATAGCCTAGTTATATAGTACGCATCTTTATGTTTTAGTTTTTCGATCTTTTTTTGTGCCGAAATTCTTAATTCAGGATTTTCTGATAATTCGGTTATTAAGTCTTCGTTTAACTTGGTTTGTTTTTCATTTACTTTTATTGTGCGAAGATTATTGTAAAAGTATTGTTGACCAACTTTTGAGTTAGTTCGGTCAAGAAACATAAACAAATCATCAAAATCCAAGTCATTACAAGTTTTGTCTGATAATACTTGATGAACTTTTGAATTGTCTTTTTTTCTGAAGTATTTTTCAATGTTATCAAAGTCAAAGGAATCATCTTTCAATTTTCCAAATGATTCTTTTAATCTTTGATTTAACTCTTTTTTTCGATTGAAGAATATTTGAGAAAACGAGTATTTTATTTGAAATATTATGTCTTTAATCATTGAACAATTAGTGTTGAATTTCTATTTAATGTTACAAAAAATGTTCAGTTTATTGTTCATCTGCTTAATTTTAACGAGGTTTTTTTACATTACTGGCAACGTCTCGTATATGAAAAGTAGCGCTGAAAATAAGCGGTTACTTTTCGGATAAACACAAGCCGAATTTTTAAATTTTACTATTTATTTTTTTGTTGGAAATCGTCAAATTTAAAAATTTGGCGACTTTCCAAAAACGCCCAAACTTTTGTGTTAGCAATGACTTGCGCTATTTTTTATATACATTGTTGCCCACCGTTTTTATTCCGTTGTTGATATTTCAATCGTCTGTTTTAACTCAGGTGGATTTTTAATTCGCACTTTAATTTTCGTGTAATTCCATTTATTTTTTATTCGGTCGGCAGAAATATCCATTCGTGCTTTTCCTTTATCGCCAACAATCCGAATAGTTGAATTTACAGTTTTGTTTTCATTGCTAAACTCAACTTGTCCCTCCATTATCGCCATTTTATCTATCGGCTCAATTTCGCCCAACAATTCCGTTACTCTTTCATCGGATTTAGCTCTTTCGAGTGCATTTTCATAAAGTTCAGTATCGGCATACGCTTGAGCCAAATCGGTTGCAATTCCGCCCATTCCAGTTGAGAAAAAAATCACGAGTGAAATTATCATTATTCCGCTTACTGGAACGAGCCATTTCCAATTTCGTTTCCACCAACTTTTTTGTTCAATTAGTTCGTTATTCATCTCGGTTTTTAATAGTCATAGTTTTAATTATTTCGCCAAAATTTTCTCGCTTGCACGATTTTTTCAAATGGTGGG
>NZ_PJBS01000282.1 GCF_002836055.1 Psychroflexus sp. MES1-P1E
TTCTCCTTTATGAATGAAAGATTTCAATAATACACTTGAAGGAAAGTGAACATTGATAAATTGAGGAGATACATTATTTATATATCCTAAGAAATAATTATGATCAAATGGATTTCTAATCATTTCCATTATTATTTAAACTAACTACTATTTTATCATTTTCATCTTGATTATAAGTTTTTAAATCTGGATAATTGATAGAGAAATCAGAAAATAATTCATCAATAAGTACTACACTTGAATTTTCTTGTGCAATTCGATAAAGTTCTTTATTGAAATTTCCAACTTGACTTATTCCTTTATTAACAACCATTAATTGAAAACTAGGATTTTGTTCAAGAGCTTCTTGAATTGCTGTTACTATATGTTTGTCATTGAAACTAAATCCAATACAAATAAGTAAAACATTATCTTTTCGTAAGTTTTGTTGGAATCTAGACATCATCTCAAAAAAAGGTTGTTCATAAGAACTCTCATATTTACTCTCTTTCGGATAAATCATTAATGCTTTATCAACTTTCTCTGATTGTTTAATACTTCCGTTTTCTAATCTTTCCCAATCTACAGAACCGTGTGGCTTATATAAATGAAATACTTTTCTTACAAAGTTGTCTTCTTCTTTTACTCTACTATTATCTCTTTGAACAATATCATAATTAAAATTCCTACCACTAAATATTCTTGGAAATGAAAATGAAAATCCATCAATCATTGTAAAATTCCCTTGTATTCCAGCTTGTTCAAAAAGAGTGTCATAATTTAAAGTGAAAACTTTAGCTCTTGGCAAAGTTACTTTTCGTTTAGTAATTTTCTCTAGTAGTTCCTTGTGTGGAGAATTATTTGGTAATTCTAATTCACATTTAGTTTTTATTAAAGATTCTATCTGATTAATTAGCTCGGTTATGTTAATTTCTCCTTCTGGGTCGTTTACGTACTCTTTTGCTGAATTTGCAAAAGAGAGAAGTTTTTCCAGGTTTTTCACATAACTGTCGTCTTCTTTTTTATCTGTATAATGTACTAGTTCACATAATTTATGTAGAACTTTCTCACTCACTAATTCCACAGTATCATCCCATAAGCCAGTTAGTAGCCTACCTTTTTTATCGTCTTTTCCTATGCCAACAGACGAACCTGCTCCTGTTAATACAAGAAGGTTTTCAAATTGAAAGTTTAGAAATTTTTTGTATTTATTACGTTTTGTTTTTAAGGCAAATTTTAATTTTCCTTCATTCTTAGTATCCTCAAACTCATGTTTTTTTCCGTCAATATAAACATTAGACACAATTTTATTATCATATTCAATTGAGACTTTATTGCGTCCATTAATGTATATATCTTCCATAATTTTAAATCTATTAATGTCAATTTATCTTGAACTGAATGTTGTTCAATATTTGATTGTTTTTTTGTATGAAACCTAACGTGATTGTGTATGATTAGTGGCGTGTTTAAGCACTTAATTTAGTAAATAAAAATCAAATAGAAAA
>NZ_PJBS01000283.1 GCF_002836055.1 Psychroflexus sp. MES1-P1E
TTTTTTTTAATGCTTGAATATAGAAATCAGAAGGTTGTTCATTTAAAAATGAATCTAATGAAGCTATCAGATTGTCTTTATATCCAAACCTAATTGTGTGTTCTTCGTATTCATCAATTACGAATATTCTCAAACTACCATTTATGACTAAATAGATATTAGTGTCAATACTACCTTTCACCTTTAGATATTC
The DNA here is from genome assembly GCF_002836055.1 of Psychroflexus sp. MES1-P1E. Lineage (GTDB taxonomy): Bacteria > Bacteroidota > Bacteroidia > Flavobacteriales > Flavobacteriaceae > Psychroflexus. The sequence goes on from NZ_PJBS01000283.1 coordinate 194, forward strand.
ATTGCGCTCTAATTGTATTTCTCTATCCCAAAGATTTTCGTTGTTTATTCTATCAATTAAATTTGAAATAGGATTCATATTGGCTTGCAGGTAACGTTGTTGTGTAAGGAAAATTGCGTGGTTTAAGCGATGAAGTTAGTAAATAAAACACAAACCAAGAAAATCCGCGAGGATTTTCATAAGTAGGCTTTTACTAGCAATTTTTTTTACACGGAGTTAGGCACTGTGTTTTTTCAATTTTTTCTTATTAAATCATCTGCGTTATTGTAAATTCCATCTTTTCCAGCAGAAATCAGTATGTAATTTACAGAGTCAATTAATTCATATTTATATGGATTTTTCTAGCTATCTGCTTTCCAACTTCCCCAAATAGGTTTACGTCTAATAAATGATTCGTAATTTTCTGGAAAAACTCCATAATGATTTTTATAAAGACTTAATTCCGTCGATATTTTATTCATTTCTTCTTTAGTTCTGTCTTCATTAACGTATTCATTCGTTATAAATTCAGCACCTTTAAAAATTCCAGTTGTCAAAAGAGTTAGAGTTAAAGGAAATAAAATAACTACAATAAGTAAACTAAATGCAAGATATCTAGTTGCCGATTTTTTTCCATCACGTTTTTCAATCTTATCGAAAATATCAAAAAGTGCCCAAATCATAATAATTATGTGAGGAAACCATAAAGGGATTAAATCCAAGAAGTCTATATTAAAAATAAGATATGTTGAAACTATATCTACTAATAAAATAATTCCACCTTTTTTAAAGTCTTTAAGAATAAACTGTCCTGCTCCAGGTAAAAAGAAAGAAATAATAAAAGGAAGTAGGTTTTTCATTTTGCGTTAATTTCGGTTTACATTGTGCCTAACAATGGTATATAGAACATATGTTCTATATATCTTTTATATAATTCTAAGAATCAAGAGGATTTTTTATTTTTTTAAAAGTATTTGTTGCTACATGAGTATAAATTTCTGTAGTTTTTGAGGATTGATGTCCCAATAATACTTGAATTTATCTTAAGTCTACTCTTGCCTCTAGGAGATGTGTAGCAAAGCTATGCCTAAGCATATGAGGAGTTACTGTTATTCTGATCTTTGCTTTATGAGCTGCGGTCTTCACCACTTTAACTACAGATTGACCGCTATATTTTCCTCCTTTCTGTCCCTCAAACAAATACTCCTTAGGTTTCCAAGTTTTATAATAGCTTCGTAAATCTTGTAACGCATTTTGCGATAATAAGGTT
>NZ_PJBS01000284.1 GCF_002836055.1 Psychroflexus sp. MES1-P1E
CTATCTAAAGGTAAAGTTTGCCCTTTCTGCTGTGCGTATATCTCCATACATTTAAGCACAACTTCATAGCAACCCATATTTTTAAGCATTCCTTCTAGCCCTGCATTTTTAAATATTATATCTTTTTTATTCATTCTGTCAATTTTATATGTTAATAATTCGGGCAAAATCTACCCTTAGATTTAACGTTGTGGTGCATTAAAACTCACTCTTATGAATTTACTGAAATGACTCGATACATTAATTTTTTTAAAAAAATTAGTATAACAAAAAAAAATACTATATTGTAAATCAAATACATAGAAACAAATTTTATGAAACAAATTTTAATTACACTAACATTTTTAGTCATTGTTAGCTGTGCGTCTATTCCTAAAAACGCGTCAATCCTTAGTTCTTCAGTAACTCAAGGTATAGAAAGATTACAAGCAGAAAATGAAAATGTGATAAAAGCTTTAGCTGATATTGAGAGAGCAATATTAGATGAGGATTGGGATAACATTTATAATCTAATTGAAGATAAATACAGAACAAAATTGAATATCCCAAAAGGAACATCATTAACTAGAGACCAAACAATAGATATAGCTACTGGAGCAGCAGCAGTTAGAGAAGAGCTACTAAAAACTATATCTAGTAAGGAAAATGCTTTAATCTTAAAATCTAAAGAAAACTCACAAAAGGTAATAAATATTAATAAAGAGGTGCAAAATTATTTGCTTTCTCTTGAAAAATATAGTGAGGCTAACGAAAAAGTAAATGCTCTAACTAAAAAGATTATTGGAATTAATCCTTCAGATATAATAGGTACAATAGATAACAATATTCAAAATACAATAAATAATTATTTCAATTAAAATAAAAATTATGCCATCATTTTCATCGAGAAGACAAAGAATGCAACATATAATTAATGAAGTTGCAGAGGATTATAAAAAAGCATCTTATTGGTTGCCATTTGATGCACTAGAAATAAAAGATGTTTTTGAAGAAGAAGAACTTGAACTATTCAAAGAATTTATTGATGATATTCAAGAAAGCACAAACGAAAATGAAAGAAAAGCCAAACTAGTGAATAACATTAACAAATATAGTGGTGTAATTATTAAGGCATTAGAATTATCGAAAATTGTTTAATTATCTAAACTCAACTTTATAATATAAATGCAAATGCGGGAGTTGTTCAAAATTATCATCATCTGTTGTTAAAAAAATGGAAGAAAAAACTACAGAAGAAAAACTCATAGACCTGGAAGCCAAACTACTCGAACAAGAACATAGATTTTTTCCTGTTTGGGTTAACTTTTTTCGTAGAAATAAATATGACAAATATGATAAGAGAAGAACTTCAACTATAAAAGCTCTTATTTGGAGCTTTATTGGATTTTAAAGAATATGAGAGAATAAAACCGAAAAAATAACGCACC
>NZ_PJBS01000285.1 GCF_002836055.1 Psychroflexus sp. MES1-P1E
CTTTTCGCTGCTTTCACTTTTTCCTTTAGGTTTATATTGATTAATCTTTTCTGTGCCAATCGCAATTTCACTATAAGAACATTTTGAAATAAAATCACCTACTAAACCTTTATAAGGAGGAATAATTTTATAAATTTCATCTATTAGTATTAATGTGCAATATTTTGCCCTACTTGATGCAACATTAAATCGATTGATTTTAAATGAAAAACTTGGATTACCGTCAGAGTATGCGAAATAAAAGCAAAAGTCTACTGTAAGACCTTGAACACCATCTACAGTATTAATGATGATTTGGTCTTGTGAATCGTTGAATTTATGAAGTAAGTTGTCTCTAAGTAACTTTACACCTTTCTTAGTTGAAGAAAGTATAGCAATATTGAATGCAGAGTCAAGCCTTAGCAGGTTTTTAATTTCCGAAAAAATAAATTCATATAATTCATTTAGTTTTTTTGAATCATAATAAAAAAGAGAAGAACCGCCTTCATTGTTATAAATCGATGATAAATTTTTAAGAATAGAATTGTTTTTCTGAACTTCAGATTTTGATTTTAGACTATTGTTATAAAATGTATTTGTTTGGTAACATGCTTTTTCTGAAAGTCTGAAGGTAGTTGTGAATTTATATTTTGGACAATTAATAGTTGACGCATAGTAAGCGAAGGATTCTAACATCAAATTAATGTCTGAAGAAATTTGACCTGAATTATTCTGGTTAACAACTGGAGGAAGTTGTAAAGGATCACCAACCATAATGATAATTTTACCTAACTTCTTAGCAGCTGCAATAGTTCCTAAAAAACATTGGCTTGCCTCTTCTAAAATTAAATAGTCGTAAACAGGCTCCTTACCAATTTCAACTGCTAGACCAGTCATTCTATAAAAGGTGGTCAAAAGAATATTGCTTTCAGAAGGCATAAAGTCTTTTGGCATAGGCCTTAAATCTTTAACTTCTTTTGATTCTTCGAGTTTTAAGTTAGATTTATAAACAACATTTTTTTTTGCATTTGAGATTGTAAAGTATTTGTTAGCTATTTCAATTAATGACCTGTTGGCTAGAGTAGAGATTAAAATGGATTTTTTTTGATTCAAAAGTTCCAAAATGAGCCTAGAGATAAAGAAAGTTTTACCAGTACCGGGAGGTCCTTGTATAATTATATCTTTATCATTAAGTAATTTTGATTTATAAAGCTTTATCAAGTCTAAAGAATTTGAAATAGGCTTAGGATCAAAATTATTTAAGTGATAATCACCTAAAATAACTTTTTCAACTCTTTTGTTTTTGGTGGCATTTTTAGTAATATCAATTAAGTTGAAATAATATTTTAAAGGAGGATCAGAAATACCAAATATAATTTTATCACCTTTATTCAATATGTTTAGAAATTCTACATCAAAACTATTGAAACCAACATTTATCTTTT
>NZ_PJBS01000286.1 GCF_002836055.1 Psychroflexus sp. MES1-P1E
TCTTAAGTCTCTGCGTGTATAATAACCTTATTCCTCTCTTTTGTTCTTTCTTATTTATATGCCTTAATTTAGGGTTTTTATTAAAATGCTAACTTAAGACGTGTATAATTAATTGCTTTGGCAAATACGAACCTGAGAAAATTCCTTCGGAATTTTCTCAGGTTCGTATTTGTTTACTAAATTGGATGCCTAACCACGCAACTAACCATACACAAAAACGTTGTGTGTAATTTGAAAAATGGCAGTAAAAATAAACATAAAAGGAAATAAAGAAACAAATGAATTTAAGGATGCAATAGCTTTGAAGGAAATATTTGAATCTGAATTTCGGAATGCTCAAATTGATGGCGAAATTCTAATTCTTTGCAACGCTACCCTATTTGGACAATCAACTAAAGATATTGATTTAATTGCTATTGGAAAATTTGAAAAGTATAGACAAAAAATAAAAGCAAAATCAAAGTCACCAGATGGTGAACTTGAACAAAAAATGAGAACTATTTTTATTAATGATTTTTGCTTTGTATTCGAAACAAAAAGACACAGAGCAACGGATATACGTCTTGATGGATTAACCCTTTCTGTAAAATATAATAATAAACGTTCAGATGTAACTACTCAAAGTGAAAACCAAAAATATTCTTTAACAAATTTTTTTAAAGATAGAATTAACTTTTCTCCATACGTCTGTAATTTTATTTGGTTAAGAAATGTGAATTGGGATTCAATCAAAAATTTATTGGGTGACAATACAAAAATCCACGATAAACATAATTATTTACCCAGTACTTTTGGAATGAGATTTCTAATGCAATTAGCGTGTATTCAGTCAATTCCTTGGACTTCAAAAGATAGGAATACTGGCAATTTAAAAGGATATTCAACTTTCAATTGTTTAAGAAGAAATCAAGAAATTGATTTTGATGAAATTGATAGAATTTTCGATTTGTTCAAAAGAGTAAAAGATGGTGCTGGAGAATTAACAAGAAAAAAAATAGCACGAATTACAAGTAAAATCTTAAATGAACAGCAGTATGCCAAAGCAATAGGAGATAAATTAATCATAATATCTGGAAGAGCGGGAACAGGGAAAACAATTAAACTTCTATCAATTGCTTGTGATTTAGCAACTCAACAAGGTGCAAGAAGTTTAATTTTAACTTATAATCACGCATTAGTGAGCGATATTAAAAGAATTTTAGCGTTAGCAGAAGTTCCAGATGGCATTGATGACTATACTGTCAATATTTCTACTCTACACAAATTTTTCTATGAGTTAGTTGTCGGTTTTGAAATTGGTGATAGTGTAAAAGAAAGTAAGAAGAATAAAAAGTATATTTTAAATTTTATTAATAATTATGAGAATCATCTA